>JASHOP010000009.1 GCA_030041075.1 Thermoplasmata archaeon | reverse complement strand
TTCTTCGCCCGTCGGACCGCGTAGATCCCCTCCTTCGCCAAAAAGTGCTGCGCGAGATCGTCGATCCCCTTCTGGAGGATCACCACGTTCGCCCCGGACTTCTTCACCTGGTCGACCATCCGACGCAGCATGTTCTCCTCCTCCTGGAGGAACGCGTTCAGCTGGCTCGGCTCGCTGATCTCGATCTTCGCGTCGATCTCGGTCTTCTTGATCTCGAGCGCGGCATCGAGGAGCGCGATCTTCGGGTTCTCGACCCGGTTCGGCATCCCCGAGTGGACCTTCTCCTTGTCGACGATCACTCCCTCGATGAGCGAGGTGTCCGACATCTGCCCACCCTGCTTCTTGATGATCTGCACGTTGTCGAGGTCGACCCGATAGCCGTCGCCCTTCGGTTGCGCGACGTCGGTCACCGCCTGGACCGCGATCTTCGCGAGCGACTCGCGGTTGAACGAGACCGACTTCGACCCCATCGAGGTGCTCGCGATCCGCGTCAGGGTCTCCGCGTCCGAGATCGCCACGGGCTGGCTGATGCGGCCGAGGATCTCGAGCGCCTTCTTCGACGCCATCCGGAACCCCTGCCCGATGATCGTCGGGTGGACGTTCTGCTCGATCAGCGTCTCCGCCCGAGTCAGGAGCGCGCCCGCGAGGATCACGGCGGTGGTCGTGCCGTCCCCCGCTTCCTGGTCCATCGTCTTCGCGACCTCGACGAGCATCTTCGCGGCGGGGTGCTCGACGTCCATCTCCTTGAGGATCGTCACGCCGTCGTTCGTCACGACGACGTCGCCCATCGAGTCGACCAGCATCTTGTCGAGGCCGCGCGGCCCGAGCGTCGAGCGGACCGAGTCCGCGATCGCCTTCGCCGCCGCGATGTTGTTCGACAGCGCGCCCCGCCCCTTCTCCCGCTTCGTGCCTTCCTTGAGGACGAGGATCGGGGTCTGGCCCGTCATCATCATCGTCTTCCTCCGATACGCCGCCGGAGCGGCCGAGTTTGGTAAGAAAGCGGTCGTATTTAAGGGGTGGAACTTCGGGACCCGTTCGGAGGCGCCGACAGTTCGCCCCCCACCGCCCCGGGGGGGTGGCGACCCTTTAAGAGCCTCTTAAAGGCCCTAGGGCCGGTGCCATGCTGAAAATACGCATCGAGAACGTGGTCGCGTCGACCTCCCTGTCCGACCAGCTCGATCTCCCGTCGATCGCGCTCCGGCTCGATGGCGCCGAGTACGAACCGGACCAGTTCCCCGGGCTCATCTACCGGCTCAAGGACCCGAAGACGGCGATCCTGCTCTTCCACTCGGGCAAGGTCGTTTGCACCGGCGGAAAGAGCCGAAAGCAGGTCGAGGACTCGATCCGGGTCGTCTCCCAGGAGATCCGCAAGGGAGGGCAGAAGGTCACCGCCCGGCCCCAGATCCAGGTCCAGAACATCGTCGCGAGCTCGGACCTGGGCAGCGAGATCAACCTCAACGCGATCGCCGTCACGCTCGGCCTGGACCGGGTCGAGTACGAGCCCGAGCAGTTCCCCGGGCTGGTCTGCCGGATCGAGGACCCGCATGTCGTCGTCCTCCTGTTCGGGAGCGGGAAGCTGGTCTGCACCGGAGCCCATCGGCCGTCGGACATCGAGGTCGCGGTCCGGAAGCTGATGAAGGAGCTCCAGGGCGCCGGCCTTTTGCGCTGAACGGAGCGATCCGGGCCCCGCGCGGTGCGGACCGATGCGACGCTACCGGTGGTGGCGCCGGCCGCTCCGGGCCACCCCGGTGGCGCGGCGGGACGGCCGGGAAGCGACCCGGACCCTGCCCGATCGCGGGCCGTGGCGGTCCGGCCGCCGGGCGCGGTGTCCGCGACCCCGGTCCGCCGGAGTGCCGTTGACGGGCGGTGGGATGTCGAGCCAGGACCGGACCCGGGCTTCGAGGTCGCGGAGGCCGAGGGCTCCCTCGCCCAGGACCAGGTCGTGGAACGCACGGAGATCGAACCGCTCGCCGAGCCGCTGCTCCGCGAGGGTCCGAAGCTCCCGAATCTTCAGTTGGCCGATCTTGTACGCGAGCGCCTGGCCGGGCCAGACGATGTAGCGATCCACCTCGACCGCGATCCCCGCGTCGCTCATGCCGGTCTGCTCCCGGAGCAGCTGGATCGCCTGCTCGCGGCTCCAGCCGAGGGCGTGCATCCCCGTGTCGACCACGAGGCGGATCGCCCGCCACATATCGAACGTGAGCTGGCCCAGCTTCGAGTACGGGTCCGTGTAGAAGCCGAGCTCTTCGCCGAGGCTCTCGGCGTAGAGGCCCCAGCCCTCGCAGTACGCCGTCGGGCCGGTCTGGCGGCGGAACTCGGGAAGGCCGTCGATCTCCTGGGCGAGCGCGCACTGGAGGTGATGGCCGGGAACCGCCTCGTGGAGGGTGAGCGCCTCCATCTCCCAGCGGGGCCGGGTCTCGACCCGGTAGGTGTTCGTGAAAAATCCGCCCGCCCGACCGGTGGACGGCGCTCCCGGCAGGTAGTAGGCGGTCGGCGAGCTCTCGTGCCGGAACTCGGGGACGGCGTGGACGCCGTACGGGAGACGGGGGAGGCGCCCGAACAGCCGCCCGAGCTGGGGGTCGATCTGCTTCGCGATGATCCGGTAGCCGTTGACCAGCTCCTCGGCTCCGTTCCAGAAGAACCGAGGATCGGTGCGAAGGAATCGCAGGAACTCCTCGAACGGGCCCGCGAATCCGGTCTTCGCCTTCAGCGTCTCGATCGCCGCGCGGATCCGCCGGACCTCGGCCAAGCCGATATCGTGGATCTGCTGGGGGGTGAGGTCGGTGGTCGTGGTCCAGCGAACGAGGAAGCGGTAGGCCTCCGTCCCGTTCGGGAGGGCGGAGGCCGCGATCGCCTCCCGGCAGGAGGGCAGGTACTGCGACCGGTAGTATTCCCCCAGCTTTTCGAAGCTCGGCGCGACCCGGTCGAGATAGATCCGGCGGGCCCCGGCCTCCAGCCGAGCCCGGTCGGCTCCGCCTACGGTGCTCGGGAAGTCGACGAACGGCTTCAGCAACTCGCTCGCTCGGGGATCGCCCGGCACAAGGCTCGCGATCTGGTCGGGGACGCTCCGGACCGTGATCCGCGGTGGGGTGTATCCCCGCGCGCGGCCGGCCTCGAGGAGCGTCAACGTCTGCTCGACCGCCGTCGGCAGGCCCCGCAGTCGGGCCAGAAGGTCCTCGTAGTCGGACAGCCGAGCGCGCGGCTGGATCTCCGCCATTTCCGAGGCGGAGATGTGGATCCCTTCGAGCTGGTTGAGCGGCATCCAGAGGCTCGCGGGTGCGCCGAGGCAGAACGGCAACGGATCGTGGCCGAATCGGAGACCTGCCTCCGCGTCCTCGAGCAGGGAACGGTACATGGCGAAGGTAAGGCGGTCGCCGTCGGCCAGGTCCCGCCGGTCGAAGCCGTCGAGGGCCTTTCGACTCGCGGCCAGGTGGCGTCGTCGTCGTTCGATCCCCGCAGGGGAGTTGTCCCTCCACCGGTCGTTCTGACCGGGGAATCCGAACTGGGTGGCGAGCTCGGGATACTCGACCATCCAGTTGGCCCAGTCCTGCTCGAGGAACTCCGCGAGATCGCCCTCCCTCCGCGGACGGCTCGCTCGCCGGTCGGCGGACACGGCCCACCGAGAGGGCGACCTGCGGATGAAGCCTCCTCTGTCCCCTCCCCCCCGCGCCGCCGTCGGCCCCGCGGACCCGACGCTCGTGCGGGGACCTTCGCCGCGGCGGACACCCAGGCTCGGCGAGGGTCTCCGCCGGCTCGGCGAGCGCCCGGCTACGGCTAAGACCTGGTCCGCCAGTCGCGCGAACGAGTATGGATCGGTCGCTCTACTCGGTCCGCCCGTTCGTGGACGCGGACTACGACGCGCTCGCACGCATCGGGGCCGCCCTGGTGCCCGAGTTTCCCGCGACGGCCGACGAGATGCGACACTGGGACCGGAGCCACGCGATCAACGCGAGCCTCGTCCACCGGAAGTGGGCCGTCGAGGAGACGCGCGCGGGCACGGTGGTCGCCACGGCGGACCTTCGCCATGACTCCTACGGCTACCACCCCCGGAAGTTCGCGGTGTCGATCATGGTCGACCCCGGGCACCAGCACCGAGGGATCGGACGGGAGCTTGCGGCGCTCCTCGAGCGCGAGGCGCTCGAGCGGCAGGCGATCTCTCTCTGGTGCCATGTTCGAGACGGCGACGCCCGGAGCATGGCGTTCGCTTCGCGGCACGGGTTCGCGACCGTCCGAAAGCAGTGGGTCTCGCGCCTCGAGGTGACGTCCGCCAACCGGGCGTCGCTCGTCGACCGGTCGAACGAGCTGGAGTCCCGAGGGTTCCGATTTACGACGATCGCGCGCGAGGGGGTCGATCGGCCCGAGGTTCGGGAGCGCCTCTACCGGCTGGGCCAGACCGCGTCCGCGGACGTGCCCCGGATCGGCACGTACACCCCGATCTCGCGGGAGGAGTTCTTCGCGCATGAGCTCGAGGGTCCCGGCTTCCTGGCGGACGGGCTGTTTCTGGCGGTGCGCGGCGAGGAGTACGTCGGCATGAGCTCCCTCGAGCGCGACCTCAAGGCGCCGGATTCTCTCCACATCGGGTTCACCGGGACCGATCCGCGGTTCCGGGGTCTCGGCCTCGCGACGGAGCTCAAGCGCCGGGCCGTCGAGTACGCCCGGGGCCACGGCTACCGCGCGCTGCACACCACCAACGACTCGTTGAACCGGCCGATCTGGGCGATCAACGAGAAGCTGGGCTTTCGCCCGCAGCTCACGTGGATCCAGGCCGAGAAAAAGATCGAGGCGACGCACGCGTAGCGCCCCCGGGGGCTTGCGGTCCGGCCCGGCCGACGGCGATCCCCCGACGTCGAGTTCTGCCGAAGACGATGTAACGTCCGCGTGTTCCGGGAGCGCATAAACCGATGAACGCCGCCGCCCCGCCGCCGGTGCTCGCCACGCGCGACCTCACCCGGCGGTTCGGCGAGCTCACCGCGGTCGACCGGCTGACGTTCTCGGTCGGCAGCGGGGAGGTGTTCGGCCTGATCGGCCCGAACGGCGCGGGGAAGACGACGACGATCAAGATGCTGACGACCCTCCTGCCCGCCTCCGCAGGGTCCGCGCAGGTCGCCGGATTCGACGTCGCGCGCGAGCCGGCCGAGGTCCGGCGCCGGATCGGCTACGTCCCGCAGCTCATCTCCGCGGACGCCCAGGTCAGCGGCTACGAGAATCTTTGGGTGTTCGCCCGCCTCTACCGCATCCCCCGGTCCGAGCGCGAGGCACGGATCCGCGAGGCGCTCGACTTCATGGGGCTCGGGGCGGTCGCCGACCAGCTCGTGAAGAACTACTCGGGTGGCATGATCCGTCGGCTCGAGATGGCCCAGGCGCTGATGCACCGGCCGCGGCTCCTCTTTCTGGACGAGCCCACGGTCGGGCTCGACCCGGTGGCGCGCGACGCGGTATGGGAGCAGATCGAACGCCTGCGGGAGCGCTACGGAATGTCGGTGGTCGTGACGACGCACTACATGGAGGAGGCGGACCGGCTCTGCGAGCGGGTCGGGGTCCTCCACCGAGGATCGATGGTCGCGCTCGGCCGTCCGTCGGACCTGAAGGCGAGCCTCGAACGGCCGAACGCGACGCTCGACGACGTCTTCGCCCACTACGCCGGCGCCGAGCTCGACCTGTCCGGAAGCTACCGCGAGGTTGGGAGGACTCGCCGTGTCGCCGTCCGTCTCCAGTGAGGTGGTCCGCCCGGCCGCGGGCGCCCGCCTCGCGGGGGGGGCGTCCGCGACGTTCGACCAGATCGTGGCGATCGTCGGGCTGGAGGCCCGCAAGCTCGCCCACGACCCCACGGAGCTGCTCCTCCGCGCGGTCCAGCCTGCCCTCTGGCTGGTCGTCTTCGGCGGGGTGTTCACGGCGATCCACGCGTTCGACACCGCGCCGTACACCTACCTCCAGTTCCTGACGCCGGGGATCCTCGCCCAGAGCGTGCTGTTCATCGCGATCTTCTACGGGATC
>JASHOP010000092.1 GCA_030041075.1 Thermoplasmata archaeon | reverse complement strand
CCGCCGGCTCCCTTGGTGAGCGTCAGGTGGCCCCCGCCGAGCGCCTTCGCCTCCTCGACCCCCGAGACGAACGCCTTCTCGCCGCGCACGACGAACTCCTCGCCCTCGCGTCGGGAGGTCGAGCGCATGCTGGCGAGGTCGCTCCCCCCCGTCGGTTCGGTGGTGGCGATCCCGAGGAACGCCTTGCCCGCGCAGACCGGTGGGAGGATCTCGCGCTTCGCCTCCTCGGTGCCGTGGCGGGAGAGCAGCCCGCCCCAGCCGGCCTCCAGCAGGAAGAACACCGCGGTCGCCATCGAGAGGTCGCCGCGGCCGACCTCCTCCGCCGCGATCTCGGTGAGGACCGCCGAGGCGCCGATCCCGCCGTACGCCTCGGGAACCGGCATCGCGAGGAGTCCGAGCTCCGCCATCGCCGAAACGACCTCGGCGGGGATCCGTCCCTCCGAGTCGATCGCCCGTTCGTGGGGGCGGAGGACCCGGTCGCCGAACCGGCGTGCGGCGTCTTGGAACGCGCGCTCCTCGTCGCTGAACGCAAACTCCATCGGACGGGCCGCGGGACGGCGGTCCGGAGATTTAGCCCTGCCCGCTGGGGAGCCGGCGCCGAGGAACTCCTTTATTCCGGCGCCCGCTCCGCGGCGTCGTGGCGCCCGCAGCGAAGGTGCGCGTCGCGATCAACGGCTACGGCACGATCGGAAAGCGCGTCGCCGACGCGGTGGCGAAGCAGCCCGACATGGTCCTCGCGGGAGTCGCGAAGACGCGCCCCAGCTTCGAGGCGGTACGGGCGGTCGAGAAAGGCTACCCCTTGTTCGTCGCCGGAACGGGCCGGGCCGCGGAGTTCGAGGCGGTCGGTCTCAAGGTCGCCGGCACCCTCCCCGACCTCCTCGGCCGGGCGGACATCGTCGTGGACGCGACCCCCGACGACGTGGGGCTCGCGAATCGGGCGATCTACGCCCAGCGCGGGATCCGCGCGATCTTCCAGGGCGGGGAGGACGCCGACATCGCCGAGGCGTCGTTCAGCGCGCTGGCGAACTACGCCGCGTGCCGGGGCAAGCGGAGCCTGCGCGTCGTCTCCTGCAACACGACCGGGATCGCGCGCGCGGTCTCGGTCGTCGAACCCCGGTGGGGCGTCGCGAGCTGGGAGGCGACGCTCGTGCGCCGCGCCGCCGACCCTGCGGAGTCGAGCCGCGGGCCCGTGAACGGGATCCTCCCTCACTTCCATATCCCGTCCCACCACGGGCCCGACGTCCGAACGGTCTACCCCGACCTCCCGATCGTGACGACGGCGCTGGTCGTACCGACGACGCTGATGCACGTGCACGCGAACCACGTCCGCCTGCGGACGGCGCCGAAGGACGTCGCGGAGGTGATCCGGGCGTTCCGCGAGACCCCCCGCTTCCACCTGTTCGCTCCGTGGGAGCGCGTCGACGGCACGCCCCAGGCGATGGAGTACGCGCGGGATCGGGGGATCGGGCTCAACGACATGATCGAGAACGTGGTGTGGGAGGCCGGGGTGCACCTCGAGGGGCGGGAGCTCCGTTTCTTCCAGGCGATCCACCAGGAGTCGATCGTCGTCCCGGAGAACATCGACGCGATCCGGGCGATGCTCGACCTCGCTCCGGACGGCCCGACGTCGGTCACGCGGACCGACCGGGCGCTCGGGATACCGGCGCCGCGCTGACCGCCGCTGCGGCGGGCAGGGGCGAACGACGGGGGAACCGCCGGGACGGGGCCGCGCGGAACCCGTTCCTCGTCCGCGACGCGACGGATGCACGCCGGAGACGCTCCGCCGGCGACCGCCTCACCCCAATCATCTTATAGAGCCCCTTTCTCGCGCGCGGCGCATGTACTACCTTGACCACCGTCGCGACGTGGTCCGCATCCCACCGGCCCGGCTCGGACCCGAGCTCGCCGGCGTGATCTCCGAGCTAGCCCAGCAGCAGTTCGAGGGGAAGCTCGTCGACGGCCAGAGCCTCGCGGTCACGATCCGGGACGTGAAGCCGATCGGCGAGGGGCACATCATCCACGGCGACGGGGGGGTCTACCAGCAGGTCGAGTACGAGGCGCTCCTGTTCCGCCCCGAGATCCAGGAGGTCGTCGAGGGGGCGGTCGTCGAGATCCGCAAGTTCGGCGCGTTCGTGCGGTTCGGCCCGCTGGACGGGCTCCTGCACGTCTCCCAGATCATGGACGACCGGGTCAACATCGACGAGCACAACCAACGGCTCGTCGGCGTCGAGTCGAAGCGCGACCTGAAGGTCGGCTACAAGGTCCGCGCCCGCGTCGTCTCGCTGTCGCTCTCCGAGATCTCCCCGCGCGACAGCCGGATCGGGCTCACGATGCGCCAGCCGGCGCTCGGCCGCTTCGAGTGGATCCAGGATGCGCACCGCAAGGCCGAGGAGCGCGGGGGGAAGAGGCCCGCCGCCTCGGCGACGAAGAAGGCCGCGCCCGCTCCGAAGCCCGCGGCGAAGGCGCCATGATCAACCTCAAGGCGTGCAAGAACTGCCGGACGATCACCGACCAGCCGAAGTGCCCGAAGTGCGGCGGCGAGGTGTCGCGCGAGTGGCAGGGGTATCTGGTCGTCATCGACCCCGACAAGTCGGAGATCGCTCGCAAGATGGGCATCCATGACCCGGGTCGGTACGCGCTCCGCGTCAAGTGACGACCGCGCGTGGGTCGTCCCCGAGTCGCTGCGCCCCGTCCTCGCCGAACGGTACGGCCCCGTCTTCGCGGGGGACGAGGCCGACCGGAGGATCCGGGCCCTGGGAACGTTCGGCGCGTGCGGCGACCAGGTCGTGGGCCGGGCGATCGACCTGGACCACCTTCCCCTGGTCGGGATCGTCGACTACAAGACCCGCCGCCAGGAGGCGGTGCCCCCGGACCGGTTCCGCGCGCTCGCCGCGCGACGGACGATCCGGGTGACGAACCCGCCGGGGACCCTGACCGAGCGGTTGCGCGCGGCGGTCCGGGACCTCGTCGCCCACGGAGGGGGCCTGATCGAGGTCGTGGGAGAGGAGGATCTCGGCTCGCTCGCGCTCGTCGAGTCGCTCCCCGCCGGGGCCACCGTTATATACGGCATCCCGGGTGCGGGGGTCTCCTTCGTGCGCGTCGATGCGATCGCGAAGGAGAACGTGCGGCACCTGATCGCCCTGATGGAACCGAGGAGGCTCGACCGTGGAGATTGAGATCCTCGAAGAGCGACCGAACCCGCTGATGAAGCGGCACGAATACCGGTTCGCGGTCACCCATGCGAGCGCCGCGACCCCGCCCCGGGACGAGGTCCGCACGGAGCTCGCGAAGCTCGTGAAGGCGCCGAAGGATCGGGTCGTCATCGAGCGGATGAACGCCCGGTTCGGGACCGCGGTCTCGCGGGGGGACGCGAACGTCTACGACTCCCCGGAGTCCGCGAAGAAGATATCGCGGGAGCACATCCTCGTCCGCAACCGGCTCAAGGAGAAGGTCGCGAAGGGCGCCGCGCCCGCCCCCGAGGCTCCCGCCGAGCCGGCCGGGGCCGGCTCGCCGAAGGCCCCCGCGCCCAAGGCCGAGCCGGCCGCGGAAGCAAAGGAGTGAATCCGCGTGGCCAAGGCCCGGGTCGGCCTCTACGACGTCCAGGGGGAGGCGCTCCTTCGCACGCACCGGTCGTGCCCGAAGTGCGGGCCGGGGACGTTCCTCGCCGAGCACCAGGGCCGCCGTTCGTGCGGGCGGTGCGGCTACTCCGAGTCGACGGCCCCTCCAGCCAAGGGCAAGGCCGCGCGGGCCGCCTAGGACCGCTCCCGCTTTCTTGGGGCTAGGGCTGCGGCTGCCGTGCCGTTCGTGGAGGAACGCGCCGCCCGGCTCTACTACGATCGCGGGTGCGGCTCGTGCACGTTCTTCGCCCGGGCTGCGGTGGGGGCGAGCCATCGGCACCTGGTCGCCGTGCCTCTGGACGCGCCGGGGGCCGACCACGATCTCGCCGGTCTCTCGGCGGAGGACCGGTTCGCGTCGGCGCACCTGGTCGCCGAGGGTGTGCGACGCACCGGACCCGAGATCCTGGTCCCGCTCCTGTCGTTCGCGGTGGGCGATCGGGCGTCCCGGGTCCTGGCCCGGGCTCCCCCGCTGGATCGCTCGGTACGGTGGCTCTACCGGAGATTCTGGAACCACCACCGGACCCGGGGCTGCGGCACGCCGCGACCCGGCTGACCGCGCCGCGTCTCCCGGGCCGGACTGCGGTTGCGGGGTCCCCGCGGGAAGGCCGGATCGATCCCCGCCTCTCCCGTCGTGGGGCCCTACACCCCGAGGACGAGGCAGACGACGAGCACGGCCACCGTGATCGCGACGATCGGAGCGCCGTGGCGGACGAACTCGGACAGGCGGATGCGGACTCCCCGTCGTTCCGCGGCGTCCACGAGGATCAGGTTGCTCGCGGCGCCGAGGAGCGTGAGGTTGCCGGCGAGCGTACTGCCGGCGGCCAACGCCATCCAGACGACGGGCGTTCCCGCGCCGAAGCCGAGGCCCTGGAGGACCGGGATCTGCAGCGCGACCCACGGCACGTTGCTGACGAGCTGGCTGGCCCCGATCGAGGTGCCGACGACGGCGAGGATTGCCGCGGTCGGATGCTCGGGGCCCGGGACCGGGAAGACCCGGTCCAGTGACGCGATCACCCCGCCCGCCTCCGCACCCGCGACGACGACGAACAGCCCGGCGAAGAGGGCGAGGATCGACCAGTTGACCCGCGCTACGGTCCGCGCCCGGCCGGGGCTCACGAGCACGAGGAGGACGGCCCCGGCGAGCGCGGTCTCCCAGACCGGGACCTGGGGCCCGTGCGTGAGCGAGGAGGTGACGTCGAGCGTGACCAGGACCACCATCGTGCCGGGGAAGATCGCGAGCACGGGGAACGACCGGAGACGTTCTACCCAACCGTGCTCGGGGAAGAGCCGTATCCGTTCGACGGCGCCCGGGGCAACGTCGCCGGCCGCGCGGAGCTTGGACCCGTAGGCCCAGCGGACGTACCAGCCGGCCAGGAGGAGGTTGACCGCCGTCGGGATTGCAAGGTAGCGCAGGAACGTGGTCACGGGCGAAGCGACCCCGCTCGCGACCGCGACCAGCAGGTTCTGCGGATTGCCGAACGGGGTCAGCGTGCTGCCGACGGTCACGGCGAACGCCAGGATGAGGAGGAGCGGCTTCGGATCCGACCGCAGCCGGGCGGCGAGTCCGAGGAGGAGCGGCACCCCGATCACGACGAGCGCGTCGTTGACCATGACGGCCGACAGGAGGCCGAGACCGACGAACAGGTCGAACGGCAAGCGGGTCGGCGCGCGCGCCCGGCCCACGAGCCACCGCGCCACGTGGTCGATCGCGCCGGCCGCGTCGAGCGCGCCCGCAAAGAGAAACAGCGAGGATAGGAAGATCAGCGTAGGAGCGGAGGCCGCGAGCGCCGACTCGGCTCCGTACGGCGGCAGGATCCCGGCGGCGACGGTGGCGAGCGCCCCTCCGACCAGGAGGGCCCAGATCGGCGGACCCCGGTGCGTGACCTGCCGGACGATCACCGCGCCGAACACGGCCGCGAGAAGGATCGGAGCAAGAGCGGTCGTGGATCGCGGCCTCCGACCGCGGGCAGCGCACCTCCCTACTAAGGGCGCGGGAGCGAGACGGGTAGATCGGCCCGCTCCGGCGTCCGGGAGCGTCGACAAGCAGGGGCGCCATTAATTGGGCCCGAAGACTCCCCAAGGACGATCCCGCGGGCCCGTAGTATAGCTTGGACATCACAGAGGCCTCCGGAGCCTCGAACCCGGGTTCGAATCCCGGCGGGCCCGTAACACTTTCCTTATAGAACCCATGCCGGCGGCCTTCCCCCACCTGAGGGAGGGGCCCAGATCGACCCTCGGGGAACCGACAGCCAATCATCCTCGGATTGAAGACATTCGGGGTGGCCCGTGATTCCGCTGGGGCTCGAGCCGGCCATCCTCGAAGGCGAGGTCCGTGAGGTCCTCCGGGCGCTGCCTGACGAGTCGGTTCACTGCGTCGTCACCTCACCTCCCTACTGGGGGTTGAGGGACTATGGGATCCCGCCAGTGCTCTGGGGCGGGGACCCCTCTTGCCGTCACGACTGGGAGGCTCTCCCGACCCGGCGGAGACGGCGCTCGCCGTGGAGAAAGGCGCTATGGTCGTGAACGGCTAGCGGACCGACGTCATGGGAACGCGGAGTCGAACGCGGCCCCAAGCGAGGGTATCGCTGGGCCGACCCTGGGACCGACCGTGAGCGCGGATCACGCCCGACCGGCCCCATCATACATCCGCCTGGTCCCGATGACCGACGAAGAGTACTCGCCGCTCATGGAGGAGCTGTACCGCAGCTACGCGGCGGACCACGTGCGGGCCGGACGGTGGGCGGAAGCCGAGAGCGCCCAGAAGGCGCGCGACGAGATCGGGAAGATGCTGCCCCAAGGCCGACAGACCGCGAACCACCTGTTCTTTACGATCCGGGCCGGTCCGAGCGACAAACCGGTGGGGGCGGTCTGGGTGGCGTTCGAGCCCGACAGAGCGTTCGTTTACTACCTGGAGATCCGACCGGCGTTTCGTCGACGCGGGTACGCCGAGGGGGCGATGCGCGCGGTGGAACCG
>JASHOP010000091.1 GCA_030041075.1 Thermoplasmata archaeon | reverse complement strand
GGGACGACCGCCGCTACCTTTCCGTCCTCGTGGCGACCTCGCTCCTCTACCTGCCCAACATCCTGACCAACATCGGGGTCGAGAACGTCGTCGTCGCCGTCTCGGTCCTCCTGATGATCTACGCGGTGGAGGCCGCGCGTCGCGGGTCGACCGCCTTCAAGGCGCTGGCGGCGTTCCTGAGCACCGCCCGCTTCCCGGCGGTCTTCGGTCTGCTGGGCGCCTCCTCCCGCGCGGGGCGACGACGCTGGTCCCACTGGCTCCTCGTCCTGGGGATCTTCGGCGGCTCCGCCCTGCTCGCCTACGGCCTGTGGGGCCCCGATGCGATCCGGATCGTTTACTTCAGCCAGTTCACGCGGACCGGGAGCGAGTCCGGCAACCTGTTCACGCTGCTGACCCGGGAGGGATGGGTCGAGCCGTCGTCGACGGTCGCCGTCGTCCAGGGGGCCGGACTCGCACTGCTCGTCCTGTTCGTGAACTGGCGAGGGTACGCCACCCGCGCTGCGTGCGCGATCGCGCTCGTCGGCGTGATGCTGTTCTCGCAGTATCTGACGTTCCACTTCGTCGTCTGGCTGGTCCCCGTCGTCCTCGTCGGCGCGACGGCGAACTGGTGGCTGCTCGCCTACGGCGCCGCCGTGGCCGTCAACGAGAACGTGCTCTACTGGTACTACGCCCTGGACCGGGGGATCTGGTGGCCGTACGAGCTCAACGGGGTTCTCATCACCGCGATCCTCGTCTGCCTGCTGATCACGATCGTGCGGGACGAGGAACGGCACGGTCACGAAAGTACCCCCCGAGGACCCACCCCGGCTGCCGCCCCCTCCGACTCGTAGGGTCGCGCGGCACGGCCCGTCCGGCCGCGTCGGTCCCCGCGGGCTCCACCGCGAGCTCGCCGGGCCGGACGTCGCGGGGATCGCGAACCTCACCGACTGACAACGTTACAAGCTCGCGGGAACCGACGGGGTACCGGGCGATGCGGACCCTCGAATCCGACCGCGTGGTGCGCGCGCCGCGCGGAACGACCCTCTCCTGCCGGGGATGGGGTCCGGAGGCCGCGCTGCGTCTCCTCGAGAACAACCTCGATCCGGACGTCGCGCGCGATCCGCGCCATCTGGTCGTGTACGGTGGACGCGGGAAGGCCGCGCGGGACTGGGAGTCGTTCGACCGGATCGTCGGGGCGTTGACCACCCTGGGCCACGACGAGACGCTGCTCGTCCAGTCCGGAAAGCCCGTCGGGATCTTCCCGACCCACGAGGACGCGCCCCGGATCCTGATCGCGAACGCCCTCGTCGTCCCCCGCTGGGCGACGGACGATATCTTCTGGGACCTCGAGGCCCGCGGGCTCACGATGTACGGCCAGATGACCGCGGGGAGCTGGGTCTACATCGGGACGCAGGGGATCCTCCAGGGCACGTACGAGACCCTCGCGTCGCTCGCGCGGATCGAGTTCGGGGCCCACGATCTCGCGGGGCGGTGGATGCTGACCTCGGGGCTCGGCGAGATGGGGGGCGCCCAGCCGCTCGCGGTCACGATGCTCGGCGGGGTCGCCCTCGTCGTCGATGTCGACGCTCGCGCGATCGCCCGCCAGCTGGATCACCGGTTCCTCGATCTACGGGCCGACGACCTCGAGGACGCCCTCGGCCGGGCTCGCGACGCGAAGGCCGCGGGCCGCCCGCTCTCGATCGGGCTCTGCGCAAACGCGGCCGACGTGTACCCCGAGGTCGCCCGTCGGGGGATCGTGCCGGACATCGTTAGCGACCAGACCGCGGCCCACGACCTGCGCGTCGGCTACATCCCCCAGGGGTTGACGGTCGAAGAGGCTGCGAGGGCCCGTACGGACGACCTCGACGGCTACCTCGCCCGGGCCCGCCGGTCGATCGCGGCGGAGGCCCGGGGGATCCTCGAGCTGAAGCGGGCCGGCGCGAAGACGTTCGACTACGGCAACAACTTCCGGGGGCAGGCCCGCGACGCCGGCGTCGCCGACGCATTCGACATCCCCGGCTACGTCCCCCGCTACATCCGGCCGCTCTTCGCCGTGGGGAGCGGACCGTTTCGCTGGCTCGCCCTGAGCGGCGCGCCGGACGACATCCTCCGCATCGACCGGATGATCCTGTCGGAGTTCTCGGAGAACGAGCCGCTCTGCCGATGGATCCGGCTCGCCGGTGAGCGGGTCCGGTTCCAGGGCCTGCCGGCCCGCATCTGCTACATGGGCTACGGCGAGCGGGAGCGACTCGGCCATCGGGTGAACGACCTCGTCCACGACGGCGAGCTGGCCGCCCCGGTGGCGATCGGACGCGACCATCACGACGCGGGGAGCGTGGCGAGTCCGTACCGCGAGACCGAGGCGATGGCCGACGGGTCCGACGCGATCGCCGACTGGCCGGTCTTGAACGCCCTCCTCAACGTCGCCAGCGGGGCGACCTGGGTCTCGGTCCACCACGGCGGGGGGGTCGGGATCGGGAACTCGATCCACGCCGGCCTCGTCGTCGTCGCGGACGGCACCCCCGACGCCGACCGCAGGATCGGCCGTTGCCTCCACAACGACCCGGGGCTCGGCGTGGCGCGCCATGCGGACGCCGGATACCCCGAGTCGGTCCGGCTGGCCCGGACCGCACGATTCCGCATCCCGGGGATTCCCCGGGACGAGCCGGGAGCCGGCCGGCCGTGAGTCGGGGTCGGGGGGGCCCCCCGGGCCGGATGGCATCACCGTACCGCGGCGATCGTGCGGACCGGGGGCGGCGCTCGGGAGGAGCTCGCCGGGCGATCGGTGGCTTCGACGCCGTGCCGGCCTCGCCCGCGTCGTGACACGCCGTAGCACACGGTCCAAGCGGAGCGCGCGGTTACCGCACAGGGGCTTAACTCGGGGCTCGGACCAACCTAACCGTGCGGACCCACGTCCGCGGGAAGGAATTGAACGTGACGAACAGGCAAGACACGAGCCGACTGGTCGCGACCGGCGTCGCGTTGCTGATGGTCTCTGCCCTCGTTCCGGTCCTGGCGGGACTCGCGAGCGCCGCGCCCGGACCGGCGACGGCCAACGGCTCGGCCACGGCCGCATGGGCGTACGGCGGAGACAACTCGACCCACGGGACCTACACCAGCCCGAACGGCACCGTCTCGTGGAACGCGTCGATCGAGGTGGTCGTGCTGTTCAACGCGACGAACACCACGCCGGGCACGACCGAGCTCTCGGCCGAGCGCGCGGTCTCCCTTTCGATCTCGGCCTCGGCGTCGAACAGCCTCTACTCCGCGTCGTACAGCCTCAGCGAGCTCGAGATCGACCACGCGTACGCGAACGTGACCAACGACTCGACCGTCTACGTCAGCGGATCGCCCGTGGCGGCCCTCGGGATCGACAACCTCTCCACGAGCGCCCGCGAGTCCCTCGCGGAATCGCTCGTCATCTCCGAAGCCGCCGGGACGCTCCTCGAGAGCCGGTACCTGAACGTGAGCGCGGCCGCCCAGGAGCAGGTCCTTCTCAGCCCGGCCCTCGGCCTCGTGCCGATCAACCTCACCGGGGTGACGTCCTGGAACTCGTCCGCCGACGCGACCCCGACCGCGAGCTGGAACGTCAACTGGTCGTGGTACCAGTACGCCCTCGGGACGAGCGCCAACGCCAGCGGGAACCCGTCCTTCAGCTGGACCGCCAACACCGTCGTCAACCTGACGGGGACGGCGAGGACCGTGGTCCCGCCCCCCTTCACCGACCACAAGCCGCGGGTCTCGATCGTCCTCGCGATCAGCGGACCGGTCCGCCTGTACGACGGGTTCATCCTCCTCCCGGCCGGCTTCGACATCTTCAGCAACGTCGCCCACGTCTACGACCGCGACTCGTTCGCGGCGGCGCAGCTCCAGTCCGAGGTCCTCTACGTGACCGAGGGCCCGGTCACCGCCCGCTCCTTCAGCGCGGCGAACACGAACTTCGAGGAGAGCGCGTCCGCCTCGACCGGCATCGGGACCTCGGGCGGCGGCAGCGACCCCAGCGGCGGGGTCATGGCCCAGCCGGAGAGCCCGAGCACGGCGCAGAGCCAGATCGGGTGCCTCGAGAACGGATGCGCGGCGAGTCCCACGGGCTGGCTCAGCGGCCTCGTCGTGGTCGGCCTCGTCGGCGCCGTCGCCGCGGTGGTCGTGAGCGTCGGCGTGATCGAGTGGCGCGCTCGCTCCCGTGGAAAGTCCCCTCCCAAGCTCGCCGGATCGGTCGGCGGGAACGGTTCGTCCGGTGCTCCCCCTGGAGCCCTGGGACTGCCGGCCTCCGCCCCTCCGGCCCCGACCCCGCCCGGTCGCGGCGGGCCCGGCTAAGGTCGGGAAGGTTTCCCGACAGTGGGGGGCCCGACTCCGGGTCCCCTAACCCCTTCCCGCCTGTTTCTTCCGAACGGGTCGAGCCGAGTCCGGGGCCTCCTCGAGGGCGCGGGCGGCCCGGTCGACGATCGACCGGTCGGTCTCGTACGCGACGAGCCGGCGGGCCCTCGCGAGGGGCACCCAGGCATGCCGGTCGAAGATCGCCTCGGAGCGCACCGTCGACTCGGCCGTTCGCCCGAGGAAGTACACGCTCGTCTTGTGGACGTTGAGGCCCCGCTGCGGCGCGAAGAACCGGTACGCGACCTCCCCGATCTCCGGGCCCAGCTCGACGTGCTCGAGCCCGGTCTCCTCGCGCACCTCGCGCAGCGCGGCCCCGGCGAGTGACTCCCCGGGGTCGACGTGCCCTTTCGGGAAGCACCATCGATCCTCGTCCGCGACGTGAAGGAGGAGGACGCGGGCGCCCGGCTCGCCCCCGCTGACGATCACGGCCCCGGCGGCGAGCTCGGAGACCGTCGGCGCGTCCGGGCGGTAAGCCCCGTGGGCCGGAGGCATCGCGAGCGCAAGGCGCGAGGGTCAATAGCCCTCGCCCTGGCGCCGCGGACCCGAGACCGGGTGAACCGTTATGGCTCGGGACGCCTCGCCCCGACGCGATGCTGGAGGTCGGCGAGGGGTTCGACGATCTCGCATCGCTCGTCCGGCAGAAATCGACGAAGAACGGGAGCCGTGTCGCCCTCCGGTTCGCGGGGCGCGACCTGACGTACCGCGAGCTCGACGCGGAGTCCGACCGGCTCGCCAACGGACTGGCCGCGGCCGGCATCGGTCCCGGCGATCGCGTGGCCACGCTGCTGTTCAACTCGCCCGAGTTCCCGCTGCTCTGGTTCGCGGTCGCGAAGCGCGGGGCCGTGCTCGTCCCCCTGAACACCGCGCTGAAGGGCGAGATCCTGCGCTACGAGCTCTCGGACAGCGCGCCCGTCGGGATCGCCGTCGACCGCAGGCTGTGGCCCGCCTACGCCGCGGTCCGGGACACCGTGCGCGTGGCGCACGAGTGGCTGGTCGACCCGGAGCCCTCGGCCGCGCCGGTCCCCGGGCGGGCCGAGCCGTTCGCTCGCCTGCCGACCGACCGCGCCGCCGACCGCGTGCCCGATCCCGGGCCGAGCGACCCGGTCTCGGTGATGTACACGAGCGGAACGACCGGCCCCCCGAAGGGAGCGGTCATCCCGCACCGCAAGCCGCTCGCGACCGCGGCCGAGATCGGCCGTCGCAGCCGGCTCGAGCCGACGTCGGTCCTGTTCACGGCGCTCCCCCTGTTCCACTGCAACGCGCAGGAGATGACGACCCTCGTCGCGCTGCTCAACGACGTCACGGCGGCGTTCGACGAGCGGTTCCACGCCCGGTCGTTCTGGGAGACCGCCGCCGGCTTCGGGGCGACCCACGTCTCGCTGCTGATCGCGATGATCAACGTCCTCGACAAGCAGCCGCCCAAGCCGTCCGACCGGGCGCACGGAGTGCGGACCGCGCTCACCGCGGGGGCGAACCGGTCGATCTGGCCCGGGTTCGAGCAGCGGTTCGGGCTCACGATCGTCGAGCTGTACGGGATGACCGAGTGCGGATGCACCACCCTCATGAACCCCCCGGGCGCGATCCGGCTCGGGTCGGTGGGCCAGCCCCTCGGGTTCGTCGAGGCGGACGTGGTCGACGACGACGACCGACCGGTCCCGCCGAACGTGCGCGGGGAGCTCGTCGTCCGGCCCCGCGCGCCGTACACGATGTTCCTCGGCTACCTCAACAAGCCGGAGAAGACGGTCGAGGCGTGGCGGAACCTCTGGTTCCACACGGGCGACTACGTGACCCGCGACGCCGACGGCTACTACTATTTCGTCGACCGCAAGAAGGACGTGATCCGGCGGCGCGGCGAGAACCTCGCCCCGTACGATGTCGAGTCGGTCCTCAACCGGCATCCGGCGGTCTTCGAGTCGGTCGTCGTCGGGGTCCCCTCGCCGCTCGGCGAGGACGACGTGAAGGCGTTCGTCCAGTTGAAACCGGACGCTCGCGCCACCCCCCGCGAGCTGTTCGACTACTGCGTCGAGAAGCTCCCGTTCTTCATGGTCCCGAAGCTCCTCGAGTTCGTCGACGAGATCCCGAGGACCGCGAACCAGAAGGCGCAGCGCTACCTCCTGAGGGAGCGCCGGGGAGGTACGGAGTACGACCGGGACCAGCTCGGAATCGTCGTCCGCGCCCCGTGAACCGGGCCCCCGGCGGGCCCGGCCGCTGGTCCTGCTCGACGTCAACGCGCTCCTGCTTCCGTTCCGCGCGCGGTTCCCCCTGCGCGACGAGATCGAGCGGCTGAGACCGGGCGCCGAGCTCGTCGTCCCCGCGTCGGTGCGAGGCGAGCTGGACGTGCTGGTGGAGCGGGGCGTGAGCGGCGCCCGCCCCGCCCGGGACCTGGCCCGCACGTTCCGGGAGCTCCCGGGCCCCGGCCGGGGCGACGAGGGAATCGTGCGCGCGGCCGTGGCGACCGGCGGGTGGGTCGCGACCGCCGACCGGGAACTCGCGCGCCGGCTCGTCGCGCGTCGGATCACGGTCCTTGCGCCGCGAGACCGGGCGCGACTCGAGCTGCATCGGGGGGGCCGCGCCGGCCCCGAGGCGTCACGGGACCTCGCCGGTCGGCCGCGCCGGGCGACGCCCCGCCGCCCCGGCGGCAAGGGTTAAGAAGCGTTCCCCGGTCGAACGGGGGCAGGCGGCCGATGCGCGACGACGACCGAATGCTCGACCTGCCCGCGCCCGAGTTCGGAAGCGGCGTCATCGGTGTCTGCGACATCTGCGGCACCCGCCAAGCGGTCATCGTCCTGGCGAAGGAGCGCTACCGGCTCTGCGTGATCGATTTCCTGAACAAGGCGTGGATCAAGTCCGACAAGCCGCCCGGCTCCCCCGCGCCCGTCTACCGCAGCGAGCGCGTCGAGTTTCCCACGTCGGTCACGCCGACGCAGCACGCGCCGGCGATCGTCCTCACCCCCACCAAGACCGTCCGCCACCCGGTCGTCCTGATCACGCCGGACGTCTACGGCCTCACGACCACGGTCCTCGACGCGGCGATACGTTTCGCGCGCGACGGGTTCGAGGTGCTCGTCCCCGAGGTCGGGAAGACCGACGGCCTCGGGCCGGGGCACCACCTCGCCCTGCGCGCCGGGGCGACGTTCCGCGGGGGCGTGTCGGTCCGGTCGGCGCGGGTGAACGAGCTCGTTAGGCTCTACGAGGACGCGTTCGCCTTCCTCCTCACCCGCGAGATGGTCGACCCGGCGAGGTCCGCGGTGTTCGGGACGTCGTACGGCGCCAGCCTGGCCCTTGCGGTCGCCGCGGGCAACACGAGGCTATCGGCCGTCGCGCTCGCCTACCCGATTCCCGTCCGACCGAACGACCTCGCGAAGCTCGTCAACGTCCCGCTCCTCTGCGTGGCCGGCACCTCGGACCGCCACGCCGCGCGCGCGGTCCGGCAGCTCAAGGATGCCGCGACCCCGCTCCCCCCCTCCTTCGAGCTCGCGGAGATCCCCGACGCCCGCCACCACTTCCTCGCGCGCGATCTGAGGGCGTACGACCTCGATCAGGCCGAGGCCGCCTGGTCCCGGATCCTCGCGTTCCTGAGGGCCCGGTTGATGCCGCCGGTGCCGAGGCCCCCGGCTCCGCCGATGAAGCCGACCGGTGCGCTGGACCCAGCCCCGGGTTCCCCACGCCCCACGGTCCCGGGGGCGACTCCCTCGGCGACGGCGCCGGGCTCTCCCGCGTCGGTATGAGCTCACGTTCGTGGGTGGCCCGACGGGAGTGGCGGGCCCGCCCCCGTCAGCATCATGGGCAGTAGATCGCGGAACGACACGCCCCGCTTCCGACACGTTCGATAGACCGTGAGCAACCGCTCGAGAATGTGGGTGCCAGCCCGCGTCCGTCGGCCCCCGCTCACCTTGCGGATCAACACCCCCTGACGGATCGCGTTCTCCGCGGCGCTGTTGTGGTACGGAACGCCCGGCGTGCGCAGGAACGTGAACCGCATCCCCCGACGCTTCCGAAGCTCCCTAGCGATCCGCGCGGCGTCCGTCTCCTGCCACTCGATCCTCAGCAGCGCCGCCATTCGATGGACCGACTCCCATACCCCCGACGCCGTTCCGCTTGCGACGCGGGCGTCCGGTCCTTTGCCGCAAGGATCGCCTCCCGGTAGACCGACCGCACTCGGTCCACGGACCGCAACAGTTCCGTGGGCGGGTGTCCCGCTGATGTGAACTTCGCCGGGGTCTCGCTCAACCGCCTTCGAGGTTCGATTCGATGGCGTACCTCCGCCCGCTCCCGCCACCGGTTCACATGTACCGGGTCGAGGGCGAGGTCTGCGGTGGTGATCGAGTCGTAGGAATCCCATGCGTCGTGGCCGAGCGTCCCCTCGCACCCTTCCAACACCTCGAACCCCACAGGCTTCCCCCAGGTCGGGGCCGTCTCGTAGACCGTGGCGGCCAGGTGCTCGTACACCCACACCCAACCGTTCTTCCCTTCGTTGCGGAAGGAGGTCTTGTCGGCTCCCACGACCGCCGCGGCTTCACCTCGGCGCGAAGCGTCGCATGCTCCGGGGCGAGTCGCTCGGCGACCCCCGCCTCCAGCGCCAGGATCGACGTCTCACTCGCCGAGGGGCCGAGGCCCTTCCGAGACGCGCTCCTCCACAAGCTCATCCGGAGGGCGACGATGCCCGGGAGGCCGACATAACGTCCGCGACACCCTCGTTCACATCATGGGACTCGGCGGCGAGCTACCAGAGAGCGGATGTTGCCGGTCCGACCTGAGGGTCCGACGCGGAAACCGACCTTGGAGTGGAGGGAGACTTGGCCCGCCCTAAAGCACGAACACGGAAGCTGTGTAGTTTCCGGCCACGGTGGCGCGGGGATCGCAGAAGGCAATACACAGAGTCCCGAACATGTAACTAGCTCCGCCGGCTACGAAAGTGGACGAGCCGTTCGTCCCTGCGGCCAAGTAAACTGGAGGTTCCCCAGCGCCTCCGGGTCCGGCTTGTCCCCAAGTCCCGCAATAATCCACCAAGAACTCAGTCGAGTTCGTTGCCCACCAGTGGAAGGTGACTTCGGTCCCCGCCATCGGCGTGATGTCAGCTTGGCAGCTAATTGGACCATCGGGGATGACAAGACCACTAAATTGGAAGCTGCGGGTCTCCGGTGCGTAGTGCATCGTAACCGCTGCGGCCACTCCCGCCACGGCGACAACCCCGACGACGACGCCAGCGACGACGGCGTGAGGGAGCGCCCTCATG
>JASHOP010000090.1 GCA_030041075.1 Thermoplasmata archaeon | reverse complement strand
CACGCTCCTCGACGTCCGCGAGTCGAGCGAGGCGGCCCTCGACCTCCTCCCCGGCGCGGTGAACATCCCTCTTCCGGACCTCCCCGAGCAGGCTCGGTCGCGCCTCGACCCGTCGCTCCCGCTGTACGTCCACTGCCAATCCGGCTGGCGGGCCGGCATCGCCGCGAGCGTGCTCGAGCAGCTGGGGTTCCCCCAGGTCCGGCACGTCGTCGACGGGCCGGAGGCCTGGGAACGGCCCCGGGCCTCGATCCCCGGCTCCGGGAGCGGGTAGGCTCATGCCACCGACCCCGGCCCGGCGACCGCCGGCGCGCCCGGCCCCAACTCCTCCCGCCGGGTCGGGATCCCGGGCGAGGGCGCCCGACCTGAGATGGTCGCTGTTCACCGTGGCCGACAACGTCCCGGGTGCCGAGCGGAGGACCGACCGCTACGCCGAAATCCTGGCGTACGTCGAGGAGGCCGAACGCCTCGGGTACTGGGCGTTCTTCTTCGCCGAGCACCATTTCGACCCCCACGGCGTGGTGCCGGACCCCTGGCTCCTGGTGGCCGCGGCGAGCGAGCGGACCCGATCGGGTCGCATCCGGCTCGGTCCCATGGTCTCGAACCTCGCGTTCCGGAACCCGGTCCGCCTGGCCGAGCAGACGCTGCTCGCCAACCGCCTCTGCGGTGACCGGGTGGAGATCGGCGTCGGCAGCGGGAACGTGCTCCAGGAGCACGTGGCGTTCGGGCTGTACCCCGACCCGGTCTCCCGCAAGCGGGAGGCGTTCGACGGAGCCGTCCCCGCGTTTCTCTCGGCCGTGGAAGGAGGGTCCGTGTCGGCCCCGCACCACCCCGCCGGCTCGGTCCGGATCCCGATCGAGCCGATCCGACCTCTCGGCGCGAGGGTCTGGGTGGCGGCAGGGCGGACCGAGGTCGCGGTCCGCTTCGCGTCCCAGGGACACTCGATCGCGCTGGGACCGCCGTTCGCCACGATGCCCGAGCTCGCGGCGCTGGCAACCCAGGTGAGCCAGATCCACGCCGCCCTGGACGGGCGCCCGCTCCCCCGGATCGCGGCGGCGTTTCCGACGTACGTGGGGCCGGAGCCGGGGCCGGCCCTCGACGCGCTCGACCGCTTCCTCGCGCAGAAGCGCTCGGACGGGACGGCGCACCTACCCCCCCGGGAGCGCTCCGCGTCCGTCGAGGTGACGGCGGCCGACCTCGTGCGACGGGACCTGGCCGTGATCGGGACCCCGTCGACCGTGCGCCGGCAGCTGAAGGCGATCGCCGCGACGGGCATCTCCGACGTCTTCGCCATCCCGGATTTTGGCGGGCTGCGCCCGGAGCTGGTCACACCGTCGCTGGCCGAGCTGGCCCAGCTGGCGGGAGTTCCGGCTTCCGCCGGGGCCGGACTGCGGGTCGCGGCCGCGGTGGCCCGGGGCCGGTAGTCCCATCGCGGACGGGGGTCACGCCTCGTCGATCTCGTGCGCCCGCCTCGCGGAGCGTAGCTCCGACCGTCGGCCGAGCGCGTGCTCCCGCGACGTCCCCGCCGGCTCGCGGGCGCGGATCCGGCCGCCGCGGGGGCCAGTGTCTTGTCCTGCGGACCGCCCGGCCGGTCGACCCTCTCCCGACGGAGCGCGGTTTGGCCCCAGTTCGGTCGCAAGGCGGCGGGTCGGGGGCGGCGCCGCGTCGATGGCGAGGCACCTTTATCTGCGAACCACCCTCCCGCGCACCGGCCCGGGGGATGGGCTCCGATGCCGAACCGCACCGCGCTGATCACCGGCATCACCGGCCAGGACGGTTCGTATCTCGCCGAGCTCCTTGCCCAGAAGGGGTACCGGATCTTCGGCCTGGTCCGGCGGCTGAGCACGCCGAACATGTCGCACCTCGCCGCGGTGCGGGACTCCGTCGAGATCCTCGACGGCGATCTGATGGACCAGGGCTCGCTGAACCAGGCCGTCCGGCAGGCCGCCCCGGACGAGGTCTACAACCTGGCCGCCCAGTCGTTCGTTGCGACCTCGTTCGCCCAGCCGCTGCTCACGGGAGAGGTCACCGGCCTCGGGGCGCTTCGCCTGCTCGAGGCCGTCCGGCTGCATGCCCCCCAGGCGCGCGTCTACCAGGCGTCGTCCAGCGAGATGTTCGGCCACGTCCGCACCGAGCCCCAGGACGAGTCGACGGCGTTCCACCCCCGCAGCCCGTACGGCGTCGCCAAGGTCTACGCCTACTGGGCCTCCGTGAACTACCGGGAGGCGTACTCGATGTTCGTCAGCAACGGGATCCTGTTCAACCACGAGTCGCCGCGACGCGGGATGGAGTTCGTCACCCGGAAGATCACGGACACCGTCGCCCGGATCGCCCTCGGCCAGGCGAAGACGCTGACCCTCGGCAACCTGGACGCGAAGCGGGACTGGGGCTACGCGCCCGAGTACGTCGAGTTCATGTGGCGGATCCTGCAGCACCGGACGCCGGACGACTTCGTCGGCGCCACCGGCGAGTCGCACACCGTCCGGGAGTTCGTCGAGGTCGCCTTCCGATGCGCCGGGATCGACGACGGGTCGAAGCGGGTCGTTTCCGACGCCCGGTTCCAGCGGCCCTCGGAGGTGTTCAACCTGCGGGGGAACCCCGCGAAGGCGGCTCGGGAGCTCCACTGGACCCCGTCCACGAAGTTCGAGCAGATCGTCCGGATCATGGTCGACGCCGACCTCGCTCGGCTCCGGGCGCAGGGCCGGCGCTAGCCGGGACGGCGCCCGGCCCGCGCCCCGGGGCAACCCCGGCCGGGGGCGGTCCGGCGGTCGTCGGGCCCCCGCGGCGAGTCAGCGGCGGACGATCTCCTCGTAGATCGCCCGGAACGCCCGCGTCGTCACCGACCAGTCCATCGATCGGGCCCGCTCGAACCCGCGCTCGACCTGACGCCGGGTCTCGTCGGGCTCCCGGACCACCGCCGCCAGGGCCGCGGCGAGGGCGTTCGGGTCCGCGTACGGGACCAGCCGCCCCGCCCGGCCCCCGTCGAGAACCTCGGGGATCGCCCAGACGTTCGAGCCGATGACCGGGGTCCGGGCCGCCATCGCCTCCAGGAGGACGATCCCGAACGACTCCGACTCGGACGGGAGGACCAGCGCGGTCGCTCCCCGGATGATCCCGCGGTACGCCCGGTCGTCGGGCACGTGGCCGAGGAACGTCACCGCGTCGCCGATCCCGAGCCGGCGGGCCTCCGCCTCGAGCTCGGCGCGGACCCCCCAGTCCGGACCGGCCAGGACGAGGGGACGCCGCACGCCGGGCGGCAGGAGGGCCATCGCCCGAAGGAGGTAGACGAGCCCCTTCGTCCAATCGATCCGGCCGGCGTACAGGAAGTACTCCGGCGGGCGGCGCGGATCGGGGAGATCGGACGACGCGTCGGACCAGCGCGCGAAATCGATCCCGGGGGGAACGACATGGATCGGGGGAGTGGGGGCGAACCGGCGCACGATCCCGACCTCGAGGTTCGACAGCGCGATCAGGCCCTGGGCCCTCTCGTACGCCATCAGGCCGAACCCGAAGTCGAGGAGCCGGATCGTCGCGCGCTTCGGGAGCGGCTCCCGGCGGTACGCCGGATGGTAGTATGTGGACACGACGAGCGGGACCTTCAGGCGCCGGGCGGCGTGGGCGGCCTGAAGGACGTAGGCGTTGCGGTGCTGGTGGGCGTGGATCACGTCGGCCCCGCTCCGCGCGAGCGCCTCGTTTAGCCCGACGTAGAACGGGAACTTGAGCCGCTCCGTGCGTCCGTACGGGAACCGGTGGACGGGCAGCTCCTCCGGGGCGCTCGGCGCGTCCGCGCGGGGCGCCGGCCCGGGCAGCACCGGTCGGCTCGTGAACACCTCGACCTCGTCCCCGAGGGCGCGCAGCCGCCGGGACGTCTCGCGGATGATCTGGACGATCCCTCCGCCGGGGCCGAACCGGACCGTGACGTGGGCGATCCTCACCGGCGCGACGCCTCCGTCAGTCGAACCGCGACGACACCGCGGCGAGGTAGGCGAGCAGGAGCACGACGAGGAGCAGCCCGAGCCAGGACGCCGCGAGGAACTCGATGACGCCGTAGAAGACGAGCACGATGATCGCGAGCGCGAGCGCCCAGATCTCCTGGCTCCAGAGGCCCGAGGCGACCGCGAGGAGGAAGATCCCGACGACCGCCACGATGAGCGCCGCGAGGGTGCCCGTCAGGTCGAAGACGCTGACCGGGCCCGCGGTGCCGACCCCCACGCCGGCCAGGAACGCGAAGATCCCGACGAGGAACACGAAGACCCCGAACAGCCCGATCAGGATCGCGAGGATCGCGACCCCGAGCGGCAATCGACCGATCCGGGAGTCGGACATGGCGGGTACGTCGGGTCCAGCGGCTGCGGAGCGCGACGGCCGACCGCAAGATAATGGGTGCGGCCCGCGGCCGCCGACCGGGGAACGCCGTCGGGCCGGCCGCGGACGGCGACCCGGGCCGGGATCCGGTGTCGCCGGCACGGTCCCGGCAAGACCGCTCCGGTCCCCGCGAGCGGCCGGACGGCCGGGAGCTCCCGGCCGATCGGCGTTCGAGCGGGCCGGGCGCGTCCGATCCGGTCCGCCCGCCCACGCGCGTTCCCGTCACGCGGCCGTCGCCGTGAACACGCACCCGCGGACCGCGTGCTTGGTCGGGTCGGGCTTTGAGACGTCCCAGCGGCCCCCGAGGCGGGTCTCGAGCACGGAGCGGAACAGCTGCGGGCAGACGACGCGCCCGATCTCGGGCGAGTCGCTCGTGCACGCGAAGCACCCGGTGACCCGGAGCGTCAGCGGGTGGTCCTTGACGACCCCGAGGTGCCCCATCGTGTGGGTCGCGTAGTACCGGGCGAGCGACCGGGCGACCTCCTCGACGGTCTCGCCCGCGACCTCCTCCGCGATCTCCCGACCGAGCTGGCGGGCGATCGTCTCGATGATCTCGGGGAGCGGGAGCTCGAACTCGCGGACGCCGGACGCCCGCATCCCGAGCTTCGCGATCTCCTTCAGCCGCTGGAACGGGACGGCCTCCCGGCCCCCGACCACGGGGAGGATCGCCGACGGCGGGTTCTCCAGCTCGACGAACCGGTTCTCCGCCTTGAGCGCGGACGTCCAGATCCGGCGGTGCCGGGCCCGCACGCGGCGCACGAACTCGGGCGCCGTCGACCAGAGGGCGACCTCCCCGTCCACCGGGGAGCCGCACCCGTCCTCCCCCGCGACGGTCACGAGCGCGCCGACCCGGTCGATCACCACCGCCCGGCTCGACAGCGGGCCCCCCGTATGCCGGAGCTCGGAGAACCCCGCGAAGTGCTTCGCCGGGACGAGGTTCGACCGGTACACCTCGGTGACGACCCGGACCTTGACGCCCCGGCCGACCGCTTCCCGGAACGCCCGGTCGATCCCCCCCTCGATCATCGACGACAGGAACGGCCCGCTCGCGCTCACGAGGATCTGGCTCTCGGCGGTCCCCGCCCGCTTGCGGAGGAAGCTCCGGATCGCCTCGGATCCGTCGAGCACCGCGAACTTCCGGGGGTCGCGCTCGTCGAGGTCGGTCCGCTCCGCCTCCCAGTCGGCGAGGATCTTCGGCCGCCCGTGCTCGAGCTGTCGGACCCGCTCGGAGGCCCGCTGGATCCACCGGTCGACGAGCTGCGCGGGCGGGAGCGCGGCGAACCGGCGCGGGCGGGTCCCGGTCGCGGTCAGCAGCCCCTCGCCCGCGAGCTGCTTGATGATCCGGTACGCCTCGACCCGGCCGATGGCGGAGACGCGCGCGAGCTCGCTCGCCGTCTGGGGCCCCCCGCGGCACGCCGCCAGGTAGAGGCGGGCCCCCTTCTCCGGCACGCCGTGCTCGGTGAGGAGCTCGAGGAGCCCCGAGCCGGAGCGGCCCATGCGCCGGGAAGGCGCGTAGGCGATAAGACGGTGCCGGAACGACGCCCGCGGGCTACAGGGCGGCCTGGAAATCCTCGATCGTCAGCGGGTACTCGGGCTCCGCCCCGCCGGCGCGGGCCCGGAGGACCTCCCGGGCGAGCAGCCAGTAGACGGTCGCGAGCGCGACCCGGCCCTTGTTGTTCGCCGGGATCACGAGGTCGACGTCGCGCGTCTCGTTGTTGACGTCGCACAGGCCGACGACGGGGATGCCGATCGACACCGCCTCGCTGAGCGCCTGCTGGTCCGTCGCCGGGTCGGTGACGACGAGGACCTTCGGCTCGAAGTACTCGGGGAGGTTCGGGTTGGTGAGGCAGCCCGGGACGAACCGCTCCGCGAACGAGACCGCGCCGACGGTCTTGGCGAAGATGCGGACCGGCTTCTGGCCGTACTGCCGCTGGGAGACCGCGAGGATCCGGTCCGCGGGGAGGCGGGCGAGGAACCGCGCCGCCATCCGGATCCGACGGTCGGTCTCACGGACGTCCAGGACGTGGAGCCCGTCGAACCGGATCTTGTAGACGAACCGGCGCATCGACGCCGACTTCTGCTGGGTGCCGATGTGAACGCCCGAGGTGAGGTAGGTGTCCTCGGGGATCAGGAGCTCGCCCGGGCGGATGTCCTGGCCGTCGGACGCGCTCACGGGCTCCTCCGCGATCGGTGCGTCGTCGGGCATCAGGCGGTCAACCGGTGGCGCGGCCGAGACGCAGGAGTTCATTTAGTTTTGCCACGCGCTCGCCGCCGAGCACGCCGCACTTGAGCCCCCGCGCCGCGGTCGCGACCGCGAGGTGGGCGAGCCACCCCTCGGGCAGGTCGCCCGACCGGTGCGACGTCACGGTCGAGAGGCCGTGCGCCCGCGCGAGGTCGACCGCCGCGAACGTGTCCGAGAGCGTCCCGGCCTGGTTCACCTTGATCAGCGCCGAGTTGCTCGAGCCGAGGGCGATCCCCCGCTCGAGCCGGGGGACGCGCGTGCAGTAGATGTCGTCGCCGACGACGACCGCGCGGTCGCCGATCGCGCGCGTCACGGCCGCGAAGTCGTCGAACGCCTCCTCGTCGAGCGGATCCTCTACGTACCGGAGCCCGTGGTCGTCGACGAGCTGCGCGACGAACGCCACCTGGTCCTCGGGGTCGAGGGTCCGGTCCCGGTAGCGGTATTTCCCGTCCCGGAAGAACTCGCTCGCCGCGAGGTCGATCCCGGGATGCACCGAGGTTCCGAGCTCGTCCCGGGCCTTCGCGCACGCCGCCGAGAGCAGCTCGAGCGCCTCGACGTTCCCGATCGGGGCGACCCATCCTCCCTCGTCGCCGCGCCCGAGGGCGAGCGCCGGGTACCGTCGGTGGATCGCCTCGCCGAGGAGCGCGTGGACGCGGACCGCGGCCCGGATCGAGTCCTCGGGGCGCGGCGCCTCGGCGAACGCGAGGAACTCCTGGATGTCGGGGCCGCCGATCGCGTGCCGCCCTCCGTTGAGGCAGTTGCCGACGATCGCCGGGAACGACGCGCGCTCGACGCCCGGGCGCGCGAGGACGCGCCAGAGCGGCACGCCCCGCTCGGCGGCGTGCGCTGTCGCCGCCGCGACGGAGACGGCCGTCGCCGTGTTGCCGCCGATCGCGGAGAACTCCGGCGTCCCGTCCGCCGCGTGGAGCGCGGCGTCAACGCCGGCCCGGTCGGCGGCGTCGAGGTTCGCGAGCCGGGGCGCCACCGATCGGGGGAACCGGCGGATCGCCTCCGCGGCCCCGCCCTCCGGGAAGGCGCGCACCTCGTGCGCTCCGGTGCTCGCCCCGCTCGGGGCGCCCACCCGGCCTCGGGCCCCGGATTCGAGGACGATCGTCGCCTCGACGGTCGGATGGCCGCGGCCGTCGAAGATCGCCTCGAGGTCGGCGGCGACGATGCGGCTCACGGGACCTCCACGAACTCGACGAGGACTCCGCCGAACGCGCTCGGGTGGGCGAAGCCGACCCGCCGGCCCCGCGCGCCCGGCCGGCCGGTCGGGTCGACGACCCGATCCCCGCGCCGGACCACTCCCGCGAGGGCGTCGTCGACGCTCGGGACCCGGAAGGCGAGGTGGTGGATCCCCTCCCCTCGGGAGGCGAGGAACCGGCCCACGGGGGAGTCCGGGGCGGTCGGCTCGAGGAGCTCGATGTGGGACTCCCCGGCCCGGACGAACGCGACCCGGACCCGCTGGGACGGGAGCTCCTCGGGCGGGGAGTCGGGCCCGCCCAGCAGGGGTTTCCACCGGTCGATAGCTTGCGCGAGGTTGGGGACGGCGATCCCGACGTGGTCGATCCGCACGCCGTCCTCCCCTAGAACGCGTGCGAGGGCGGCTGCTCGCCGAAGACCGACCGCCAGACGTCGGCGACCTCGCCCAGCGTGCATCCGACCACCACCGCGGCGAGCACGTCCGGGACGACGTTCGCGCCGGACTCGGTGGTCCGACGCAGCCGGTCGAGCGCGTCCCGGCCGCGGGCGGGATCCCGCTCGCGCCGCCAGCGGGCGACCCGCCGCACCTGGGCCGCCTCGTCGTCCGGCGAGATCCGCTCGGCCGCGACGCCCCGGCCGGGGCCGGGGAACAGCGAGAACGACGGGTTGTCCTCGCGGTAGCGGTTGACCCCGACGACCGTCTCCTCCCCGCGCTCGCGCGCGCGGGCGACGCGGTACGCCTCGCGGGCGATCTCGCCCGCGAAGAACCCCCGCTCGATCGCGACGACGGCCCCGCCCATCGCCTCGACCCGCGCGAGATACTCCCGCGCCTCGCTCTCGATCCGGTCGGTCGCCTCCTCGATCGCGTACGCTCCCCCCGCCGGGTCCACCGTGCTCGCGACGCCCGACTCCTCCGCGAGCGCCTGCTGGGTCCGCAGCGCGAGGCGCGCCGCCGGCTCCGTCGGGAGGCCGAGGGCCTCGTCGAGGGCGTTCGTGTGCAGCGACTGCGTCCCGCCGAGCGTCGCGGCAAGCGCCTCGAGCGTCGTCCGCACGACGTTGAGCTCGGGCTGCTGGGCCGTCAGGCTCGAGCCGGCGGTCTGCGTGTGGAACCGGAGCTGGCGGGACCGTCCGCTCGTCACGCCGAACGTCTCCTGGACGAGGCGCGCCCACAGCCTCCGGGCCGCCCGGAACTTCGCGATCTCCTCGAGGAAGTGGATGTCGGACGAGAAGAAGAACGAGAGCCGCGGGAGGAAGCTCTCGAGGTCGAGGCCCCGCGCGCGGACCGCCCGGACGTACGCGACCGCGTTGGCCAGGGTGAAGGCGACCTCCTGGGCCGCGGTCGCGCCGGCCTCCCGCATGTGGTAGCCCGAGACGGAGATGTAGTTCCAGAGCGGCATCTCGCGCGTCGAGAACTCGATCAGGTCGACGGCGAGCCGCATCGACGCCGAGGGCGGGTAGATGTACGTCCCCCGCGCGACGTACTCCTTGAGGATGTCGTTCTGCACCGTCCCGCCGAGCCGGGACCGGGGCACCCCGCCCTCCTCCGCCACCGCGACGAGGAGCGGGACGAGGATCGGGGCGGTCGCGTTGATCGTCATCGAGACGGTCGCGGCGTCGAGCCCGATCCCGCGGAACAGGGTCCGCATGTCGCCGAGGCACGCGATCGGGACGCCGCAGCGCCCGACCTCGCCCGCCGCCCGGGGGTGGTCCGAGTCGTAGCCGTTCTGCGTCGGCAGGTCGAACGCGACGGAGAGCCCGGTCTGCCCGCCGTGCAGGAGGAACCGGAACCGGCGGTTCGTCGCCTCCGCGCTCCCGAACCCCGAGTACTGCCGGACCGTCCACAACCGGCCCCGGTACATCGTCGGCTGGATCCCCCGCGTGAACGGGGCCTCGCCGGGGAAGCCGACCTGCGCCAGGAACGCCTCGTCCGGATCGTCCGTCGGGGGGAGCAGGAGGGGGATCCGGCCCCCGTCGACCCGGTCGCCGATCGCCGCTCGGGCGTCGCGCTCCCACCGGGCCCGCCGCGGATCGGGGCGCAACGCCCGGCGAGGGCGCGTCATCGGCCGTCGACCGGGGAACGCTATTAAGCGGTGTCGCGGCGCGCGACGAGCGGCCAGAGGGCCGTGAGGTCGAGCTCGGCCCACGCCGTCGGCACGGGAACGCCGATCTCCGCGAGGACGCGGGGGTGGACCTCGCCCATCTCGGCGACGACCTCCCCCGCCACGCGCGCCCGCGCGGCCCGTCCGGCGATCGTCCCGGGAAGCTCGGCCGGCTCGCGGACCGCCCCGACGTCGAGCTCCCCGAGCACGTACTCCACGAGCGCGGCCGCGTCCGCGAAGCCCGCGGAGTCCTGCGCGACGATCGTCCCCGCGTGGTAGCGGGTCTCGCCGCCCGACTCCGCCGCGGGGTTCCGGACCACGACCGGGGCGACCTCCGCGAATCGCTGGGGGTAGCCCCGCCGGGTGTTGTGGGCGAGCACCTCGACGTGCGACAGCAGCAGGCGGTCGCGAAGGTGGCTGAACTCCGACGAGACCGGATTGCGAAGCCGGATCGGGGCCGCCCCGTCCAGGCGGGCGACGCTCGCCTCCGAGACGAGGAGGGGCGTGTGGGGCTGGGCGAGCCCGAGCCCGAGCAGGAGGGTGGCCACGCGCCGGCGGAACACCGTCTCGGCCCGCCGCCTTCCGCGCGTCGGCGTCGACGGGACGACCCCGTCCTCGGGGCGGACGCCGCGGGCGAGGACGACCTCCTCCGCCAGGTCGACCGGAGCGAGAAGGTCGGGCCGCCAGGGCGGCGCCGAGACGCGGAAGCCGTGCCGTACCGTTCGCGCCCCGAGGCGAGCGCGTCCGAGCATCCGGACGACCTCGGACCGCTCGAGGGACGTCCCGGCGATCTGCTCGAGGAGCGCCGACGGGAGCTCGATCTCGGTCGGCGCGACGATCGGGCTCCCGTCCGCCGGCTCCGACCCGGCCCGCAGGGCGGGGATCGGGGCAACCGACCAGCCGCGGGCGGAGAACACCACGAGGAGGAGCCGCAGCCCCTCCCGCACCGCCCGGGAGCGGGTCCCGGTCGCCTCGAGCAGGAGCTCGCGGTCGCCGGGGCCGGCCTCGCCCGCGTCGTGGCTGTTGAGTATCGGCGGGAGGCTGAGCAGCCTTCCCCCGGCGTCACGCAGGGTGAGGCACCTTCCCCCGCCGGAGCCGAGCGGTCCGTAGCGGGCCGCCATCGGGTCGTTCGCGAAGAACTCGGGGCCCGACACCTCGGAACCGCCGCGCAGCGGCACGAACCGGACGGAGGCGATCTCCTCGACCGCGTACCGCACGGGCGGGGCGATCCGTCGGGTCGGGTAGATGCCGAGGCTCATCGCCCGGCGCTCTCGGCCGACGGTGGCGTGGAGGATCTCCTGGAACCGGACGGCCTCGGCGAGCAGTCCGGCGTCGAGCGGATGCCCCGCGGGGGCCCGGACCCGGGCCCCCGCGATGCACGGTCGCATCGGGTCGACGGATGCGTCCACCTCGAACGACCAGGCCCGGACCGTCGCGTGCGCGCGCCGGATCGGGGGGAGACCCGACGCCGCCCCGAACATCCCCTGGAGGGCGAGCGCGAGGCCCCCTTCGGACAGGAGGTCGAGGCGGTCCGGCGTCACCGAGAGCTCGAGCTCGTCGCCCACGCGGCGCTCGATCTCGGCCTTGGACGAGAACAGCATCTCCTCGAGCGCGGCGTCGGTCACTCCGTCGGGGAGAAGCTCGACGACCCGGCGGAGCGAGAGCGTGGAGCGGGGCACGGATCACTCTCCCCGCCCGCGCAGCGCGTCGAGGTCGTCCGCGAACAGCTCGCGGATGTCGTTCCGTCCGAGCGCCACCATCGCGAGCCGGGTGACCCCGACCCCCCACGCGAGCACGGGCACGTCGATCCCGAGCGGCCGCAGGACCTCGGGTCGGAACACCCCGCCGGGGAACACCTCCATCCAGCCGAGCCGGGGGTGGCGAACGTACCCCTCGATCGACGGCTCGGTGAACGGGAAGTAGCTCGGTCGGATCCGGAGCTCGCGGATTCCGATCGCCTCGGCGAGCGACCGGAACAGCCCGACGAGGTGGCGGATCGTCAGTCCCTCGCCGCCCACGATCCCTTCGGCCTGCTGGAACTCGAGGTGGTGCTGCGCGTCCACCTCCTCCCGGCGGAAGTTCCGGTCGATCGAGTACATCCGGAACGGGGGCTCCGGACGGCGCGCGAGGAACCGGGCCGAGACCGCGGTCGTCTGGGAGCGGAGCACGGGGTGGGCGGCGATCGCCGGGTCGTAGGACGCGGACCAGCCCGGCCCGATCGGAGTGGCCTCCCCCGGCAGCGGCCGTCCCTCGTGGGCGGCCGCGACCCGGGCGAGGAGGTCGGTCGGCGGCGGGTGGCCGTCGATCCCCTCGACGGCGAGCGCGTCGTGGATCGACCGCGCGGGGTGGTCCTGCGGCATGAACAGCACGTCGTTGTTCCAGAACTCGGTCTCGAGCAACGGTCCCTCCGCCTCCTCGAACCCGAGGCCGAGGAACACTTCCGCGAACTCGTCGAGCCACGCGACGTACGGATGGGGGCGGGCACCCCCCACGAGGGGGACCGGGGCCCGCACGTCGTACGGACGGAGGACGCGCTCGCGCCACGTCCCGCTCGACAGCAGGGCCGGCGTGAGCGCTCCGATCGACGTACCGCCCTCATCGACCAGGGCGAGGCGACGGCCCTCGTCCGACGGGCTCCACCGCTTGACCGAGCGGTGCTGGGTCCGGACCAGCCCGCGTCGCTCGAGCGCCTCGACGATCGGCGGGTCGACGTCGGACTCCTCGTTCTCCACCTGGCGGAGGACGAGCTCCTCGGGGAGGGGCCCCGGGGGCGGGATCGGGCCGTCCCTCAACCGGAGCGGCACGCCGTCCGCGAGGACCCCCCGCCTCCGGAGGATCCCGATCGCGGCCGACCGCTCGTCCGGTTCGAGGTCGAGCGCGGCCAGGTCCTCCATCGCGATCGGGCCGCGGCGCCGGAGCGCGTCGAGGAGGCGGTGCTCGGGAAGTCCCTGGGCCAGCGCCTCCCGGCCGCGGGGGGTGAGCGCCACGCTCGTCGCGTGCTCCTCCTCGACCACCACCAGGTGCTTCGACCGGAGGCGCTGGAGGCTCCCACGGACCGCGTCGATCCCGAGACCGACCTGGCGCGCGAGCTCGTCCTCGTCGACCGGCGAACCCCCGATCGAGCGAAGGGCCAACAGCACCGAGCGCTCGGGCCCCGACAGGGCGATCGGGGTGCCCCGCTCGGGGGCGTCCCCCGGCACGCCGGACACGACGCCGCGAGGGAAGCCCGGATTAAGTGCTTTGGGTGGATTTTCGGGGAGCCTCCGACGGAGGGGTCCCGGCCGGGCCCGGTCCCGGCGGCCCGGGCATCGAGGCCGGATCCGGCGGCGTCCCCCCGGGGGCCGGATGCGGGCTCGACTGCGCGGGAGCGGGGCGCGGTCCGGACTCCGTCGCGGGCGCCGAGGCCGTGCCCGAGGGTGGCCGGGGTCCGCCGCGGCCGGCCCAGCTCCCGACGGCCACGGCGGCGGTCATGATCCCGGCGTAGCTGACGTACGACCAGGGCGCCTGGTCGATCGCCTCGAGGGGCGGGTAGAGGCCGAGCAGGTTCACGGCGACCGTCCGCTGGTTCGTCCCGTAGAGCCGGTCGGTCGTGACGATCACCGTGACGTTCGCATGCGCGCCGAGATAGCAGATCGGCACCGACAACTTCGCCTCGGCCCAGCCGGTCGCGTTCGTCTCCGGGTCGGCGGTGGAGAACGTCCCGGTGCACGGACCGACCGTCGTGTCCGCCACCGCCGCGATGCGCACCGGGGTGTCGGCGATCGGGATCCCGGTGGTGCGGTTCGAGAGCTCGGTCACGACCGTGATCGCGCCGCCGGGCGCCACGGTCGCCGGCGTCACGGCGAGGGAGAGGTTGACGTACGAGCCGACCAGGTCCTCGTAGAGGGGGATCCCGCGGGGCGACCCCCATCCCGTGACGGCGTTCCACCCCCCGTTCGCGGTCGCCACGCAGTTGCTGCCGCCGCTGGTGGCGGCGAGGCCGATCCCGATCTGGCCGCTCGGCTGGCTCGCGCCCACGTGGTAGATCTGCGGGTCGACCCACCCGAGCGGGCGGCCGTACTGCTGGTCCATCGACGCGACGATGCCGGCCCAGAACGGCGAGGCGAAGCTCGTTCCTTTCGCGGTCATGTCGGTGCCATCGAAGTAGAGGAAATCGTCCGCGGCGCTCGCGCTCACGTCCGGCACGCCGCGGTGCCCGCTCGACTCGACCGGTGCGGCGGCGCTCCCCACCTCCTGCCAGCTCGGGGCGCCGAACTGGGTGGAGAAGCCGCCGTCGCTGCCGGACCACGCGGTCTCGCCGAACCCCGAATAGATGCCCGCGACGTAGTCCAGCGTCACGTTCGTCCCCCCGACGGCGAGGACGTACGGCGAGGACGCCGGGTAATCGATCGAGGTCCCTCCGGCGCACCCGTCGTCGGCGTCGCCCCCGAGGTCCCCGGTCGCCGCGAGGACGGTGATGTCGCGGTCGGCCGCCTCCTCCAGCAGCGCGTTCCACGACGAGGCGAGCGACTGGTCGCCCGACTCGCCCACGCCGAACGACATCGAGAGGACGCTCACGTTGGGGAGGGAGAGGGCCTCCTCGAGCGCGTCGGTGATCTGGGAGGGGAGGGGAGAGTAGTTCTGGTCCGCCGGTCCGTTCGGCGCGTAGACGGCGTCGAGGGTCGCCCCGGGGGCGGACGAACCGGCCCATTCGAGGTCGAGCGTCAGCTCTTCTACCGCCTTCGGGTCCTGGGACGTCGGCGCCGACGTGTTGGGGAATACCTTCTGGTCGACCGGGTACGGCGCGACGACGGGCTTCGGGACCCCCGAGCCCAGGTAGTTGTCGAAGAACGTCTGGATGTCGTCCGGGTCGTAGCCGTTCCCCCAGAGGAGAAGGGCGATCGTCTGGTTGACGGGGTAGTTCGAGGTTCCGGTGAGATTGTACAGGCTCGAGATCCCGTAGATGTTCCGGGCGACGGCCGGGTAGATCTCGTTCTCCGTGGTCTGGCCGGGCCCCTCCGGGGCCGCGGGCGGCGCGGGAGCGAGATCGATCGAGAACGACGTGAATCCCGACGAGAGGCCGACGACCCCCGCCACGAGCGGCTCGATCGACGCGGGGAGCGCCGGCGGGCTCGCGGGGTAGACCACGCTGCGATCCTCGTATCTCCCCGCGACGAGGGTCGTTCCGAACGCCCGATCGAGCTCCTCCGGCGTACCCGCCAGCGAGAGCACCAGGCGATCGGGCCACTCGTGGGTCACTTCGATGCCGTACCCGCGGAAGTACTGAGCCGCCTCGGAGTACGCGGCGGAGGAGAGGCCGTACTCCGCCGCGAACGCACCGGACGAGACCGGACCGACCGGGGCGGCGGACGACGCGGGAGCGGGATCGAAGACCAGGTCCACCGGTATGAGCCGCGCGGGAGCATGCGCACCGGTGACGAGCGGGTCCACCGTCGGCTGGTAGCCGGCTCGCGCCGCGAAGCTGGCCCGGGGGGACGATGCGATCGCGGACGGGGTGGCGGCCGGCGTGCCCCCGGATGTCGCCCCCTCGACGGGAGCGAGGACGCTGACGAGGACGAACGCGAGTGCGAGGACGAGGAACAACCGGATCCCGCCCGTCCGGGGGGAGCGCCGCATGCTCAATACGGTCCCGTGTCCGCTCAAATAGCTTCGTGCGGCCGGAACGCCCCGGCGCGGGACTACGACCGGATCGGAGCGGTGTACCCGGCCGGCAACTGGAACGTTCCCTCGCCCCCGAACGGATCGGGGCGCGACGGGGTCGGAGACTCCCCGCGCTTTGCCGAGAGATACGCGTCGACGGCTTCGGCGGCGTCGGTCGCCGATCCCATCGCGTAGACGACCGAGCGCCCCCCGACGGCGAAGACCCCCGGCACGCCCGTCTCGAAGCCGGGCTTCTTCCCTTCCGGCCATCCCTGGGAGGTGATCTTGAGGTCGAGCTCGGGGCCGAATCCCGTGAGGTCCGCCTTCTGCCCGACGGCCACGATCACGGTGTCGCACGGGATCGTCGCCTCCGACCCCGACACGGGGACCGGCGCCCGGCGGCCCCCGGCGTCCGGAGGGCCGAGTTCCATTGTCCGGACCTCGATACCCTCGACGCGGCCGTTCCCCACGATCCGGACGGGAGCGCGCTGGAACACGAACCGGATCCCCTCGTTCTCCGCGCCGTGGATCTCCTCGGGGTCGGCGGGCATCTCCTCGCGTCCCCGACGGTAGACGAGGGTGACGTGGCCCCCTCCGGACTCCCGGAGCGCGGTTCGCACGGAGTCCATCGCGACGTCCCCGCCGCCGACGACCACGATCTCCTGCCCGACGCGGGGCGGGCGGCCGGCGTTGGTGTCCTTGAGGAACCGGAGCGCGGGCAGGACGCCGGGAAGGTCCTCGCCGGGGACGCCGAGCGTGCGGTGGGCCGGGGTCCCGACGGTCAGGAGGACCGCCTGGTACCCGTCCGCGAGCAGGCGCGGAACCGGAACGTCCCGGCCGATCTTCGTGCCGTCGACGAACGTGACGTCCAGATCCCGGAGCCGGTCCCGGTCGGTCTCGACGTCGGCGTCCGTCATCCGGTAGGCGGGAATCGTCTTCATGAGGCCGCCGGGGCGCGGCTCCTGCTCGAACACCGTGACCGAGTAGCCGCGGACGCCGAGCTCCCAGGCGGCCATCAGCCCCGCCGGACCGGCCCCGACGACCGCGACCCGCTGTCCCTTCGGCTTCGACGGGACGTAGACGAGGTCGCTCCGGCCGAAGTCGAGCGCCGCGCGCTTGAGATGTCGGATCGCGATCGGGACCCCCTTCTTGGTGATCACGCACGCCTCCTCGCAGTAGTGGTAGCAGACCTTGCAAAGACAGGTCGAGAGCGGGTTCTCCCGGAGGGTCACGCGGGCCGCGCCGTCAAAGTCGTCCGCCGCGATCAGTCGGATGTACTCGCGGCAGTCCTGGTCGATCGGGCACGCCTCGACGCACCACGGCCGGCGGCACTGGATGCATCGCTTCGCCTCCAGGATCGCGTCGTCCCTCGAGTAGGCGTGCAGCACCTCGCGAAAGTCGGCCGTGCGCTGCGCGACCGGTTCCTCGGGAACCGTTACCCGGACGGGGTTCAGCTTCGGCGGCACCGGCCTCGGGGCCGGGACGGCAGGGGTGGCGGCGGTTTCCGGCGGCATGCACCACGATTTTGAGCCCGACCGGCCGTTATGACCTTTATCGTCCCCGAGACGGGCCCGGTCCATCGCGGTCGAACCCCCCGTCCCCCGCGTCCGAGATATAGGAGCGCCGATGTCGCCGGCAGGCCGTCGGTCGGACGCCGGCCGCCCGCGAGGGTACGCGATGGTTCTCGACGCGCTCGGAAAGTCGCTGCGGGGCGTCCTCCAGAAGATCGCCCGCGGGTCGGTCGTCGACGAGGCGCTCCTCTCGGAGGTCGTCCGGGACATCCAGCGCGCGATGCTCCAGGCGGATGTGAACGTCCAGCTGACCCTCGAGCTGACCCAGCGGGTCCGCCGGCGGGCGACTGAGGAGAAGCCCCCCGCCGGGGCCAGCCTGCGCGACTTCCTCGTCCGGATCATCTACGAGGAGATCCGCGCGATCCTCGGGAAGGATCGACCGTTCGAGGCGAAGCCGAAGAAGATCCTCCTGGCGGGGCTCTTCGGCCAGGGAAAGACGACCACCGCGGCGAAGCTCGCCCGCTACCTCCAGAAGAAGGGGGTCCGCGTCGGGCTCGTCGCCGCGGACGTCCACCGCCCCGCGGCGATCGACCAGCTGGAGCAGCTCGCGAAGAAGATCGGCGCGGACTTCTACGCGGACCGCTCCGAGAAGCGGGCGGAGGCGATCGTTCGGGCCGCGCTCGCGAAGCTCCCCCCGCACCTGGCGATCGTAGTCGACACGGCCGGCCGGAGCGGCATCGACGCCGAGCTGATCGAGGAGCTGAAGCGGGTGAAGACCGCCCTCGGGCCGGACGAGGTGTTCCTCGTCCTCGACGCCGCGATGGGGCAATCGGCGGGACGGAGCGCCGAGGCGTTCCACAAGGCGGTCGGTCTGGACGGGGTGATCCTCACGAAGCTCGATGGGTCCGCGAAGGGAGGGGGGGCCCTCTCCGCGGTCGCGGTGAGCGGCGCTCCGATCGTCTTCCTGGGGACCGGCGAGCACCTCGACGAGCTCGAGCGGTTCGAGCCGACGCGGTTCGTCTCCCGGCTCCTCGGCATGGGGGACATCCAGACCCTCCTCGAGCGGTTCGAGGAGCTGTCGAACAAGGAGGCGGCGGAGGAGGCGGCGAAGCACCTCATCTCGGGCCGGTTCACGCTCCGCGACATGCGCTCGCAGCTCGACTCGCTCGGCCAGATGGGACCGTTCTCGAAGGTGATGTCGCTGCTCCCGCAGTTCGGCGCCGGCAAGCTCGACGACAAGCAACTCGAGGACTCCCAGCGGCGGCTCCGCCGCTTCCGGGCGATCCTCGACTCGTTGACCCCCGACGAGCTCTCCGACGCGGCGATCATCAAGGCGGAGCGGATCCACCGGATCGCCCGGGGGAGCGGCCAGACGACGCAGGAGGTCCGGGCCCTCCTGAAGCAGTTCGAGCTCACGCGCAAGTCGGCGCACGGCATCGTGTCGAACCGCCGCCTCCGGCGCCAGATCGAACACCAGCTCGGAGCGACCGGAGGATCGGCGGAGTGAGCGCCGGGCCTCGATGAACCCGCTCGTCGTCCCGGAGGCGGTGCTCGGCGGAGCCCTCCTGTTCTTCGTCCCGGGGTTCGCGGTCGCGCGCGCCACGTTCCCGCGCCTCCGGTTCCGCGGACCGGACGGCCTTCGCGGCGCCCTCGAGACGGTGGCGCTCTCGTTCACGCTGAGCGTCGTCCTCACGGTGCTCGTCGGGTTCGCCCTCCTCCGGCTCGCGCCGGGCGGCTTCGCCGCGAGCTGGAGCGACCCGCTTCTCGAGACCTGTCTCGGAGCGGTGGCGATCGTCGCGTTCGCCGTCGGATACTTGGAGGGGGCGTACGCTACCGCGCCCCCCGCGCCGGCCCCGCCTGAGCCCGGAGCGGCCGGCGCCTGGGAGCTCTCCCGCGAGCTCGATCGCCTCGCGCGCGAGGAGCGACGGATCGTCCGCGAGCTCGCGGGGGTAGGGGCCGACACCGCGGCGCACGGCGACCTCGAACGCCGGCTCGCGGCGGTTCGGGGCGAGGTCCGAGCGATCCAGGACCGTCGGGAGGCGGAGTATGACCTATAGCCGGGGCGATCCCGCCGCGCGGAAGATGGTCCTGGTCCTGCGTGGGGAGCTCAGGCTCACGGCCGGCAAGGCCGCGGTCCAGGCGGCGCACGCGGCCGTCCTCCTCGTGCGACGGGCGGAGTCGCATGCGGTCGCCGAGCTCGAGGCCTGGCTCGCGGAGGGCGGGAAGAAGGTCGCGCTCGAGGTCCCGACCCTCGAGGAGATGGAGGCGCTCCAGCGGAAGGCGCGCGCGGCCGGGATCCCGTCGGTCTGGGTCGAGGACGCCGGGTTCACGGAGGTCCCGCCCGGCACCCGGACGTGCCTGGGCCTCGGCCCGGCTCCCTCGTCGAGGCTCGACCCGATCACCGGGGGCCTTCCGCTCCTGTAGGGTGCCCGGGCCTCGCGTGCCCGGCGACGCGGCGTTCTCCGCGGGTACGCTCGGGAGGCAGCCGGCCCGCGGGGCGACGCGCGCCGGTCCGTCCGAGCGGGGGCGCCGGACCGTCGCCCGCTATTTATACGGGCGGCATCGACTCGTGGTAGAGGGGGTAGCAACCACCGTATGGCCGCCGGGAGCCCACCGGTCGTCATCGCCGCGCGCAACGTGCGCAAGTGGTTTCCGATCCGGGGCGGGGTCTTCTCGACCAAGGTCGGCGACGTCCGCGCGGTCGACGGCGTCAGCTTCGACGTCCATGAGGGCGAGACGGTCGGGCTCGTCGGCGAGTCCGGGTGCGGCAAGACGACGGTCGGCCGGCTCCTGCTGAGGCTGATCGAGCCGTCGTCGGGACACACGTTCTACCGCCCCCCACCCGACGTCATGGCCCGGCTGGAGGCGCTGTACGGGGTGCTCAACCCGTACGCTGAGGCGCAGAACAACGGCGGGACGCTTCCCGCCGACGCGAGCGCCTCCCTGCACGAGCTGGACGAGATCGCGAAGCAGTACTCGCTCTACCGCAAGAAGAACCGCGCGATGCGGGACCTCCGGGGGAAGCTCCAGATCGTCTTCCAGGACCCGTTCGGCTCGCTGAGCCCGAGGATGCTGGTCCGGGACATCATCGCCGAGCCGCTCGAGATCCACCACGCGGGCCGTCGGGCCGAGCGGCGGAGGCGCGTGACGGAGCTCCTCGGCCAGGTCGGGCTGAACCCCGAGCACGAGTGGCGGTTCCCGCACGAGTTCTCGGGGGGCCAGCGGCAGCGGATCGGGATCGCGCGCGCGCTCGCGCTCCGGCCGGAGTTCATCGTCCTCGACGAGCCGACTAGCGCGCTCGACGTCTCCGTGCAGGCGCAGATCCTGAACATCCTCCGCCATCTCCAGAACGAGCAGCGGCTCTCCTACCTGTTCATCTCGCACCACCTCTCGGTCGTCCGGGCGATGAGCCAGCGGGTGGTGGTGATGTACCTGGGCAAGGTCGTCGAGCGGGCGACGACCGATTCGCTGTTCTCGACCCCCCTGCACCCGTACACGCAGGCGCTGCTCTCCGCCATCCCGATCCCGGACCCCGACCTCAAGCGGGAGCGGATCGTCCTCCAGGGGGACGTCCCGAGCCCCGCCGCTCCGCCCCCCGGATGCCGGTTCCACACGCGGTGCCCCGCCGTGATGCCGGTCTGCTCGAAGGTCGAGCCGCCGCTGATCGAGGTCCGCCCGGACCATTTCGTCGCCTGCCACCTTTATCCGGCCGAGTGGAGCGGGGCGCCGGCGAGCCGCGCCGCGACCCTCGGGACCCCGCTCGCCGAGTCCCACGACGCGTTCCCCGAGCTACGGCCCCCGGAGCCGCTCGAGTCGGAGGCGGCTCCGTCGGAGCCGGCGCCCCCCGAGCCGCTGCGCTCCGACGCGGACCGCTGAACCGTGTGGGGGTTCAACCGGAACCGATCGGACGCGGGAGCCGACGGCTCCGGACCGACCCCGGAGGAAGAGACCGCCCTCGAGGAACGGCTCGACCTCGTCCGCGAGGAGAAACGTCTCGCGCTGGTCCACCCGGGCCCCTCGTGGCGAGAATGGTTCCTGTTCCAGGGGGCGAAGTGGTACGTCGGACTCGGCTGCCTCATCGCGATCGTCCTTGTCGCAACGTTCTGGCTCGAGGCGGGCGACTACCTCGGCCTGGGGCTCTCGGTCGGGGGCGTCGTCTACGCGGAGTTTCTCCTCTGGCGCTTACTGTGGTACCGTCCGGACGTGTACCGCCCCACACGGGGGCCGTTCCGCCCCGGCCCGCTCCGCCTCGTGGCGATCGGGCGGTGGACGCCGGAGGCGGCCGAAGCCCGGACCGGCGGCCCGCCGGTCTCGGCGGACGGCGGCCCCGACCTCAAGGAGTTCTTCTGAACCGGCGCGCCCGGTCCGGCGCCTCCTAAATACGCCCCGGGAGTCCCGGGCGCGGTGCCGAACGCGCCGCCTCTTCGACTGGCCCCGTCCCTCCTGAGCGCCGACTTCGCGGACCTCGCGCAGGCGATCCGCGCGGCGGAGGCCGGTGGGGCCGATTCGTTCCACCTGGACGTGATGGACGGCCACTTCGTCCCGAACCTGTCGTTCGGGCCGGCGCTGGTCGCCGCCGTCCGGGCCCGGACCCGGCTCCCGCTCGACATCCACCTGATGATCGACGACCCGCTGCGCTACGTCGAAGCGTTCCACCGCGCCGGGGGGAACACCCTCGTCTTCCACGTGGAGTCGAGCTCGGAGCCGGACGCGGTGATCCGGGCCGTGAAACGGCTGGGGGCTGCGGTCGGGGCGGCGATCCGGCCGGCGACGCCGTTCTCCCGGATCGAGCCGTGGGTCGACCGGCTCGACCAGGTCCTGGTCATGAGCGTCGAGCCGGGGTTCTCGGGACAGAAGTTCCTCCCCGAGGTGCTCCCGAAGGTCCGGGCGGCGCGGGCGCGTCTCGCGAAGGACGGCCGCGCCGCGGACGTGTCGATCGACGGCGGGGTGACGCCCGAGACGGCGGTCCCGGCGGCCGAGGCGGGCGCGTCGTTCTTCGTCTGCGGCCACTCCGTCTTCGGCGGAGGGCCCGTCGCCGAGAACCTCCGGCGGCTCCGGATCGCGGTCGAGGAGGGAGCCCGGCGTGCGGTTCGCTGACCTCGCCGCCGCCTACGAGCGCCTCGAGGGGACCTCCGGGCGCCTCGCGATGCGCTCGATCCTCGCCGAGCTGTTCCGCCCGCTCGGCGCGGGCGACCTCGCGAAGGTCGTCTACCTGTCCCAGGGCCTGCTCCGGCCCGAGTACGAGGGCGTCGAGCTGGGAGTCGCCGACTCCCTCGCCCGCCGGGCGGTGGCGCTCGCGACCGGCACGGAGGAGCCGCGCGTCGCGACGCGCAGCCGGGAGACCGGCGACCTCGGCACGACGACCCAGGAGCTGGTCGGCGGCCGGTCGGAAGCCCGGGCCGGCGCCCCGCTGACGGTCGCGGGCGTCTACGCCGACCTCGAGCGGATCGCCTCGGCGAAGGGGGAAGGCTCGCAGGAGGCGAAGGTCCGGACGCTGGTCGAGCTCCTCGCCCGGGCGTCCCCGCTCGAGGCGAAGTTCCTCGTCCGGTTCGTCCTCGGAACGCTCCGCGTCGGCGTGCGGGAGATGACGATCGTCGACGCGCTCGCGGAGGCGTTCGCGTCGGGGACGAAGGAGGCGCGGACCCGGATCGAGGGCGCGTACAACCTGTCGAGCGACCTCGGCCGTGTCGCGACGGCCCTGGCCGAGCACGGGGTCGCCGGCCTCGATACGATCGGGCTCACGGTCGGACGGCCGGTCCGCCCGATGCTCGCGGAGCGCGAGCCGACGCTTGCCGAGGTCCTCGAGCGGATGGGGGGACGGACGGCGCTGGAGTACAAGTACGACGGGCTGCGCGTCCAGGCCCACGTCGCGGCCGACGGCACGGTGCGGCTGTTCTCGCGACGGCTCGAGGAGATCGGCGCCCAGTTCCCGGACCTCGTCGCCGAGCTCCCGAAGGCGATCGTCGCCCCCCCCGCGATCGTCGAGGGCGAGTGCGTGTCGATCGACCCGGACACCGACGAGATCCAGCCGTTCCAGGAGGTCTCCCGGCGTCGGGGGCGCAAGCACGACCTCGACCGGGTGCAGGCCGAGATCCCCGTCTGCCTGTTCCTGTTCGACATCCTCCTCGCCGGGGGGCGACCGGTCTACGCCGACGACTTCCCCGACCGCCGCCGTCGGCTCGAGGCGGCCGTGCGACCGTCCGACCGCGTGCGGCTCGCCACCCAGCGGGTCGTCTCGGACGTCGCCGGGGCGACCGAGTTCCTCGAGGAGGCGGTCGCCGCCGGCGGCGAGGGGGTGATGGCGAAGTCGCTCAAGACCGGCAGCGCCTACCGGGCCGGCGCGCGGGGCTACTGGTGGATCAAGTACAAGCGGGACTACACCGAGGGCCTGACCGACTCGATCGACGGGGTCGTCGTCGGGGCGTTCGCGGGACGGGGCCGCCGCGCGGGCCTCTTCGGCGCCTTCCTCCTCGCCGTCTACGACCCGAAGCGGGCCCGGTTCGAGTCGTTCTGCAAGGTCGGGAGCGGATTCGACGACGCCCGGCTCGCGGAGATGCCGAAGCGGCTCGCACCGTTCGCGTCGCCGGTTCCCCCGGAAGAGGTCGAGACAGGGCTGGCGCCGGACCGGTGGTTCCGGCCGGGGCTGGTCCTCGAGGTCCAGGGGGCGGAGCTCACGCTCAGCCCGGTCCACCGGGCCGCGCCGGGGGCGATCCGTCCGGGCACGGGCCTCGCGCTGCGGTTCCCGCGGTTCACCGGGCGGATCCGCGACGACAAGGGACCGACCGAGGCGACGACCGCCCACGAGCTTCTCGAGCTGTACCGGCACCAGGTCCGGCACGCCGCGCCATCCTCCGGCGCGGACCCGGAGCCGGGCGACTGAACGGGCGCCCCGCGGCCGGGGAAGGACGCCGCGGGCCGTCGACGCCGGGCGGCCGCGCGTCGTCCCGCCGGCGAGATGCCTTTCCGCCCAAAGGCATAAGAAGGTCGAGCCGCGTCGCGGGCCGCGGGAACAGGCGATGCTCGTCGAAATGACCGAACTCATGGGGCGCCAGATCTACACGCCGGACGGACGGCTTCTCGGCGAGGTCGACAACGTCGTCGTCGACGTGGAGGGGTCCAAGATCGACGGTCTCTACGTGGGCGAGACGAGCCCCATGTTAGTGGACGACTCGCGCGCCACCAACGTCCCGTACCGCTGGGTCGCGGCGGTGAACGATGTGGTCCTCCTCAAGTACTTCCCGAAGCGGGTCTCGCTGAAGAAGGCCCCGGCCCGCCCCGCCCCGGCTGAGGAAGACGCCGTTCCCGCGCGCTGACCGGCGCGGGGATAGCCAAGCCCGGTAACGGCGCAGGACTTAAACGGGGGGCGAAACCCCCCGGAGAGATCCTGTCGCGTCAGGCGTTCGCCGGTTCAAATCCGGCTCCCCGCATCGCGACGCCCGGGAGCCCGACGGGGCGCATCGTCTTCTGCCGCCGGCCGCTGGTGGCGGCGTGCGACGCTCGGAGCTCGTCCGCCTGCTGGAACGGGTACCTCCGTTCCCCCACCCCCGCGCCGACCTCGAGCAGGTCGTCACCCCGGCCGAGGCGGCGGCGACGCTCCTCGCGACCGCCGACCGGCTGGACGGCCTCGCCGGCCGTGCGGTGGCCGACCTGGGATGCGGGACCGGGCGGCTCGCGATCGGCGCGGCGCTGCTCGGCGCGGACCCCGTCGTCGCGATCGACGTCGATCGCTCCGCGGTCTCCGTCGCCCGCGCGTCGGCGCGGTCGCTGGGCGCGCGCGTCGCGTTCCGGTCGGGGGACGTCTCCGCGGCGCCGGAGCGCGTCGAGATCGTGCTGATGAACCCGCCGTTCGGCGCGCAGACGCGCCATGCCGATCGGCCGTTCTGGGACGCCGCGTACGCCCGCGCGACGCGCAGCATCTACGCGTTCGCCCTCGGCGCCTCCCGAAGCTTTATAGCGCGGGGCGCGGTCGCACGCGCCGCTCAAGTCGTCGGGGTGGAGCCGGTACCCTGGGCGTTGCCGCGAACGTTCGCGCACCACGCCCGGTCGCGGGTTCCGCTTGACGTCGACCTCTGGGCGATCCGAACGGAGGGCGACCGATGAGCGATCCGGAGCTGCCGAAGCTCGTCCTCCCCGGGGACTATCTCGGGGCGGCCGAGCAGTTCCTCCCCGGACGGGGGACGTACGAGGACCGGGGCCGGATCTACGCGTCGGTGCTCGGGCAGCCCGCGGTCGATCCCCGGGACCGGACCGTCCGCATCGAGGCCCGTAACGCCGTCCCCGAGGTCCGCGAGGACGACCTCGTCTACGCGCGCGTCGAGGAGATCAAGACCGCGATGGCGATCGTCGAGGTCCTCGCGACCGCGACGAGCAAGCGCCCCGTGCCCGGCTTCCCGGAGGGGACGGTGCACATCTCGAAGGCGAAGGAGGGCTACACGGAGACCCTCCAGGGCGAGTTCGCGGTCGGGGACATCCTCCTCTGCCGGGTCCTCCAGTCCCACCCGTCGATCAAGCTCAGCACGGCGGCCGCGACCCTGGGCGTCGTCTCCGCCCGGTGCCAGGCGTGCCACGCGCTCTTGACCCTCGGTCCGAAGGAGCTCGTCTGCCCGCGGTGCGGACACACCGAGCGGCGCAAGCTGGCGAAGGGACCCCGGCCGCTCCGCCCCGGCGCGCATGGACCCGCCGACGACTGACGACGAGGCGCGGCTCGCCCGGCTCGTCCGGGCGCACGACCGCTGGCGCGGTCGCGAGGTGTTCAACCTCCTCCCGAGCGAGAACGCCCTCTCGCCGACCGCGCGCCGCTACCTCGGCAGCGACCTCGCGGGACGCTACACGCTGCCGATCGAGACCCGGATCGACGGCGAGACGATCGACAACAGCTACACGGGGACCCGCTACACCGACCGGATCGAGGCGCTGGCCAACGCGGCCGCCGCCCGGCTCTTCCGGGCCCGCCACGCGACGACCCGGCCGCTCTCGGGCCACGTCGCGGCGCTCTCCGTGCTCGCGCCCCTGCTCCCGCCTCGGTCCCGGCTGCTCGCGATCCCGCCCGAGCAGGGCGGCTACGACGGCTACGCGCCGGGGTTCGTCCCGGCGCTGCTGGGGCACACGGTCCGGCCGCTGCCGGCGGACGGCCCCGGGTTCCGCGTCGACGCGGAGGCGGCGAGCCGCGAGATCGTCCGGGAACGCCCCCAGGCGGTCGTCCTCGGCCAGAGCTTCTTCCTCTTCCCCTACCCGCTGGCCGCGATCGCCGAGGCGGCGCACTCGGTCGGCGCGCTCGTGCTGTACGACGCCTCCCACGTCCTCGGGCTGATCGCCGGGGGCGAGTTCCAGGACCCGCTGCGCGAGGGGGCGGACGTGCTGTTCGGGAGCACCCACAAGTCGTTCCCGGGACCCCAGGGCGGGATCATCGCCACCGACCGCGACGACCTGTTCGGCCAGATCGACCCGGCGCTGGTCTGGCGGGTGTTCGACAATGCGCACTGGAACCGGATCGCGGGCCTCGCCCAGACGATCCTCGAGCTCGAGCGGTTCGGCGGCGAGTACGCGCGGACGGTCGTCGCGAACGCCCGGGCCCTCGGCGCCGCGCTCGAGGCGAACGGTCTACCGCTGGTCGCCCGGTCGGACGGGTTCACCCGATCGCACCAGCTCCACGTCGACCGGCCGCGGCTCCGGGCGGCCGGCGCCGTCGGACCCGCCGCCCTCGCCCGCCGGCTCGAGCGCCAGGGGCTCCTGATCGACCTCGTAGGCCGGATCGGGACCGCGGAGGCGACGCGGCTCGGCCTGACCCCGGGCGACATGCCCCGCCTCGCCGACCTGATCGTCCGGGGGGGCCTCCGGTCCGAGTCCGTCGGACGGGAGGCTCGCGCCTGGCGGCGCACGTTCCCCGGGCTCCGGTTCCGCTGACGGCCCGGGCGGGCGACGAGCTCTTGGTGCCGCGCGGCCGATCCCCGACGATGACCGGGCCCGTCGCGCTCACGGGAACGCCGGGCAGCGGGAAGAGCTCGGTCGCACGGCGCCTCGCCTCGCGGTGGCGCGCGGTCGAGGTGGCGGACCTGGCCCGCGCATTCCGCGCGGCGGCCCCTGACGGGCCGGGGGTGGAGGTCGACCTGGTCGCCCTCGCCCGGGCCGTGCGGCGCCCGGGCGCGCTCCGGGGGGTCGACCTGGTCGTCGGCCACCTCGCCCACCTCCTGCCGATCCCCGACGCGATCGTCCTCCGCTGCCATCCGCGGGAGCTCCTCGCCCGCCTGCGACACGCCCACCGGGGGACGCCCCGGGATCGCGCGGCGAACTACGTCTGCGAGGCGACCGACGCGATCGCGATCGAGGCCCGGGCGCTCGGCCGCCGGGTCTACGAGATCGACACCACCGGCCGCTCGATCGACGCCGTCGCGCGGTCGGTGGCGCGCCGACTCCGGCACCGGGGCCCGACGCGCGAGGGGGCGGTCGACTGGCTCTCCGATCCCGGCGTGACCGCGCACCTTTTGGACCCCCCGACGTAGTGGGCCGCGATGGTCCTCGAGGGATACCGGGCCCGCGTCCGGCCGTACGTGGCGCGCCTCGCGCGCCCGTTCCTCGGCTGGGAGCCCGACCGCCTGAGCCTGCTCGCGCTCTCGCTCGCGGTCGCCGCGGCCCTCCTCGCGGCGGCCGTGCGATGGTCGACCCCCCTCCTGTTCCTCCCGGTGAGCGTCCTGATCTTCCTCAGCGGGACGTTCGACGTCCTGGACGGCGAGGTCGCCCGCTCGACGGGGCGGGCCGGCCCCCGGGGCGATCTCCTCGACCACGTCTTCGACCGGTACGCCGACTTCGCGATCGTCGTCGGACTCGCCGTGTCGAGCTACGCGAACCCGGTCCTCGCCCTGCTCGCCCTCGCGAGCCTCCTGCTCACGAGCTACATGGGGACGCAGGCGCAGGCGGTCGGCCAGGGGCGGGCGTACGCGGGGCTCCTCGCCCGCGCCGACCGCCTCGTCGTGCTCGCGGCCGCGGCGTTCCTCGAGTTCGACTGGTCGCTGCCGTGGCCGTGGGCGCCGTCGGAGCCGTGGGCCCGGTTCCACGTCGGCGGGATCGGGTTCACGGTGATCGACGTCGCGTTCGTCTACTTCGTCATCGCCGGCCAGTGGACGGCGTTCGCCCGGGCGCGTCGGACGTACCGGGCGCTGCCCCCGACGTGACCGGACCGGACCCGTCGCCGGGCAACTCCATCGTGGTCCCGCCCCTGAGGCGGTAGTACTGGAGCGGGTGCCGCAGCACGGGCCGGAAGCAGAGCTCGTCCCGGCCCCGGTCGGCCGGCGTCGGGGCCGTCGGGTCGCCCTCCCGCGCGCAGAGCCCGTGGCTCCGCAGCGTGTCGCAGGAGGCGGGCTCGTAGCCGGCCCCATCGTGGTGCGACGTGATGTGATCGACCTGGTAGCGCGTGACCGACTCGTCGAAGTCGGGCGCCCCCCGGTACGCATCGACGATCGTCTCGGCATCCGCCCCGACGCGATGGAGGAACGCCGCGAGGCAGAACCGCCCGGCGTGGGAGAGGTTCTCGCCCTTCTCGAGGGTCCGTTGCATCTTGCGGATGCACGGCGGGAACCGGTCCCGGAGCAGCGCCCCCGGCGCGACCCCCGCGCGGCCGACGGGCGCCGGCATCCGGCGGGCGAGGTCGCCGAACAGCTCCGCCTCGCGCTCCCGGACCAGGGCGACGACCGGCTCCGCGAGCGGCAGGGGGCTCGCGAGCGACCTTCGGATCGCCTCCTGGAGGAGCCGCGCGGCGCGGACCGCCGGGACCGTGACCCGGCCCGCGCGGACCGGCTGGCGCGCGAGACGGAACTCCGCCTCGCGGATCGGCGAGGCGAGCCGGACGTAGTCGGCGACGTCGAGCGTCACGCTCCCTCCGTCCAGCTCGCCCGGGAACCCGAGCCGGCGGGCGATCTCCTCGAGCTCGTTCGCCGGGGCCCGGGCGAGGCGGCCGTAGCCGCGCTTCGCCTCCGCGACCGCCCACCGGCGGAGGGCGGCCGGCGAGGGCGCCGCGGAGAGGACGAGGCGTGCGAACAGGAACGAGAGGTAGCGGACGTCCGCCGCCGCCGCGTTGAGCTCGTCGATGTCGTGGAGCGCCCGGGGATCGTCGGCGGCCGCGAGCACCCGCGCGCGGCCGATCGCGCGGGGGCGCTCGTACGCCGCCTCCTCGAGGAGGGAGCGGACGGAGACCGGTTCCCCGCCCAAGAGCGCGTCGGCGCCGGGGAGGAACGGGTACTCCGCGAAGAGCGAACCCGCGTCTACAGGAGCCGAGGTACCACGAACTGCCATACGAGCAGGACCAGGACGAGGGTGGACGACGCGGCGACCGCCCGGCCCCCGAACCGGTCGAGGCGGGCGGCGTCCCAGCCGGATTTAAAGCGCGCCGCGACGCTCTGCGCGAAGTCGCGGAACAGGAGGCCGCCGTCGAGGGGCACGAGCGGAAGGCTGTTCGACAGCCCGAGGAGGAGGCTCATCCAGGAGAGCCAGTAGAGGAGGTTCGCCCCGACCCAGAACGCGCTCGGGCTCGCGTGCGCGAGCGGGCCCGACAGGTGGAAGAACCCGGCCGTCGGGCCCGCGACGGGCTCGATCGTCGCGAGCGGGAGGACGACCCAGTCGATGCTGCCGGTCAGCGAGCCCGCGGGCGACCCCCACGGCCAGACCAGCGTCTGCTTCAGCTGGGCCGGGGTCAGCGAGTAGACCTCGACGCCGAGGAACCCCCGCCCCTTCACCGTCGGGCTCGGGGCGAGGGTGACCGCCTCGTCCGTCACGTACCCCAGGGACGGCTTGTAGACCCCGATCGTGATGTTCTCGCCCGGATACGTGGCCGCCAGCGCCGACTCGAACTGGTCGACCGAACTCGTGGACGAGCCGTTGACGGACGTGATGATGTCCCCCGGGGCGAGCGTCGAGTTGTTCGCCGCCGGGTAGCCCGACTCGACCGCGGCCACCCCGACGCCCGCGGCGTTCGGCTGGACGGAGGTCGCGACCAGGACGGAGAGGGCGGCGAAGAAGACGATCGCGAGGACGAAGTTCGCGAGGACCCCGGCGGCCGCGACGCGGTCGCGGCGGCGGCGCGACGCCGCCATCATGTCGGCGTCGTCCTGCTCGACGAACGCGCCGACCGGTACGACGAACCAGAGGACCCCGAGGGTCTTGACCCCGATCTTCTGGGACCGGGCGATCACCCCGTGCATCAGCTCGTGGAGCACGACGCCGATCACGAGCGCGACGATCCCGTAGCCGAGCGGGATCACCGGGTTGATGCCGGGCAGGCCGAGCGCCTCGGTGGGGCTCGGGGCCGTGGCGGGCGTGAGGCGGAACGACTCGACCGCGTCCAGAGCGAGGAGCGCGACGATCACCGCCATCGCCGCCGCGGCCAGGACGATCCCCGCATCCGAGACCGCGGTCCAGAACCGGACGAACCGACCCCATCGGTCGAGCGCGGAGCGGCCCTTCTTCGTCTTGACCATCAGCGCCGGCCCCAGCAGCGTCAGCGACCGGTCGGGTCCGATCCGCCCGGTCGCCCAGAGCGCGTAGAGGATACCCGCGTAGACGGCGACCGCCAGGGCGGCGATCGCGTACCCGAGATAGGGGTTCACGGAGCTCCGTGCGGAGAGTTCGGGCCCGGGTTATGAGCTCTTGCGCTCCGGCGGGCCGCGGGCAAGGTGGATATCCCGGCGTCGGCGTTCTTCTCCCTACTCGAGGGATCGGGGTGCGGACCCTGGGCGTCTTCCTGGCCGTCGCCGCGGCGGCGATCGCCGTGGTCTCGGCGTCGCTCCCCGGCGGGCTGTCGCCATGGGCTCCGGGACGGGACCCCGAGACCGGGGCGGGTGGTTCGGTCTCCTCCGTTCCCTCGTCGACGACCCGCGTGGCTCCCGCGTACGTCCCGCCCAGCGGGACCGAGCGGATCGGCGCGCTCCCGTCGCAAAGCCCGCTGGAGGTGGTGGTCGGGATCGCGTCACGCGACCCGGCCGGCCTGGCCGCGTTCGTCGACGCCGAGAGCGCTCCTGGCACGCCGGCGTATCGGAGCCACCTGACGGCCGCGGCGGCGATCGCCCGCTTCGGGGCGCCGGCCGACGAGGTGCAGACCGCGGCGGCGTACTTCGCAGGGTACGGGCTGACCGTCTCGTCCGCTCCCGACGGTCTCCTCCTGTACGTCGACGGCCCGAGCGCCGCCGTCGGTCAGGCGTTCGGGACGACGTTCGACGAGTACCGGTCGCCCAGCGGCCGGACGTTCGTCAGCCACCCTACGCCGGCGGTCCTGCCGGCGATCGTGCCGTGGTCCGGGGTCTTGGGACTCGGCAACGTCAGCTCGTTCGCCCCGTCGGCGGTCCCGTCGACCGCGGGGTCCGAGATTCCGTCGGCGGCCGGCTGTTCGGCCGGGGCCGACGGACTGACCCCGTGCGATATCCAGACCGCCTACTCGGTCGAGCCGCTGCTCGCGAACGGGACCGACGGCGCGGGGTACCGGCTCGCGGTCGTGGACGCCTACTCCGGGGACCAGACGCAGGACCGGCTCGAGGCCGACCTGACGACGTTCACGGAGGCGAACGACCTCGCCGTGGGCAACGTGTCGTACCTGTACCCCGTGGCCACGTCGGTCGACCTGAACTCGAGCCAGACCAACGCGGCCTGGTCGTACGAGGACGCGCTCGACCTCGAGTGGGCGCGGGCGATGGCCCCCGGGGCGTCGATCGAGATGACGTTCTCGCCGGACGGGGGCGCGGGTCTCTACGCCGCGATCGACTGGCTCGTCGGGGGGGATCGCGCGGACGTGATCTCGCTGAGCTGGGGGGAGCCCGATGTCGGCGTTTTCGAGCCGTACCTCGGTCCCTGCGACGTCGCGTGCAACGCGTCCACCGACGGGTCGTACGCCGTCCTCGGACCGGTCCTCGAGCTCGCCGCCGCGGAGGGGATCACCGTGCTGGCGGCGAGCGGCGACTGCGGAGCGGCGGGCGGAACGGCGGGCGACTCGACGTTCTTTCCGGCCTCGGACCCGTACGTCACGAGCGTCGGCGGCACCGTGCTCTCCGTCTCCTCGCGCGGGAGCTACGAGGGCGAGTCCGGGTGGTCCGGCAACGCCTCGGGAGCGACCTCCCCCGGGTGCTCCGGGAACCCCGGCGGCTCCGGTGGCGGGTTCTCCCCGTTCGCGCGCCCCTGGTGGCAGGTCGGGCCGGGGACCACCGGGACCCAGCGGGGCGTACCGGACGTCGCGGCGGACGCCGGGACGGACGT
>JASHOP010000089.1 GCA_030041075.1 Thermoplasmata archaeon | reverse complement strand
CCTCGAGGGCGAGCAGCTCGGCGATCGTGAAGCAGTCATGGACCTCCGCCAGCCCGACCTCGGTCGGCGCGACCCCGGCCTCCTGGAAGGCGACGGCCGCCGCCCGGCGGCTCGCCGCGAAGCCCCCGCGATCGGGCCGCTCCTGAAGCGCCAGGTAATCGCTCGCCGCGCCGACGCCGTCGATGTAGACGGGCGTGTCGGTGAAGCTCCGCGCATGCTCCGGCGAGGCGATCAGGAGGGCGGCGGCGCCGTCGCTCACCGGGCAGCAGTCGTAGAGGCCGAGCGGGTCGGCGACCGGGGCGCCGGCCATCGCCTGCTCGCGGGAGACCGGCTTCTGGAAGTGCGCGTTCGGGTTAAGGGCGCCGTTGCGGTGGTTCTTGACCGCGACGGCGGCCAGCGCCTCGCGGGGGACCCGGTGGGTCGCGAGGTACCGGTCCGCGATCAGCCCGTAGACCCCGGCGAACGTGAGACCGGCCTGCCGCTCCCACTCGGTGTCGCCGGAGACCCCGAGCCAGAAGCGACGGCGGGCGTTCGAGACGTCCGTCATCTTCTCGACCCCGACGACCAGGACGATCTCCGCGGCCCCGGCCTGGATCGCGTGAACGCCCGCGTGCAGCGCGAACGCGCCCGACGCGCAGGCGTTCTCGATCCGGACCGACGGCAGGCCGGGCGCGCCCGCCTCCTCGCCCAGCAGCGCGGAGGCGTTGCCGATCTGCCAGCCGCCGAAACCGAGGGTCGCGAGGTACCCGGACCCTATCGATCGACGATCGATGCCGCGATCGACGCTGGCCACCGCCCGGTCCACGGCGGAGCGGATCAGGGTCCGGGGTCCGTCGTCGAGCACGCCGAATCGGGTGTGACCGGCTCCGATCACCGCCGTCCGATGCCCCACCGCCGCCCGCCTCGCGAACCGTCTTATCGGCCGAGTCGTTGAACCGATTTAACATCGGGGCCTCCTCGTGGCCGAAAAACCTCCCGTGGTCGTCGGCGTGACCGGTGCCAGCGGCGTCCCCATCGCGGTCCGGGTCCTGGAGGGCCTGAAGGCGGCCCGGGTGCCGGTCGCGCTGGTCACCTCGGAGGCCGCGCGCGCCGTGCTGAAGGAGGAGACGGACCTCGAGGTCGACGCGCTCGACCGTCTGGTCGCCCGCCGGTACGACGACGACGACCTCGGCGCCCCGATCGCGAGCGGTTCGCGGCCCACGCGGGCAATGGTCGTCGTCCCGTGCTCGTCGAACACGGTCGCGAAGATCGCGCTCGGCCTCTCCGATACGCTCATCACCCGGGCGGCGCACGTCCACCTCAAGGAGCGGCGGCCGCTCGTGCTCGTGCCCCGGGAGACGCCGCTGCCCACGACCCTCCTGCGGAACCTCACGACGCTGAGCGAGCTCGGCGTGGTGATCCTGGTCGCCTCCCCGGCCTACTATCTTCGTCCCGTGTCGATCGACGACGCGACGCGGTACCTCGCCGGGAAAGTGCTCGACCACCTCGGCGTCCCGCACGCGCTCTACGCAGGATGGAGGACCCGGCCGGAGTGATCGAGTTCTCGGGCACCGTCGGGCGCCGTCCGCGAAGTCGCCTCGCGGGAGCGTTTCCCTGGCCATTCGTCGGGACCGCGGTGATCCTGTCGACGCTCGTCGTCCTCACGCCGGCCCTGTTCAACGGGGCGCTGGCCGCGGGTTCGTTCCTCACCGCCGCGGACCTGATCGTCGACCGCGTTGCCGGAACGGGAGTGACCCACTTCTACGTGCGGGGCGTCGGCTCGAGCGTGCGCTACCAGAGCATCTCGGTGGGGATCGCGACCGGCTTCGCCTGGAACGGCGGCAGCCCCACCCTCCCCGCGACGTGGAACTGGACGAACGAGTCCGAGGTCCTGGAGCTCGGCCTCAATTCGTCCGCGAACCCCGTTGCGCTCAACGTCAGCGCCGTCTACGCGGGCGACGCCCACTACGCCGGGATCCTCGCGTTCGAGGTCTCGGGGACCGGCTCGAGCGAAACGCTCGCGATCGTGGTCTTCCCCAGCACGAGCGGGATGTACGCCCCGACGGCCCCGCTCAGCTTGAGCCAGTTGCCGGAGCCGCTGGCCCTCGAGGATTTCGGCTCCGGGAGCCCGCCGTGAAGGTCGCCCGGTCGGTCACCGTCGTCTGGGTGATCGTGATCGTCGTCCTCCTCGCGCTCGAGGTCGCCGAGCTGACGCACTTCTTCACGATCCCCGTCGAGGCCGCGCTCGCGGACCCGCTCACGTTCATCTTCTCCCTCGTCTTCACCTCGATCGTCTCGATCGTCGGCGCGATCTTCATCGGGATCTACATCTCGCAGCGCCTGCTGAGCCAGTCCGGCTTCACGCCGTTCGAGGAGGAGATGCTGCGGATGCGGGCCGAGCTGCACGAGGTGCGGGCCGCCGTCGGCGAGATCCAGCAGGCCCAGCGCCGGTCCGCGTCGGCGGTCGACCCGCCGTCCGGACCGCCGGGGGTCCGGTGATCGTCCCGGTCGTCGACAACGGCGGGCAGTGGACCCACCGGGAGTGGAGGGTCCTTCGGGACCTCGGCGTCGACTGCCGGATCGTGCCCAACGCCACCCCGTACGAGGCGATGCAGGCGGACGGGATCGTCCTGTCCGGCGGCGCGCTCAGCCTCGAGGGCACGGACTCCCCGCTCGGCCGGGTCGACGAGTGGATCGACCGGGCGGAGGTGCCGGTCCTCGCGATCTGCCTCGGGCACGAGTTCCTGGGGCGCCACTTCGGGGGGCGGATCGACCGGGGCGGCCCCGAGTTCGGCTCGGTCGATCTCACGGTCGACCGACCGGACCATCCGTTGTTCTCGGGACTCGCGGGGAGGCTCAAGGTCTGGGCGAGCCACAACGACCAGGTCGTCGAGCCGCCGTCCGGCTGGACGGTCCTGGCCCACTCGGCGTCGTGCCCGGTCGAGGCGATGGCGCACCCGTCGAAGCCGATCTGGGGCGTGCAGTTCCACCCCGAGGTCGAGCACACGGAAGGCGGCCGGGAGATGTTCCGGCATTTCCTCGACCTCTGCCGACGGTAGGCCGGTCCGTCCCGACCGGAATATGTACCCCCGACGCTCCGACGGCCGGACGGCGGATGGCGAGGATCCGGAAAGCGTCGGGGGTCCGCGAGCAGGACCTGGTCGCCCGCGCGAAGTCGCTCCGGGCGAGCGTCGACCCGCTGCTGCCCCGCCGTACCCCCGACTGTCCCCCCGAGCGCTTCGAACGGCTGAGGACCGAGCTCGAGGAGGTCCGGTCGGCGAGCGACGACGCGCCGCGCCTCGCCCGCCTGGCCCGCTGGGGGGAGCCGATGGCGCGAGCGTATGCGGGCCTCCTGCATTTCGCCCTCGAGCCAACGACCCCCGTCGTCGTCGCCTTCCCGGTCGCCGGCGGCGAGGTCTCGTATGCCCCGCTGTCGCGCGCCGACCGCGAGGTGGAGGTCGCCGTCCAGCAGTCGGACGACCCCGCCCGACTCATGCTCGGCTACCTCGACTGGGCGCGCAAAGGGTTCCACTTCTACGCGACCCGCAAGGCGCTCTGGTGCACCGGCCGCGCCTCCCGCCCTCCTCCCGAGTTCGTGGCGGAGCGGCTGGAGAGCCTCCCGTACCGGCTCACCGACCCGGGGGGAGGGGGGCAGTACGACTGCCCCCATCTCGCTGCGAACGAGCCCCGGCCGCTGCTCGAGGTCGAGTGGCGGGGCGCGGAGAAGACGTTCCGCGTCTGCCGCCGGTGCGCGAAGGACGACCGCCACCTGCTCTCGAGCCTCTCCGACGGGGCCGCGATCCCCGACCCCGAGGACGAGTTCCCCGTCCGCGCGAGCGCGAACGTCCGGTGCCTCGGCGGGCCGGAGTGCGTGCACTCCGAGATCCCCGAGCTCTCGCGCCCCCTCCGGAAGCGCTACGTCGTCGGCCGCCTCTCCGACGGCCAGCTCCTCGACGCCTACCTGGCCGAGGTCCGTCCGCGGATCGAGCGGACCCCGCGGACGACGTTCGTCGCGGGCGGGGTATGCTACGGCGGGGACCTCGTCCAGTTCCTGGACGCGCTCCACCCGACCCCGATCGAGCGGAGGGCGCTCGAGAAGGTCTTCGAGGGGCACGCAGGCTACTTCGAGCTCGACGAGCCCGCCGCGAGCCGGGCGCTGGAGCGGCTGTGGGCCGACCACGCGGAGGAGATCGTGCGGACGATCGTCCCGGACCCCGACGAGGCCCGCCGGTGGGTCGACGAGGCCCGGGCCTCCCCCGGCCGGGTCTCGGAGATCATCAAGCGCGCGCACCGGGCGAGCTCCGACCGCGAGCTCCTCGACACGCTGCCCCGATACACCCGGCTCACCCGCGAGGCCGAGTGGGTCGATCGGATCGCCCGCCAGTTCCGGACCCACGGGGAGGCCGGGGCCGAGCGGGCGATCGTCCAGTCGCTGCCCCGCGAGGGCAAGGAGCGCGGCATCGCCTTCGGCTTCCTGCTCGCCCTCGGCCGGGGCGGCGCCCACGCCTGGCAGTTCTCGCCGACGGAGAAGGAGTTCGGCCAGTCGCTCGAGGCCCGGGCGAAGGCGGTGCTCCGGGCTCCGGCCGCGGAGTACCACGCCGCGCTGGACGATCTCCTCCATGCCGCGGGCGTCGCGGACTGGGGGACGCTCGAACCGGCGCCCGCGCGCGAGAACGGGTAGGCACAAGTAGTAGCGGCCGCTCGTCTCTCTACGGGGTCGACGGGCCGGGAGTCATCCCGTTCGGCCGGGGGGGATCCGGGTGCAAGGCGGCGCGGACGGCCAGGAGCGTACGGCCGTCGTGGCGGCGGGGGACGAGGAAACGCGGATCCTCCTGCGCGGTCTCCTTCGCCTGCATCACTTTCGGGTCGACGGGGAGGCCGAGGGGTCGGCCCAGGCGCTCGCCCTCTTGCGCGACCACCGTCCGGCGCTCCTCGTCACGGACGTCAACCTCGCCGAGGGGAGCTCGACGGCCCTCGTCGCCGAGGCGCGGACGACGCTCCCGTCGCTCCGCGTGATCCTCGTGGCCCCCGCGTCCCGCCCGCCCCCCGCCCCGCCCCCGGGCACCGGCCCGCACGTGGTCCTCCTCCGTCCGTTCCGGATCCGCCAGTTCGCCGAGGCGGTCCTCCCGGGGGCGGGGCCGACCCCCCCGGCGGCGGGCCCGCCGGGCTAGTCGCACCGGAACCGCTCGAGCGCGCCGGCCTCCTCGAAGTGGAGCTCGGGCGCCGGCACGACGACGACGTGGAGCGGCGGGCCGAAATCGCGGGCCCGGAGCCGGTCGAAGCGTCCGAAGAACCCGGCGGCGTCGTCCCTCCCGACGCGGGCTGCGACCGCGACCGGCGCGTCGTCGGGGAGCACCCGCCCGTCCCGATCGCGCTCCCGAAGGATCCCGAGCGCCTCGCCGGCGCCGAGGAACCGCCCGCTCGCGGGGTCCAGGTCGAGCAGGACGAGCGTGTGGAGCCCGCGACCGCGGTTGCCGGCGATCCCGTCGATCGGCGACCGCGGCTCGAACCCCGGCGCGGGCAGCGGGAGCGAGACCGGTCGGCCGAACCGGTAGTGCATCAGCCCGAGGAACCCCGGGGCCGCGGTCAGGATGCTCGCGTTGGGCAGGTAGTGCCAGGTGTGGCCGGCCCGCTCCGCCGCGAGCCGGAGGGCGACGTGGGTGGTCGCGGCGAACGGGTCCCCCACGACCAGCAGCGCGACGCGCGGCGTGCGCGCGAGGGCCTCCAGCACGGGCGCCTCGGACTCGAGAGCCCCCCGGTCGAGCGTCCGCACGGGGCGCCCGATCGCGGCCCGCAAGCGGTCGAGCGTGCCCGCGGGGGCGACGGCCGTGTACTCCTCCGCGAGGACCTCGCTCGAGGCGAGGATTTCGACCGCGCGGCCGGAGAGCCCCCGCTCGTCGCCGAGGCCGAGCCCCACGAACCAGAGCTCGGCCAACGGCGTCCCCTAGAGCGGGTCGCGCAGGGCGAGCACCGGGCACGGAGCGGCCCGGAAGAGCGCCTCGAGGAACCGCCGCGTCAGGAGCGGCCCGCCCGCCCGTCCCGCATCCTCGCCGACGAGGAGGAGGCCGTACCGCTCCCGGGCCGCGGCCTCGAGGATCAGGTCGGGGAGCCGGCCCCGGCGTCCCAGGATCGACGGCGAGACGACCGAGACGCGCCGCGCGATCGGCACCCCGCGGGGGCTCTGCGTCTCGGCCGGCTCCGGGCCGGGCGCCGGCTCGCGCAGGCCCAGGCTCATGAGGATCACGGGGACCCCGTCGTAGCGGAGGGCGATGTCCTCCGCGAGCTTCATGCGGGACGCGGGAGGGTCGGAGCGGAACGTGGGCACCAAAACGCGCGGCATCCGGTCGGCCGCGAGCGCGAGCCGGTTGAGGACGAGGACCGCCGACCGCGCGTGGTGCAGGACCCCCGTGGCGGTGCGGCCGACGAACGGGTTGCGGCTCCGCCGGTCCCCGCGGAGGGTGAGCAGGATCGCCTCGACGCCGTGGCTCTCCGCGCTGTCGAGGATCTCGCCCGGAACGTCCGTCGCCGCGCGTACCTCGGGTTCGACGCGGACGTCCAACGCGGCGCCCGTCTCGTGCGCCGGCACGACGATGTGGACCGACGACCGCCACTCCCGGGCGACCTCGGGCAGCGTGGTGGTCGGGATCACGTGCAGCACGCGGATCTCCCCGTCGGTCTCGAGCAGGGTCGACGCGAACCGGATGAGCGGCTCGACCTCGGACGGGACCTGGACGGGCACGAGGATCGATCGGTACACGTCTCACCGTCCGAGGTACGGGAGGAGCGCGAGGTCGAGTTCGAGCACGTTCACGAACGCCTCGCCCGCGAACGGCAGCAGCGGCTCGGTGATGTGGTCGTCGACCAGGTCCGTCACGAACGCCATCGTGAGGTTGGCGAGGACGGTGACGTTGCCGGACCCGCCGTGGCCGACGTAGACGTCGCCGTCGGTGCCGTCCACTGCGAGCGCCCCCGGGTCGCTCCCGACCGGGACCGAGGCGAGGAGGCTCCCGGCCGAGGGCGCCGCGACGGCCGAGGCGCCCCAGAGGACGCTCACGTTGCCCGAGCCGGCGTTGGCCACGAGGACGTCGCCGCTCACCGGGTCGTACACGACTTCGCTCGGCTCGCTCCCGACGGGGAACGAGGCGACGACGGTCAGGGTGTTCTCGGCGATAGCGCTGACGTTCCCCGTCGCGCGGTTCGCGACGTAGACCTTGCCGTTCGCGGGATCGACGGCCAGCGCCTCGGGGTCGCCCCCGACCGAGACGTTCCCGACGGTCCGGAGCGTCCCGTCGCCGATCACGGTCACGTTCGAGGACCCGGCGTTCGCCACGTAGACCGAGCCGCTCGGGTCGACCGCGAGCGCCGCGGGGGCGTTCCCCACCGACACGTTGGCGACGACCGAGTCCGAGGAGGCCGACAGGGCCGTCACGTTGTCCGAGCCCTCGTTCGCGACGAACACCGACCCCGCCGGGCCGTCCCACGCCTCCGCCGACGGATCGACGCCCACGCTCACGTTCGCGACCGTCCGGAACGGGTCGGCGGCGATCACCGTCACGTTGCCGGAGCCGGAGTTCGCGACGAAGACGTCGCCGGTGGTCGGGTCGACCGCCAGCGCCACCGGAGCGGTCCCGACCGAGAGCGTGGTGACGGACGACGGGTCCGCCTCGGAGAGGATCGAGACGTTCCCCGACCCCGCGTTCGCGACGACGACCGCGCCGGCGGCCCCGTCGACCGCGATCGCGGTCGGGTCGTCGCCGACGGGAACGGTCGCCACGACGGTCGAGTTCGCCTCGGCGATCTCGCTCACCTCGTTCGATCGCGCGTCCGCGACGTAGACCTCGCCGTGAACGGGGTCGACCGCCTCGGCCGCCGGCCCGGCGCCCGTCACGACATCGTCCACGGCGTGCTCGGACGCAGCGGTGACGCGGGGGACCTGGATCAGCGCGGCCTCGGGCACGATGTCGGGGTCGACCGACGACGCGGACGGCGCGACGAGCCCGAGCGGCACCGTCGCGTTCGCGCTGATGTTCCAGCCGTTCTCGTTCATCCATGCGATCGTCTGATTGAGCAGGGCGACGAGCGCCGGGTCGGTGGGGCCCGGGGGCGAATCGGCGCCGAGCGTCGTGTCGTAGTCCGTGAGCGACGGGCGCTCCCAGAACAGGTACGGCACGCTCGTGTTCTGGCCGAGATCGGCGGAGCCGGCCACGGTCCCGTTGGCGTAGCGGAGGAGCGAACCCCCGGCCGAGGCCGGCTCGATCACGCGGGCGATCTCGGTGACGACCGCGGGGTAGGCGAACCCCGTGACGAGGACCAGGAGGACCAGATACGCGATCGCCGCGCGGAGATGGCCCCCGATCGAGTGGGCCGGAGCCGACCGGGGCGACGGCGGCACGTCCTCGCGTCGGGCCGCCGGCGGGGGACCGTTCATGCGCACCTCAGCGGAAGGACGTGACCGACGAGTACGCCAAGCGCCGCGACGCCCGGCTGCGCGGCGACCCAGGCGATGAACACGTAGCAGAGCTTGATCCCGACGAACGCGCTGACGAGGCCCCCGAACCCGTAGAGGAGGAGGTTGCGCCGGAGGAGATCGATGGCGCTGCGGGGGCGGAACGGGACCCCGATCAGCGCGAGAGGGATGAGGCAGGGGATGATCAGTCCGTTGAACAGGAGGGCGGCCAGCACGGCGTACTCGGGGTTCGTGAGACCGAGGACGTTCAGGGCCGAGATCCCGGGAAGCGACCCGGCCCCGGAGGCGATGAAGATCGCCGGGATGATGGCGAAGTACTTCGCCACGTCGTTCGTGATCGAGAACGTGGTGAGCCCGCCGCGTGTGATCAGAAGCTGCTTGCCGATCGAGACGATCTCGATCAGCTTCGTCGGGTCGCTGTCGAGGTCGACCATGTTGCCAGCCTCCTTGGCGGCCCCCGTGCCGCTGTTCATGGCGAGGCCCACGTCGGCCCGGGCGAGCGCCGGGGCGTCGTTCGTGCCGTCGCCCGACATCGCGACGAGCCGCCCCTGCGCCTTCTCCCGCTCGACGAGCGTGAGCTTGGTCTCCGGCTTCGCCTCGGCGACGAACTCGTCGACCCCGCTCTCGCGCGCGATCGCGGCCGCGGTCAGGCGGTTGTCGCCCGTGCACATGATCGTGCGGATCCCCATCGTCTTGAGCTCGCGGATCCGGTCGCGGATCCCGGGCTTCACGACGTCCTTCAGGAGGACGAGTCCGAGCGCCCGACGCTGGACCGCCAGGACGAGCGGGGTCATCCCCTCCCGGGAGGCGGATGCCGCGGCGTCCCGGAGCTCGGGCGGGAGAGGCGCCCCGTAGGCCTCCATCGCCCGGATCGACCCCTTGTACACCTCGGACCCGTCGGGCAGGGTGATCCCGCTCATCTTGCGCTCGGCGGTGAACGGCAGGACCTTGAACTTGTCCCGCTCGAGGCGGCGCGTCGGGGCGTTCCGGCGCGCCGCGAGCCGCACGATCGAGCGCCCCTCGGGCGTGTCGTCGAGGCTGGAGGAGAGGAGGGCGGCCTCGAGGAGGTCGGCCTCGGCGACCCCCGGACCGGGCAGGAACTTGACCGCCAGCCGGTTGCCGACCGTGATCGTGCCGGTCTTGTCGAGGATCAGCACGTCGAGGTCCCCGGCGGCCTCCACGGCCTTCCCGGACTTCGCGATGACGTTCGCTCGGGCGGTCCGGTTGATCCCCGAGATCCCGATCGCCGGAAGGAGCGCCCCGATCGTCGTCGGCATGAGGCAGACGAACAGGGCGACGATCGTCGCCAGGTCGATCGAGACGATCGTCGTGAAGTCCGCGAGGTAGACGAACGTCATGACGATCACGAACAGCGAGATCGTGAGCGCCGAGAGCAGGACCATCAGGGCCAGCTCGTTCGGCGTCGGCTCCCGCCCCACGCCTTCGACCAGGTGGATCAGCCGGTCGAGGAACGAGCCGCCGCTCACCGCCGTCACTCGGACCCGCGCCGTCCCCTGGATCACCTGGGTCCCGCCGAGGACGCTCGTCTGGTCGCCCCCGCTCTCGCGGGTCACGGGAGACGACTCCCCCGTCATCATCGACTCGTCGATGAGCACGGCGCCCGCGATGACATCCCCGTCCATCGGGACCGGCTCGCCGGCCCGGATCTCGACGGTGTCGCCGACGCGGAGGATGTCGGACAGGACCCACTGCACGGTCCCGTCCGGGAGCACCCGCCGGGCCCGCACTCCGCTGCGGATCTCCCGGAGCGAGTCCGCGCGGGCCCGGCCCTGGGCCTCCGCGATCGCCGTCGACAGGTTCGCGAACCAGAGCGTCAGGAACAGGATGATCGTGACCCAGAGGTAGTACCCCGGGTCGTAGGTGCGGGCGATGTCGGGGAACACGCGGGGGACGAGCGTGAGGACGACCAGGAACAGGAACAGGACGTAGACACAGAACATCACGGGCGAGCGGATCTGGGCCCGGGGCCGGAACATCCGGAACGAGTCGCCCAGGACCCGGCGCAGGGACGTGTGGGGGACCCGGCGCACGGGCACGTGCGCGCCGACCTGGGCCATCCTAGCCCCCTCCCACGATCTGGGCGAGCGGGCCCATCGCGATGACCGGCAGGAACAGGAGGACCGTGACGATGATCAGGAAGAGGGTGATGTAGATCGTGAACGTGGCGCTGGCGGTCTTGAGCGTCCCCGGGCCGGGCGGGAGCGACGGCTGCTCGGAGAACATCCCCCCGATCCGCAGCATCGCATAGATCGGGACAAAGCGGCCGACGAGCATCACCGCAGCCCCCGCGACGTTGAAGAACGGCGTCGTGTCGTTGAACGAGCTGGAGCCCCCGGCGACGAGCGCGCTGCCGTTGTTCGCCGACTCGGAGGCGAACTCGTAGAGCACGGACGTGAACGTGTGGGCCGTCGCGGGCAACGAGCCCGAGTAGACGGTGACGAAGCCGCCGAGGATCGCGACGGCGAACGGCACGAGGATCGCGGCGGGGTGGCTCAGGAGGGCCAAGGTCGCCCACCGCACGTGTCCCGTTCCGACCTTCTTGCCGAGGTACTCCGGGGTCCGGCCCACCATCAGTCCCCCGACGAAGATCCCGAGGATTGCGAACAGCAGCAGCATGCCGAACCCGGTCCCCTCGCCGCCCGGCGTGCTTTGCGTGAACATGCCGAACAGGAGAACGAGCTGGCTCACCGGGGCGAGCGCCCCGATCTGCATGTTGTTCGCCCCGACGTTCGCGTAGACGCTCACGACCTGGAACAACGATCCTTCGGGGAGGCTGAAGCGGGTCTCCTGGCCGACGGGATAACCGCCGATCTGGGGACCTAGGCCCGGCACCGAGACGAGCGCCGGATTCGCGGCGAGCTGGTAGGCGATGAAAAGCCCGAGCGCGACCGCGAAGACGATGAAGATCGTCCCAGCGTACGGCCACGCCTCGGACCGACGCCTGACGATGTGGCCGAACGCGAACGGCGCGGAGAACGGGATCAGCATCATCACGAACACCTCGAACAGGTTCGAGATTGCGGTCGGGTTCGCGAGGGGCGATGCGGCGTTCGCGCTGTAGAAGCCTCCCCCGTTGGTGCCGAGCAGCGAGATCGAGGTGAACGACGCGACCGGTCCCAGGTAGATCGTTTGCGTCCCGCCGGTGAGCGGGTAGGCCGTGACCGTGTTCGTGAACGTCTGGGGGACCCCCAGGATGACGAGGATCACGGCGAAGACGATCGCGAGCGGCAGGAGGAGACGGGTGACCGTCCGCACCATGTCGACGTAGAAGTTGCCGAGCGTCCCGTCGCGGTGCACGAACCCCCGGACCATCGCGGCCATCACCGACAGTCCGCTCGCCGCCGAGACGAACAGCGCGAGCGGCCAGGCGATGACGAGCGAGCCCAGGCTCAGCTGGGACTCGTTGGTGAAGTGGGTGAAGTCGGTGTTCGTCACGAAGCTCGAGGCCGAGTGCAGCGCGAGGCTCCACGACATGCCGGGGGCCCCGGTCGCATCCCACGGGAGGGACGGCTGGCACGCGAACCAGACGTACAGGAACCCCCACGTGATCCCGTTCACGACCATGAGGGCGACGAAGTACTCCGTCGCCCGCATCGACTTCTGGCGCGAGGTGCCGAGGATCCGGTAGATCCCCGATTCGATCGGGGTGAGAATCGCGTCGCCCGCCATCGGCCGGTTCATGTAGACCCGGCCGAGGTAGCCCCCGAACCAGGGGGCGATCGCCGCGACCACTCCGATGAGGGCCAGGACGTCCCAGAGCGAGCTCGGGTCGAACACGAGCTCCGGTGCGCCTCAGAACCGCTCGGGATGGAGCATCGAGTAGACGAGATAGGCCGTGAGCGCCACGGACAGGACAGTGAGGGTCGCCAGGCCCAGGTTCTGCGCGATCGCTTCGAGCGGGCCCATCGCGTGCTGGGGCGTTCGACCCGGAGGTGGCTATTTATCCTCGCCGACGAGGCAGGGCGCCACGGCGTCCGCGCGAACCATTATACCCCGGCCCCTGTCGCCGGCGGCTCGCGCTCGGGGGACGTC
>JASHOP010000088.1 GCA_030041075.1 Thermoplasmata archaeon | reverse complement strand
CGCCCACGTCTGCGCCGAGCACCTGGCCGCGACGGTCGAAGCCCGGTTCCGGCGCGAGCTCGACCGCCAGCTCCCGCGGTTCGCGCACGGGACGGTCGCGGTCGCGCTCTCCGGCGGCAAGGACTCCGCGGTCGCCCTCGCGCTGGCGCACCGCCAGCTCGCCTCCCGGCCCGGCGTGCGGCTCGTCGCGATCAGCGTGGACGAAGGGATCGCGGGGTACCGGGCCCGGACGCTCGAGGCGGCCCGGTCGCTCACCCGGTCGCTCGGCGTGGACCACGTCATCGTCCGGGCCGAGGACGAGATCGGCACGACCACCGACCGGCTCGCCCTCGGTGCGGGGAGCGCCCCGCCGTGCTCGTACTGCGGGGTCTGGCGCCGCCAGCTGCTCAACCGGGCGGCGCGGGCGCAGCGGGCCGATGCCCTCATCCTGGGGTTCAACCTCGACGACCTCGCCCAGACCGTGCTCATGAACCTCGTCCGGGGGGAGGTCGACCGACTGGCCCGGATGGCGCCGCACCGCGACCGCCGCGCGGGCCTCGTCCCGCGGATCGCGCCGCTCGGCCCGGTTCCCGAGCGCGAGGTGTTCCTCTACGCGCTCCACGCCCAGCTCCCGTTCGACCACGTCGAGTGCCCGCACGCCGGGCGGGCCCTGCGCAACCGGTTCCGGACGATCGTCTGGGAGCTCGAGTCGGCGATGCCGGGGACGCGCCAGTCGCTCCTGCGGACCCGCGACCGGATCGTGAAGATGCTTCCGCCCGGGCCGGGCGACGGGGCCTGGAGCCGGTGCCGCGTCTGCGGGGAGCCGGCGTCGTCGGGGCTCTGCCGCGCGTGCGAGTTCCTCCGGACCGCACGCCCCGGGGCGCCCCTCCCGGAGGCCGCGTGAGCGCCCCGTCCGCCGAGCCAGGCGAGAGCGACCCCCGCGCCTCGGTGCTGAAGCGCGTGTTCGTGGCGGGAGCGGGGATCATGGGGAGCGGCATCGCCGCCCAGTGCGCGCTCGCGGGCTACACCGTGACGCTCGAGGACGTCACGGAGGAGATCGCCCGTCGGGGGCTTGACAGCGCGAGCCGCGCGCTCGCGCACGCGGTCGAGCGGAAGAAGGTCTCGCCCGCGGACCGCGAGGCGGCGCTCGGCCGGATGGAGATCGCGATCGGCCTCCGGCGGTCGGACGCGGCGGACATCGTGATCGAGGCGGCGACCGAGGACCTCGCCGTCAAGCGTCGCCTGTTCGGGGAGCTCGAGCAGGCGACGCGCCCCACGGCCCTCCTCGCGTCGAACACGTCGTCGCTTCCGATCACGTCGGTCGGCCAGGACCTCCGGGACCCCGGCCGGCTCGTCGGCCTCCACTTCTTCAACCCGGTCCTCCAGATGCCCCTGATCGAGCTGATCCCCGGCCACCGGACCCGGCCCGAGACGGTCGCGCGGGTGCGGACGTTCGCCGAGAGCCTGGGGAAGACGGTCGTGACGAGCGCGGACACCCCCGGGTTCGTCACGACGCGGGCGCTCGCGGTCCTCCTGAACGAGGCGGCGTGGATGCTCTACGAGGGCGTCGCGACGCGCGAGGACATCGACACGGCGTACAAGCTCGGGTTCCACCACCCGATGGGACCGTTCGAGCTGGCCGACCTCGTCGGGCTCGACACGGCGCTCTCGATCCTGGACGTCCTCTGGGACGGCTTCCGCGACCCCCGCTACCGCGCCTGCCCCCTCCTGAGGACGATGGTCGCGGCCAAGCGGCTCGGCCGCAAGTCCGGAGAAGGCTTCTACGCCTACCCGGTCCCGGGACCGGCCCCGTGAGCGCGACGGTCGACGCCGAGTACCTCGCGATCCTCGTCCTCGCCTCGCTCATCCCCGCGCTCATCTACCTCGCCTGGGTCCGCACCTCCGAGCGGTACGGCCAGGAGGCGTGGGGGCCGCTCCTCTGGTCGTTCGTCTACGGCGCGCTGTTCGCCACGCTCGTCGCCGCGGTCCTCGAGGGCGTGATCGTCGCGCTCGGCACGTCCGTGAGCCAGAGGTACCCCGGCCCCGAGTTCGTGTTCCTGAACGGGAACTCGACGTTCGGGGCATTCTTCCTCGTCCTCGTGATCGCGCCGTTCATCGAGGAGGCGCTGAAAGCGTCGGGGGTCGTCGCCCGGAGGTCCCGGATCGCCCGGGTCGCGGACGGGCCGGTGTTCGGCGCGGCGGTCGGCCTCGGGTTCGGGTTCTTCGAGACGTTCCTGTACGGCCTCGGCGCGTTCCTCACGGGCGGCCTCGCCGCCGGGATCGCGCTGATCGCGCTGCGGAGCGTGTCGAGCGTCGTCCTGCACGGCAGCTCGACCGGGATGTTCGGCTACGGGTTCGGCCGGTCGAAGTTCCGCCAGCCCGGCGCCGGGAGCGGAGCGTACTACCTGGTCGCGGTCGGGATGCACGCCTCGTTCAACGCGCTCGCGTCGCTCGCCGCGATCCTGATGGTGTTCGGCGTCGAGGGCCTGGCGATCTCGACCGCCTCGTTCCTCGCGTTCGTGGTCGCGGCCGCGTTCGCCTTCGGGGCGATCGAGCACGT
>JASHOP010000087.1 GCA_030041075.1 Thermoplasmata archaeon | reverse complement strand
GCCGAGGAGCTGCCACAGCCGGTCGGAGACCTCCCGCGACCGCCAGTCGGCGAACGAGGCGTAGGCGAATCCGGCGAGGAGGACCACGACCGGCGCGTCGACCAGCGTGTCCGACGACCCGAACACCGACGCTCTCCTTCGCGGTAGGAAACGACGCAGGCGGACGTTGATAAGGGCGAGGCCGGGTCGGAACCCGGACGCCCGGGCGCGGCGCCCGGCCGCCGGAGTGGGCTCCCCTCTCGAAAACGCTTTTAAACCCACCTCCCTCGCGCGCGTTCGCACCGCAGGTAGTGGATGGTCGAGTTCAAGCTCGTGATCTCCGACCGGGAAAAGTCGATCGCGCGGACCGTGGGCGACCCCCAGTCGGCCGGGTTCCTCGGTAAGCGGATCGGCGAGTCGGTCGGAGGCGAGCTCCTGGGGGCCGGAGGCTACACGTTCCGGATCTCCGGGGGAACCGACAAGAGCGGGTTCCCGATGCGCCCGGACCTGCCGGGCGCCCGACAGACCCGCCTCTACGTCGGGGACGGTTTCGGGTTCCACGCCCCGCGACGGGGGATGCGCCGGCGCCGAACGTTCCGCGGCAACACGATCAGCGAGGAGACGGTCCAGATCAATCTCGACGTCGACCAGAAGGGACCGAAGCCCCTCGCGGAGCTGTTCGCCGCCGCATGAAGGTACCCCGCCAGCCCGAAGTGAACATCGGACTCGTGGGACACGTCGACCACGGCAAGACGACGCTCACCCAGGCCCTGACGGGCGAGTGGACCGACCGCCATTCGGAGGAGCTCAAGCGGGGGATCTCGATCAAGCTCGGGTACGCGGACGCCGCGTTCTACGAGTGCCCGAAGTGCCCGAAGCCGACCGGATACTCCGTCGAGCCGGTCTGTCCGTCCTGCGGGGGCAAGGCCCGGTTCCTGCGCGCGATCTCGTTCGTGGACGCGCCGGGCCACGAGACGCTGATGGCGACGATGCTCTCGGGGGCCGCGATCATGGACGGGGCGCTCCTCCTTGTCGCGGCGAACGAGCACGCCCCCCAGCCCCAGACCCGCGAGCATCTCTACGCGCTCGACATCATCGGCGTCCGCAACGTCGTGGTCGTCCAGAACAAGGTCGACCTCCTCTCGGCCGAGGACGCCGAGGCGAACTACCGGGAGATCGAGGAGTTCCTCCACGACACCCCGCTCGCGAAGGCGCCGGTCGTGCCGATCAGCGCGAACCACAGGGCCGGCCTCGACGCCCTGATCGGGGCGATCGAGGCGACGATCCCGACCCCGGCCCGGGACCCGAAGAAGCCGCCCCTCATGTACGTCGCCCGTTCGTTCGACGTGAACCGCCCCGGCACCCGCCCGAACGACCTCCAGGGCGGCGTGCTCGGCGGCTCGCTCCTCCAAGGACATCTCAAGATGGACGAGGAGATCGAGATCCGGCCGGGGGTCGCCGGCGCCGGGGACGGCCGCTCGGAGTCGCTCGCGACGCGCGTCACGTCGATCGTCTCCGGCGGGGAGTCGCGCGACGAGCTGCGGCCCGGCGGCCTCGGGGCGGTCGGAACGAGCCTCGACCCGTCGCTGGCGAAGGGAGACGGCCTGACCGGCCGCCTCATCGGGACCGCCGGCACGCTCCCCCCGGTGAGCCAGAAGATCCGCCTCCGCGCGACCCTCCTCGACCGGGTCCTGGGGGCCCAGCGCGAGATCAAGGTCGAGAAGATCCGGACGAGCGAGCTCCTCGCTGTGACGGTCGGCACGACCGTCGCCCCCGGCAAAGTGACGAGCGCCCGGGGCGACGAGGTCGAGCTCTCCCTCGCCCGCCCGGTGACGGTGTTCCCGGAGAGCCGGGTCGCGATCTCTCGGAAGCTCAACGCCTGGCGGCTGATCGGTTACGGGATCGTGGAGGCGGGCGGCCGATGAGACCGGACCTGCTCGACATCCTCCGGTGCCCCGTATGCCGCGGCGAACTGTCGATGACCGTCGGGGCGCGGGACGGCGAGGAGATCGTCACCGGCTCGCTCGCCTGCCCGAAATGCTCCGTCCGCTACCCGATCGAGGACGGCATCCCCGACCTCCTGCCGCCCGACGAGCGGGACTGACGCGCGCCGTCCCCCGGGCCCCGGGGGGAACCTGCCCCGGATCACCCGGTGAGGTAGTAGTACACGACCACCCCGACGAACCCCGCGGCGGCGACGGCGATCGACGGGACGAGCCACCGGATCGCCCCCCGCGACCGAGCCTGTACCGAGCTCCCGACGGTGACGACCGGGATCGCCACCGCGAGCCAATAGCCGCTCAGGACCGCGTCGAACAGGGCATAGGCGGTGCGATTGCCGCGGGGATCGCGGACCGCGAGCGCGACCACGAGTCCGACCGAGAACACGAGGAACCCCAGGCTGACCCCGGCGGCCTCGAGGTAACCTTCGAGCCCGCGCTTGCGGTTCGGGTGATGGGCCCGCAGGACGAACAGCATCGCCACGAACAGGACGAGCGTTCCCCCGAGGACGTAGAACGCCGGGGTCGCGAGCGAGAGAGCGAACGGGCCGGGCCCGGGGAGCGAGAGCACGCGGCGCCCTCCTACGGGGCCGTCAGCACGGCTCGGGCGGGTCCCCCGTCGCCCTCGCGCAGCCGTAGCGGCAGACATGCGAGCCGGTACGACCCGGGCGGAGCCTCCGACAGGAGGAGTCCCTCCAGGATCAGCACCCCAGCCCCGAGCAGCGCGCGGTGGATCGGGAACCGACGCGTCGGGTCGGACTCGATCGACAGCGCGTCGATGCCGACGAGCCGGGTCCCCCGGTCAACGACGACCTCGGCCGCCTCGCGCGACAGCGCGACGTAGTCCGGGAAGTACTCGAGCCGCTCGGCCCACCGCTTCGAGTTCGAGGTCCTCAGGAGGATCCGGGCCGTCCCGCTCGGGACGGCCCGCACCACCTCGGGTCCCACGAGGGAGGTCCCGGGGGGCACCGCCACGACGCGGCACGGGCCGTTGAGCGCCTCGAGGTCGACCCGGTCGGCGCCCGGTCCGCCCGGGAGAAAATGGCGCGGTGGGTCGACGTGCGTGCCGGCGTGGGACCCGAGCACGAGCCGGGAGAGGCTGTACGGGTCGCCCCGGTCGACGCGCGACACCGGATCCGACCGGAACTCGGGATCGCCCGGGAACGCTGGCATCCCCCCGAAGAGCGGCATCGATACGTCGATCCGGCGCATCGCTCCACTCCGAGCGGGGTCCCGCGGACCGTGACGGCCGCGCGGCTTAAGCGTTGGCCGGCTCGCGAGGGACGAACGAGCCGCGTGCGGTTTGACGCCAAGGGTTAAGGGGAGCGGACCCGAACGTCGGGCGATGGCCCCGCACGCCGCGTCGCCGTCCGACGACGACCTCGGACTCGACCTGGACGACGAGGACGATACGGCCCGGCGAGCTCGCCGGAGCCGTCGTCGTCGGACGCCGGCCCACGTCCGGCCGGCGCCCGTCCGCGGCTGGAACCGCTCGGGGCCCCCGGACGATCCGGACGACCCGCTCGCGGGCCTCGATCTCGCGGAAGACGCCGACGAGAAGGACCGCCGGCGCCCCGTCTACTGGCGGGCGCGCGACTCGCTGTTCTTCGAGCCGCTGGTCGCGCTCGCGGTCGTCGCGGTCCTCCTCGTCTCGCTCTACGCCTACACGAGCAACTGGCCCCCCGTCTACGCGGTCGAGTCGAACAGCATGCAGCACGGCTCCGGCGACCACCTGGGCTACCTCAACGCGGGCGACATCGTCCTCGCCGAGAAGATCCCGACCTCCCAGATCGTGCCGTACGTGGTCGGGGTCGGACGGGGCTTCTCCACCTACGGAGAACCGGGCGACGTCCTCCTCTACTATCCGAACGGCCAGACATCGACCACGCCGATCATCCATCGGGCGATCGTCTACCTCGCCTGGGATCCGACGGGCGAGGCGTACAACGCGACCGAGCTCGGCAGCCTTCCGTGCTCCGACGCCGGCACGTCGACCTCCTACTGGGTGACGGGGGCGGGCAACAACTGCGCGGACACCGACCTGGCGATGGCGACGGCGACGATCCATCTCTACGACATCGGCCAGCAGTCGCTCGACCTCGACATCCCCCTCAGCTCGGCCGGCCTCGGGGAGCACTCGGGCTTCGTCACCCTCGGCGACAACAACTCCTACATCGACCAGAGCGTTTCGAGCAGCGGTGCCGCCCGAATCAGCACCCTCGTGGAGCCGGGGTGGATCATCGGGGTGGCCCGCGGCATGATCCCGTGGTTCGGAGCGCTCAAGCTGGCGTTCGACGGGGAGGGAGGCTTCGTCCCTTCCCAGTCGTGGGAGTTCCTCGGTCTCACGGTCGCGGCCGTGATCTTCCTGGCGATCGGGATCCATCTCGCGCTGCGCCGGGAAGGGGTCGAGAGCCGGCTCCGAAAGCGCGAGGAGGAACGGCGACGCCGGACCGTGCCGGACGAGGAGGAGGAGGAACCGCGGCGCCACCGGTTCCTCGGGGCCCTCCGCCCGTGGACCGCGGACGACTCCGGAGCGACCGACGCGCGCGAGGCCCCTCCGCCGCGGCGGACGGTATCGTACGAGGAGGCGCGGCGCAGTCACTTCGTGACCCATCGGGAGCGGCCGCCTTCCCGGCCCCGGCGGCCGGGCCCGAAGAGCCCGGACGACGACCTGTAGGCGCCGGGGCCCCCGGCGCGACGCGGGCGCCCGGCAACCTTTAACCCCTAGCCCGGTCCGGAGGATCGCGCGATCGCATGCACGTCATCGGGGGGACCGCGTCGACCGCCCTTGCGGAGAGGATTTCGAGGGAGCTCGGCAACGCCCCGTTCGGGATCCCGTTCCTGAAGCGGTTCCCGGACGGCGAGATGTACGTTCGGATCGGAGGGCACCTCGAGGGGCAGGACGTCGTCGTCGTCCAGTCGACGCCGAACGACGCGGCCCTGCTCGAGCTGCTCCTGCTCGAGGACGCGGTCCGGGAGGCGGGGGCCCAGCGCACGTTCGTGGTCGTCCCGTACTTCGGCTACGCCCGGCAGGACCGGAGGTTCTTCCCGGGCGAGCCGGTCAGCGCCCGATCGCTCGGCCGCCACGTCGCGCTCGACGCCGACGCGGTGATCACGGTCGACCTCCATTCCCCCACGACCCTCGCGCAGTTCACGAAGCCCGCGTTCGAGGCGAGCGGGATCCCTGCGCTCGCCCGCCTGTTGCGCGAGCGGCCGATCGACCTCCTGGTCTCGCCGGACAAGGGGGGGATCGACCGGGTGCGACGGATGTCCCAGCTGCTCGACCGGCCGTGGTTCGCCCTCGAGAAGCGGCGGATCGACAGCGACCGGGTCGAGCTGAACCTCCCGACGACCGAGATCCCGGCGTTCGCGGGGAAGCATGTCGCGCTGGTCGATGACGTGATCACCACCGGAGGGACGATCGTCGAGGCGGCGAAGCTCCTCCAGCGGCACGGCGTCGGCGCGGTCAGCGCCGCGTGCACGCACGGCCTCTTCCTGCGCGACGCGTTCGAGCGTCTCAAGGCCGTGACCGACGAGGTCTACTCCACGGACACCCTCGAGAACCCCGCCGAGAAGGCGTCGGTCGCCCCGGACATCGCGCAGATCCTCCAGCGCGAGTTCGGCTCGAAGTAGGGCCCGGCCCCGTGGAGCCTCCGCGTCCGGCGACGACCGCTCCGCGCGAGGAACTCGAGGAGCTGCTCCAGTCGATCCGCCAGGAGCTGCTGCGCCGGGCCGAGCTCCCGGGCGGCGACTGGGTCGAGGAGTCGGCCTCGGAGCTCAAGTCCGGCGCCAAGGCCGGCTTCTACCTTCCCCCCGGGCGCGGTGGAGGGGGCCTCGCGTTCGCGACCCACCGGCAGAGCGCCGCGTACGGCCACGTCCACGTCACGGCGGGCGCGGAGGCGGTGACCCGGGCCCTCGCGCTCGCGAACGCCCTCCTCGAGCGCCTCGCCCCCGAGATCCGGTCGTTCGACCTCGGCTTCACGGGGCTCGCGGCCGCGGACGAGCGAGCGGTCGCAGAGCGGCTGGCCGGGAGGCCGGGGTCGGTCGTCATCGAGCGGCAGGCGATGGAGCGCGAGCTCGGGCCGGAGGACGGCGAGCCGCGGCCCGACGTGCCCCCGACGGCCCGCCTCGTCCCGATCCGCTCCGTCACGACGGAGGCGCTGGTCGACCTCGACTGGAGGGCGTTCCACGGCACGATCGATGGCCTCGTGATCGGCGCCGGGCTCGACGAGTACCGGCGCGTCCTCCTCTCGATCCTCGACGGCCGGGTCGGCCGGTTCCTCGACGAGGCGTCGACGGCGCTGGTCGAGCCCGACCCGATCCGGCTGGTCGGCGCGGTCCTCACGACGGAGCAGTCGGCCCGTCGCGCCGTGATCGTCGACCTGCTGGTCGACCCGGAACGGCGACGCCGAGGGTTCGGCCGGTTCCTCCTCCGGTGGGCGGTCCGGGCCCTCCGGGCCTACGGGTACGAGCGGGTGCGTCTCTGGGTGACCGTAGCCAACGTGCCGGCCCGGACGCTCTACGAGTCGGCCGGCTTCCGCACGGTCGCCGCGGCGATCATCTACCGCTGGGACCGCGACCCGTCCGCCTCGCAGCCGCACTCCCCCCGGTAAGGACAGCCCGCGGCCATCCACCCGGGGCACGGCTCGAGGCCGGCGGGCTCGCCGAGGGCGATCGCCTCGGCGAGCCGTCGGTAGCGCTCGTGGGCGAGGCGAGCGTAGCCCGCCACGTCCTCGAACCGGTACTCGAGGACCTGGAGACGGTCGGCGTCCGTTTCGGCCCGCTCGTACCCGACGATCACCCGGCCGAGCGCGGTCCCGGACGCGGCGCACCGGAGCCCGAGCTCGAGCCCGTACTGCGGCAGGCGCGTCGCGACGTTCCGCGGATCGATCCTTGCCCCGGCGCGCGAGGTGCGGAGGAGGATCGGGGCGTCCCGGAACCCGACCACCTCCTCCTCGGGGGCGTCCCAACCGGACGGGATCTGCCGGACCTCGCCGACGGGACCGCTCTCGATCGTCTCGAGAAGACGGCGGTAAAGGTCGGTGGCTCCGGGGGCCGCGCTTGCGGCGATCGGGCCCTCGTCGCCCACGCCGCGAACCCGTTCGAAGTACGCCCGGCGGGGGTAGAGGAGCTCCCGGAACCGCTCGGGCCCGGCGGCGGGCGCCGGCGCGGCCGCGAGCGCCCGGCGCCAGCGATCCGAGATCTCGGGACGGTCCGTGACGGCTGCGACCGCCTCCCGGATCTCCGGCGTGCCCGTCGGCTCGTCGCCCCGGCAGTCGCACGCCCCCGCCTCCTGGAACTCGCATCCGCGGCCGAACCACCGGCATCGGGGGAGTCCGGTACCGACCCCGGCCTCGATCGCCGCCCGGAACGCCTGTTCCCGCGAACGCAGGTCCGCCTTCAGGCGGCCGACGTCCCGGAAGGTGACGTCCGTCGCGCGCACGGCGCGACAGCGCCCGTCGGAGAGCGTCACGTGGACGAGGCGGCCGCGGTCCTGGCCGAGCAGGGCGCAGTACATCCCGAGCTGCTCGACGTGCTCGGGGCGCTCGGCGACGACGTCGGCCCCGACCGGTGTCCCCCCGGTCTTGATCTCGACCGGGACGTCGGCGAGAAGGTCGATGCGGCACGAGATCCCGCCCTGACGCAGCCGGACCTCGAGCCGGCCCTCGTTCGAGAGGAGCCGACCGGCCGCCCGGTGCCATCCCCGCCCGACGGAAAGGATCGCGGCGCGCTCGGCCGATAGGGGCGGCGGGGGAGCCCGCCGTCTCCAGAACGCGCGGCGGGGCGCGACGAGATCGCTGACGCTGACGCTACGACGGTCCCCCGTCCGGCGGAACCGGTCGACCAGCTCCCGGGCGAGTCCGGGGTCGTCGCGTACCGCGACCGACCCCGGCGCCCGGCCTTCGTCGGTGACGGACGGAGCGGATCCCACGGGATCGCACGCCCGAGCCGGAAGATGACGGCGATGGGGGCCCGCAAGGCGCTTTACCCGAGCTCCGGCTCCGACACCCGTGAAGGATCCGGCCCGCCATCCGCTCGTCGTCGGCAGCGGGATCGCCGGCCTCTACGTCGCCCTGCGGCTCCGGGAACTGGGACTCCGTCCCACGGTCGTGACGAAGGCCCGGCTGGAGGAGTCGAACACCCGCTACGCCCAGGGCGGCATCGCCGCGGCGATCGGCCCGGACGACAGCCGCTCGCTCCACTTCGAGGACACGGTGCGGGCAGGCGACGGGCTCGTCGACCGGTCCGCGGCCCGGGTCCTTACGTGGGACGCCCCCGCGCGGATCGCCGACCTGGTCCGCCTCGGGGTGCCGTTCGACACCGAGGAAGGGCGGATCGCGCTGGGCCGGGAGGCGGCCCACTCGCGGGCCCGCATCCTCCACGCCGGCGGCGACGCGACGGGGCTGTCGATTGAGGAGACCCTGCGCCACCGTGCGCTTGACGCCGGCATCGACCTGCTCGAGCGCCGGGTCCTCCGCTCGCTCGCCCCGGCCGGTCGGGACGGCGTCGGGGCGACCCTCGCTACGCCCGAGGGGCGGGGGATCGAGATCCTCGACCCCCGCCCGGTCGTCCTGGCGACGGGAGGCGCCGGGGCGCTGTACCGCCAGAGCTCGAACCCTTCGATCGCCACCGGAGAAGGCGTCGCGATCGCGTTTCGCGCGGGGGCGCTCCTCAGCGACATGGAGTTCATCCAGTTCCACCCGACGGCGTTCTACCGGGAGGGGGCCCCGCGGTTCCTGATCTCCGAGGCGCTGCGGGGCGAGGGGGCGGTGCTCCGCAACGACGCCGGGGACCGGTTCCTCGTCGCCGAGCACAAGGACGCCGAGCTCGCCCCCCGCGACGTCGTCGCCCGGGCGATCGAGCGGGAGATCACCCGCGGCGGCCACCCGAACGTCTATCTCGACGCGACCGAGATCCCGCGCGACCGGCTCTACGCGAGGTTCCCCTCCGTCTGTCGGTTCCTCCTCGCCTACGGGCTCGACCCGTCCCGCGACCGGATCCCGGTCGCGCCGGTCGCGCACTACATGATCGGCGGGGTCGCGACCGACCTCGAGGGGCGCTCCTCCCTCCGCGGCCTCTACGCCGCCGGCGAGGTGGCCGCGACCGGGGTCCACGGCGCGAACCGGCTCGCGAGCAACTCGCTGCTCGAGGGACTCGTGTTCGGCGAGCGGGTCGCCCGCCAGTTGCTCCACCCCGCCCCGGGGGGGCCTGCGGCCCCCGGACGACTGATCGAGGTCCCGCCCGGGCGGGGATCGGGCCGGCCGGAGGAGCCCGACTCGGTCGACGAGGTGCGCCACCGTCTCTGGGAGGAGGTCGGGATCGTCCGGACCGCCGACGGTCTGCGCTCCGCCCTCGAGGCGTTCGAGCGGCTGGGCGACTCGGTCGAGCCGGCGCGGAAGGAGGCGCTTCCGGGACCCGTAGCGAACGCCGCCCTCACCGCCTCGCTCATCGCCCGGGCCGCCCTGGCCCGGACCGAGAGCCGGGGGGCCCACTACCGCTCGGACTGGCCCCGGCCGAGGCCGGCGTGGCAAAGGCACATCGGCATCCGAAGCCTCCCCTCCGAACGCCCGCCGCGGTAGGGAGAGCGATCCGGCGGCCGTGCCCGCGGATCTCCGGCCCCCGTCGGGGGTCCATCCGCGAGGACGCGGCCGCCGGGCCGTCCGAACCGTCCCCGCCCGCCTTCGACCCCGCATGCCGCGAGCGGAACGCATAAGAGGGGTACCGCCCTTGAGAAGCTCACTCCGGCGGAGTGGGGGTCGGTGGGTCCCCGAAAGGTTGGGAGGCCGCGCTATCGATGAACGACGCGTCCCGTCCGAAGGCCGTGTCCCGCGATCGGCCCACCGGTAGGACGGCGAGCCGAGCGTGAGCGCCCCCGAGACGAGCAGCCCACCCGAGCCGGGCGGGCTCGGGAACCGGATCGGCGTGGCGGGGCGCCTACTCCCCGTCACCGGCTGGCGGGTCCTGAACTCCGTCCGCGAGTCGCGGCTCCACAGCTCGCTCGTGGCCCCGCTCTTCCGCGAGGTCAACCTCGAGATGACGATCGTCTGCAACCTGCGCTGCCCGTTCTGCTGGTGGTGGGGGACCAACGGCGTCGCTCCGAAGATCATCCGCGACAAGGAGCCGCTCTGGAAGGACCAGCTGACGTTCGAGGAGATCCGCAAGGTCTTCACCCCGCTCCGGGGCAAGGGGGTCCACGTCTACCTCTCGGGCGGGGAGCCGTTCGACCGGCCGGACGCGATCGAGATCGTCGAGTTCCTCGCGTCCCTCGGCCTCACCGTGAGCTTCACGACGAACGGCACGCTGCTGACCGACGAGATCATCGACCGCCTCGTGAAGGTCGACGGGATCACGATCATCCACTTCTCCCTGGACGGGCCGGAGGACATCCACGACTCGATCCGGGGGAAGGGGAACTTCGCGAAGACGGTCGCGAACGCCCAGAAGATCATCGCCCGGCGGAAGAACGGCCACCCGAAGGTCTGGGCGCAGTCGGTCATGACGAACGCGATGTTCGGGCGGACCCTCGAGTTCGTCCGGACCGTCGAGGCCGCGGGCTTCGACCGGCACCTGTTCCAGCACCTCTGGTTCGCCGACCGGCCGACCCTCGACCAGCACCGCAAGGCGCTCCAGGAGGATTTCGGGGTCGTCGACACGGCAGCGGAGGGGCACCTGATGGCGCTCCCCGGCGCGGCGTACGGACGCCGCGCGGCGCTCGAGCTCGAGAACACCCGCCGCGCCGTCTACCCGTTCCAGATGTGGACCGCGCCGCGCCTGGGGGTCGAGGACGCCGAGAAGTACTACTCGGACATGAAGTTCGCCGTCGTCAAGAGCTGCGGCAAGCCGTGGGCCGGCGTCAACATCAAGGCGGACGGCCGGGTCGTCTTCTGCCCGGACCAGTGGATCTCGTACTCGGTCGGCAACGTCCGGGACGCCCCGCTGGTCGAGCTCTGGAACAACGGCGCCGCGAAGCTGTTCCGCGAGAAGCTCAACGCACGCGGTCTCTGGCCCGGCTGCGTCCACTGCTGCGCGATCAACTGGCGCCAGCAGTAGCCGGCTTCGCCCCGTTCCGCCCGGTCTCCGGCGGCCCCCCCCGCACCCGGTCCGGTCCGGCGGGGCCGTCCCGCCGAGAGGGGCAGCGGAGGGGGACCCGGAGGATTGCCCCCCCCGGCACCGGCGCGTCGGGCGGAATGGCTCGACGGAAAATCGTTATCCTCGCCCCACGCTCGCCCCGGTCGTGCCGGCGGGCCGGTCGGGCGAGGAGCAGGACCTCGCCGACGCGGCGCGCAAGTTCGTCCGCCGGGAGGTCGTGTCCGTGGCCGACCGGATGGACCGGGAGGACTGGTTCCCGCGGGACCTGTTCCGGCGCCTCGGCGACCAGGGGTTCCTCGCCCCAACGGTCCCGCCCGAGTACGGCGGGCTCGGGCTGTCGTACCGGGCCCAGGCGATCGTCCTCGAGGAGATCGCCCGGGCGAGTCCCGCGCTCGCGCTGAGCGTCGGGGCGCACTCGAACCTGTTCGCGGACAACCTCCTGCGCAACGGCAACGACGAGCAGCGCGCCCGGTTCCTGCCCCGGATCGCCTCCGGCGAGGAGATCGGCGCGCTCGCGCTCACCGAGCCGGGCGCCGGTTCGGACGCGGTCTCCCTGCGGACGCGCGCCGAGCGGCACGGCGACGACTACGAGCTCACCGGCACGAAGCAGTTCATCACCAACGGACCGGTCGCCGACGTCGCCCTCGTCTACGCGAAGACCGCGCCCGACCGGGGCGCCCACGGGATCAGCGCGTTCCTCGTCCGCAAGGGGACCCCCGGCTTCACGGTCGCGAAGAGCCTCGACAAGATGGGGATGCGCGGGTCGCCCACGGGCGAGCTCGCGCTCGAGCACGTTCCCGTCCCGGCCGGCCAGCGCCTCGGGGCGGAGAACGCCGGCATCGGGATCCTGATGGGGGGACTCAACGTGGAGCGCGCCGTGCTGACCGCCATCCCGGTCGGCATCCTCGCCGAGTGCCTCGAGCGTTCGGTCGCCTACGCCCGGGAGCGGGAGCAGTTCGGCCACCGGATCGGGGCGTTCCAGATGATCCAGGCGAAGCTCGCCGGGATGTACACCGAGCTCGAGGCGTCCCGGCTCCTGATGGGCCAGGCGCTCGACGAGGTCGCCGCCGACCCGGCCCGGCGCCGGGCGAGCGCGGCCGCCCTCACCTACGCGTCGGAGGCGTCGACCCGGCACGCCCTCGAGGCGATCCAGATCCACGGGGGCTACGGGTACATGCGCGATCTGCCGCTCGAGCGGCTCGCGCGGGACGCGAAGCTCCTCGAGATCGGTGCCGGGACCTCCGAGATCCGGCGCCAGGTGGTCGCCCGGGACCTCCTCGGCGCGGGGTTCGACGACGACCCAGCCGCCGGCGCGTCCCGCTGAACCGGCCCGCGACGGCCCCGCTCAGCGGGCCCGCGGCTTCCGCAGGCCGAGGCCCTCCTCGATGTAGATCGCCGCCTGGGTCGACGACGACCTGCGATCCGCCTCCGCCGCGACCTTGAGCTTCCGCAGGATCGCGGGCTCCAGATAGACGGCCAGTCCGACACGTCGCTTCGCCTTGCTCTTCGGTGGTCGAGCCATGATTGCTCCTTCTCCCAGGTCCCCGACGGGGACTCGATTCCCCGGCACCCGGCGCCGGGGGGCATCGCTGCCCGGTAGGAGGGGAGGGTCCCCGATTTAAGAACTATACGGTAGAGTTGAGGACGTTCCGGAACGGGCCCGGGCGCCGCGTCCCGGCGCTCCCGGTCCGAGGAGCGCCCGCTCGCCAACTTATATAGCACCCCCGAACCCATCGCCGCGCGATGGCCGGCCGACCCCCGTCGGGTTCCGCCCCGACCCCGACCCTCCGCGTGGAGGTCCTGAAGGAGCTCCAGTCGATGATCGACGACCGGGAGGTCCGCGATCGCATCGACCGGGGCGCCCTGGCGGAGACGAAGGGACGGGAGCACTGGGTCCTGCACCTCCTCTTGAGGGCGCACGAGCTGGGGCAGGGCCAGCTCACGACCCTGATCGGCTCGGCGTACTCGAACCTCACCGCGCGGCTCCAGGCGATCGAGGACCGCATCCAGCGTGTCGAAGGGTCGTCCGAGGGGATCGGGCAGCAGCTCCAGACCCGGCTGGAGTCGTTCGAGTCGTCGCTCGCGGAGCGCGTCGCGAAGGAGGTCGACGGAGCGTTCGACCGGATCGATCAGAAGCTCAACGCCGCCCTCGCGACGAACCTGGACGCCAAGTGGAAGCCGGTCGGCGACTCGGTCGAGACGTTCGCCCGGTCGTCGCACCAGCTCACGAAGGACCTCTCCGACACCTACCGGGTCGCTACCCAGACCCGGCTCCTGCTCAACGAGAACTCCCGCCGCATGATCGACCTCGGCCGGGACCTCGTCGCGCTCGAGGAGAGCCTCAAGTTCGCGCTCACGAAGGTGCTCGAGGATGGGCTCCAGTCGCTCGACGACCGGATCGCGGCGCTCGAGGCTCGGCTCGGGCCGGCGGAGGCCGCCGCCGAGGGGCACGCGGCGTCCGACCCTCCCGGCCCCGGCTAGGCCGTTCCGCGACGCGATGCGGCTCTCCCCCCGGCACCCGCGCTACCGCAGCCTCCGGACCCGGGCCCGCCTCGCGGCGGCCCACCGCGACGGCCTCGTCGTCCCCGAGGGGCTGATCGCCCAGGGGCGGGGGGAGGCGTTCGACTACCTGCTGGGCGAGCGGACGACGCCGAGCGCCCGGAGGGCCGAGCGGACGGCGGCCCGATGGCTGCTCGCCGCCGAGCATCCCGTCGTCAGCGTCAACGGCAACGTCGCGGCGCTCGCCGCGGACGGGATCGCCCGCCTTGCGCGGGCGGTCCCGGGCCTCCGGGTCGAGGTGAACCTGTTCCACCGGACCCCCGACCGCGCCCGCCGCGTAGCCCGGGCGCTGCGGCGGGCCGGCGTGCGCGACGTCCTGGGAGTCCGGCCGACGGGGCGGATCGCCGGGCTCCCGTCGGATCGGGCGCGGGTCGACGCGCGCGGGATCCGGGTCGCGGACGTCTGCCTCGTGCCGCTCGAGGACGGGGACCGGACCGAAGCGCTCCGGGCGCTCGGCAAGCGCGTGATCGCGATCGACCTCAATCCGCTGTCCCGGACGAGCCGGTACGCCGACCTGCCGATCGTCGACGAGCTCGGCCGGGCCCTGAACGAGGTCGCGGCCGAGGCGACGCGGCTCCGGGGGCGGGGGACGAGGCCGCGGATCGGCCCGTTCGACTCCGCCCGCGCCCTCGCCGGAGCGCTCGCCCGGATGCGGCGGGGCGTCACGCGAGCGGCGGCTGGGACGCGGCCGCGACCACGGCGGCGGTGAGGCGGCGCGCGACCTTCTCGAGGAGGTCCCGGTCGGTCGCATCGAACGCGCCGACCTCGTTGCCGTCGACGTCGATCTCGCCGACGACGCGCTCCCCGTCCCGGATCGGGACGACGATCTCCGACCGCGTCTCCCGAAAGCACGCGAGATACTCCGGCGCCGAGCGAACGTCGTCGACGATCACCGTGCGGCCCTCCCGCGCGGCGCGGCCGCAGATCCCCTGGGCGACGGGGATCCGGACGTGCTCGGTCGCCGCCGGCCCGTTCCACGCCTCGAGGACCAGCGTCGCGCCGTCCAGTCGGTACACCCCGACCCACCGGTAGTGCGGGAACGACGCCCGGAGGAACCGGCACGCCTCCTCGAGCGCCGCGCGTCCCGCGAGGCGGCTCCCGATCGCGTCGACCTGGAGGAGGGTCGCGCCGACGGCGCGGGCGGGGACGGTCATGCCTCCGGCCCCTCCGTCCGGGTCACGGGCCCGCCCCGGAAGGCGGCGCCGAGGGGGAGAATCTCCGCCGGACCGGGCCGGCCGGCCGCGACGTTTGAACTCCCGAAGCGTATTCCGCCACGAGCTTTCCAGGCTCGCGCCGTACCGGACTGAGCCACCTCGGCACGCCCGCCCACGACGGGCACCCGGCGGCCGATAAGCTTAGCGGAACGGCGCGGGCCCCGCTCAGTCGCGGAGCGGGTACCACCGGCAGACCGGGCAGCCGAGCCCCCGCTCCTCGCCCGGGATCGTCGCGCCGCAGTCCGGGCAGGCCATCGGCGGGGCCACGGAGAGCGTGAGGCAGTCGAAGCACGCCCCGCGGCGCCGGTCCTCGGGGAGAACGACGACCTCGCGGCCGCAGAACTGGCAGCGGGAAAACCGCTCGTCGGAGGCCTCGAAGCTCCGATGGTCAGCGAACGAAAGCATCGGGGAGGGCCCCACCATGAACCCGGTACATAAGCGCTCGCGCGTCGGACGCTCCGCGCGGGCGTCCCCGGCCGCTACGGCTCCTTCCAGCGGGCCTTGAACGCCGCCACGGCGAGGAGCGCCGCGGTCACGGCGCCGAGGACCGCCCAGTCGAGCGCGGACTGGCCGCACGCGCTCGGCGCGATGCCGACCGCGCACTGCACGAGCGCCGCCGCGTACGTCGTCGGCGAGATCCGCGCGACGATCTGCGCCCAGTGGGGCAGGTAGGCGAGCGGATAGTAGACCGGCGGAAGGACCGTGAGGACAAGCGAGATCAGCGGGCTGAACATGAACGTCTCGCGCACGTCCTGGAAGTAGGTCGCCAGGGTGAAGGCGAGCGCCGTCGCGAACCCCCAGACGAGCAGGAGGACGCCGCCGATGACCGCGATGCTGTCGGGGGTCGCGTAGCCCTTGACCAGGAACAGCGCGACGAACACCGCGATCGCGGGGAGCGAGTAGACGAGCTCGCTCAGCGCCATCCCGACCACGTAGACGGGCGCCTCGACCGGCGACGCGACGACCACGTCCTGGAACTTCAGGTCGTGGCGGTAGTGGGTGAGGTCCGACTGGAGCCCGGTGCCGGCCGTCAGCATCGTCAGGACGAGCCCGCCGGTGATCCCGAACGCGAGGAGGGCGCCGTGCGAGATGACGTAGATGAAGAACAGGAACGATAGCGGCGAGGCGAGGAGGTTCACGAGATAGAGCGGCTGCGTCCGGATCGGGATCAGGCCGTTGAGGAGGACGAGCGTGCCGAGCGAGCGGAGGCGGTGGCGTTCGCTCACGCGCGCACCCCCCGGTCCTCCGCGTCGTCCGCCTCATCCGCGGGCGTCCCGCTCTCCTCCTCGATCGACCGGCCGACGACCTCGAGGAAGATGTCCTCGAGGCTCACCGGGCCCATCGAGAGACGCGCGCCGGCGCCGAGGGCCCGGCGGGCGAGCTCCCGGGCCTCCTCCTCGCCGGTGAAGACGAGGAACCCTCCCTCGATGTCCGAGACCCGGCCGAACCCTTCGAGCTCCGCCCGGGGCATCGACCCCCGGATCGTCACCCGGTACGGGTAGCGGACCCTCCCCCTCAGGTCCGACGGCGAGCCTTCGAGCACGAGCCGCCCCCGCTCGACGAGCGCGAGGCGTCCCGAGAGCGCCTCGGCCTCGTCCAGGTAGTGCGTCGTCAACAGGATCGTCCGGTTCTCCCGGCTCGCGCGGCGGATCGCCTGCCAGACCTCGCGGCGGGCGAGCGGGTCGAGGCCGGTCGTCGGCTCATCGAGGAAGAGAAGGTCCGCGTCGGACGCGAGGACCATCGCGCAGATCGTCCGCCGCCGAAGGCCCCCCGAGAGCCGGTTCACGAGGCGGCGCCGGTACTCCGTGAGCGACAGCTCGTCCAGGACGTCGCGGGTCCGCCGCCGGGCCTCGACCGGGGGGAGGCCCCGCATCTTGAGGTAGAGGTAGACGACCTCTTCGACGCGCAGGAAGTAGAGCGGGCGCGACTCCTGGGGGACGCACGCGATGCGGGCGCGGATCGCCCGCTCCTCGGTCCGGACGTCGTGCCCGAGGACCCGGACCTCCCCCGAGGTCGGCTCGAGCTGCGTCGCGGAGATCCGGATGAACGTCGTCTTGCCGGCGCCGTTGCGCCCGATCAGCCCGTAGACCCCGCCCGCGGGAACCTCGAGGGAAAGGTCGGAGAGCGCGGGCTGGCCGGAGGAAGAGCCCGGGTAGACCTTGCTGAGCCCCTTCGATACGATCGCCGCCGTCACATAAATCGGCGGGCCAGTCACGCGCCGCTCTTAATGGGTCGGGCCCGGCGCCATCGGGCGCGGGCCTAGCTCAGCACTTCCGCGAGGCGGCCCTCGGACCTCGCCCGGACGATCTCCTTCGCGATCCGTCGCCCTGTCGACAGCCCCGGTTCGATCAGGTCCGAGTACGGGCTCCCGGAGACGAACAGGTTCGTGCCCGCGACGATCCGGGTCGAGATCTCGAACACCTTGAACTCGAGCTCCTCGGTCATGATCCCCTCGACGCAGAACGGCCCGACCATCCCGCCGAACAGGTCGATCGACCGCTCCACGATCCGCGCGGCGATCTCGAACGCCTTCTCGAGGAGCGACTCGCGGAGGATCACCGGGACGTTCCCGGTCACGACGAACGTCGGCCGGATCCCCGCCTTCAGGAGCACCTCCTGCGCCCCCAGCTTGTACAGTTCGTCGATGTTCGCCTCGTCCCGCCGGTCCATCCCGAGGAGCTCGAGCGAGCCATGCCCGACGCGGTATCCGCGGTCGGAGAGCGGCGAGTAGAAGAAGTGCATGTAGTAGCGCGTGCCGAGCACGTACTCCTGGATCACGTACGGGCCGGTCGGCCGGAACTCCGCGAGGGCCCCGCGGTTCTTCGCGAGGTAGAAGCCTTTCCCGCCCTTCGCGCCGTAGTACTTGACGATCACCGGGCCGTCGACCTCCGACGCGTCCTCGTACCGTTTCGGCATCGACACACCGGCGGACTCGAGCCACTCCCGCTCCTTCCGACGGTCCGACTCCCAGGCGAGCACGGCGCGGTTGCCGAACACCGGAACGTCCAGCGCGCCGAACGCCTCGGACCCCAGGTACTCGACGAACGAGCCGTGGGGCACGATGACCGCCCCGGCTTCCCGGAGCGGGACGCCCGCGCCCCCGAGATCCTTCACCCGCGGCACGGAGACGAACCGGTCGGGGCGCGCGAGGGGAAATGCGTCGTAGAACCGGGGGGGCTTGCCGACCGAGATCCCCAGCGTCGGCAGACCCTCGACGCGGGCCCCGTGGAAGATCTGGAGCGAGGAATGCGAGCAGAGGGTCGCCACCGTCGGCGCGCGGTCGGCGAGGCAGGCGAGGCGCGCCTCCGAGGCGAGGGGAATCCCCATACGGAGGAGTACCGGGACCTCATTTTAGCGTTTGCGCGAGTCGGGGCCCGTACCGCCGGGTCCCGGCGCGCGGACCGTGTCGAACGACCGCCCAAGTCAGCGGGATCCGTCGGCGCCGTTCTCGAGCTCCCAGTACCACCGCACGCGGCGCGAGCCGGTCTCCGCCACCCTCCGGCGCAGCTCCGCGGGCACTTCCGCGTCGCGCAGGAGCCTCCGCACGTCGCTGGCCGTCTCGTGGCCCAGCCGGTCCGCGACGCCCGCGCCCGCCAGCAGGGGGCGCACGGCGTCAAGGGAGTACTGCCACGCCTCCTCGCGTCGGCGGACGGCGATCGAGCGCGTCCCCGGCACCCGGTGCAGCCCGAGCTCCTCCGCGGCGCGGTGCAGCTCCTCCGCCGCGCGCGCGAGTTCGCCTTCGAGCCGTCGCTCGTCCGACCTCAGCGACTCGAACCGGTCGACGAGTGCGGCGAGCCGTCGGCCCTCGGGCGCGGGCACCGTCTTGAACTCCGGGCAGATCGTCCGGAAGTCGCACCGGGCGCAGTGGCGCCCCGGGGTCGGCTCGAACGCCTGCTCGCGGATCCCATCCGCGACCATGCCGAGGCGCACGTGCAACGGGTCGAGCGCCGTCCGCGCGCGTGCCGGGGACCGGTGCGGAACGAGCGAGCGCAGGTGGAGGAGCGTGAGGCGCTCGACCGGCTCGGCGTAGTTGCCCTCGACCAGGACCTGGTAGATGGAGAGCTGGTCCGAGTCCCGGGCGTCCTCGGCCGAGAGTTCGCGCGACGTCTTGTAGTCGACGATCTCGAGCCCGCCGGTCGGGGTCCGGTCGATCCGGTCGATGTAGCCGTGGATCGGGATGCCGTCCCATCGGGTCTCGAGGTGCTCCTCGACGGCGACGGGGGTCGACGGGTTCCGGACGAACTGGTCGAGAAACCGGAGGAGGAGTTCCCGGCCGAGGGCGCGGTAGCGAGCCTCCTCTTCGGGGCTCGAGTAGCCCGTACCGGACCAGGCCCGGTCGTACTCGCGAAGCAGCTCCTCGGGGTTCAACGGTCGCGGCGCCGAGCCCGCCGCCGGGTCCGGGGACCAGTCGTCCAAGGTCTTCTGCCCGTCTCCCGAGCCGGGACGTCGGGGGGCGGCGACGACGAAAGGGCGGACGAGCTCCTCGAGGACCGAGTGGATCACGCGGCCGAACGTGAAGTAGCCCCGCGGGAGCTCCGGACGGTGCTCGACGTAGAGGTACTTCCACCGCAGCGGGCACTCGAGGTACGTTCGGTACGACGAGTAGCTCAGCGCGGCCGCCGAGGCCATGCGCGCGGAGCCCGCACCGGGTTCATCTCTCTTCCGGGCGACGGGGCCCGGTCCCGGCGCTCGGGTCAGTGGCCCGCGGCGGCCGCGTCGATCGCGACCTTATCACCGGCGTCCGCGGGGAGCGTCCCGCGGGCCTGCGGGTTCGCGAGGTTCTTCGGAAGGCCGAGGAGGTCGAGGAGCTCCTTGTAGTGGTTGCGGATCGTTACCGGCGTCACGTTGGCGACGGCGGCGATCCGGTCCTGGCTCCGGGGCTCGCCCATCAGGTTCGACGCGATGTAGATGATCGTCGCGAGGATCCCGTTCGGGAGGACGCCGCTGGTGGAGTAGACCTGCTCGACCTGCTCCAGAAGCTCGAGGACCTTCTGCCGGACCTCCTTCGAGAGGTTCAGGTCCTGCGTGAACCGCACGAGATAGTCGCGCGGTTCCACGGGCTTGAGTCCCAGCTTGAGCTCGCGCGCGAGCAGCGTGTAGGCGCGGCCTACCTCGATCTTCGTGGCCTTCGAATGCGCGATGATCTCCTTCATCGTCCGCGGCACGTGACACTGACGGCACGCGGCGTACACGCTCGCGGCGACCAGCGCGACGATCTTCTTCCCCCGGGTCGCCTTGTGCTCGAGGGCCCGGCGGTAGATGTAGGTCGCCGACTCCTTCACCTCGCGCGAGAGCCCGAGCACTCCGGCGAGTCGGTTGAGCTCGCCCAGCGCCACGACCAGGTTCCGCTGGTGGGTCCGTGCGGCGCGGAGCCGGTGGTTGAGCTTCCTCAAGTGATAGAACTTGAGCGACGTGTTGCGCGAGAGGGAGTTACCCTGGAAGTCGCGCGTCGGCACGCCGATCTCGCTGAAGAGCCCCTTGTCCGGCATCAGGGGGGAGATGACCGGACCCCAGCCCCGCGCTTCCCGACCGGTATCCTCCTTCGACCCCCGCTGCCCGCGGTCGCTCACGAGGGCGCTCTGGTCGACGACGAGCCCGCAGTCGGCGCAGACGATCTCCCCGCGGATCTCGTCCCGGATCAGGTGGGACGACCCGCAGTTGGGGCAAAGGTCGGACGTCGGCGGCGTCGCCGAAGGACCGGGCCCTACCGGAGGGGTAAGCTTCGCGGCGGGCTTCGAGGAGGTACGGGGCCGGACGCTCGCCGAGGACGCGACAGTGGGCTTCATAGCTTCTGCGCATCCCTATCCGGACAGCGTATTTATACCTTCAGTCTGAGAATGTAGCGGTTGTAACTTACAGGTGCTACACCGCGTCGGACTCTAACACGGCTTTGGGATTTTAATCGGATGGGCCGGTAGGATGTGATTCTGAACTTCAGCTTGTGATTTTACTCTCCGGCCAACGAGGGGGTCCCCGAATCAACCACGAAGCCTTGGCTCCTGATGTGGCGAGCAAGGCGCTCGACGCTCTCGCTCCGCTCTGTCTCGAGGTTCGCGAACTCGAAGGTCAAACCTTCAAGGCCTCGGATTGCGATGTTGCGGTACC
>JASHOP010000086.1 GCA_030041075.1 Thermoplasmata archaeon | reverse complement strand
TGATCGCCGCGCGCAGCAGATGCGCGGCGGTGATCTCGAACGCGGCGCGGGCGAGGACGCTCGTCTTCTTCCCCGAGATCCCGTGCCGGCCGATCGCGCGGATGTCCCCCTCGTTCGTCATCACGTCGGAGACGAGCATCAGGTGGCGGATGTCGACGCCGAGCCCCTGCTCGGCGAGGGTCCGGTTCGCCTCGTGGATCAGCGCGGCCCGCGCCGCCTCGACCCCGTAGACGCGGTAGATCTCGAAGACGGAGTTCGTGGTCGTGTTGACCCCGTCGACCCCGGCGATGTCGAGGACGCCCTCGAGGTTCGATCCCTCGGTGTAGATCACGTACTCGTCCTTCTCCTTGCGGATGAGCGCGCGGCGGATCCCCTCGACCCCCTTGATCTGGATCCCCTTCGCCTCCTCGCTCGCGATCAGGAGCTTCTTGAACGGCATCTCCTCGACCGACTCCTCCTTCTTGGTCTTGGTCGCGCCGGCCGCGGCCTCCTTCAGGTGGATCTCGAACGGGCGCGTCTCGCCCGAGCCGGACCCCGGCCGGATCTCGAACAGGCGCGGGTCCATGTTCTCCCGGAGCGCCGTCTCGATGTCGGCGCGCTTCACGCCGCGCGCCTCGAGGAGCGCGGCCTGCGGCGAGACGACGACCTTGAGATCCTCGACGACCGTCCCGATCGACGCGACGTCCGGTACGGTCGTCACCTCGATCTGGAGCGCGATCCGCTGGACCGCGCTGCGGTCCGCGCGGGTCTTCTTCTCGACGTGCACCGTCATCATCGGGGTCGAGGGGACGCGGCGGGCGTCGACGAGCTCGATCAGGCGCGGGAGCCCGAGCGTGACGTTCATCTCGGCGACGCCGGCGTAGTGGAACGTCCGGAGCGTCATCTGCGTCCCCGGCTCCCCGATCGACTGGGCGGCGACGATCCCGACCGACTCGTGCGGGTCGACCTCCGCGACCCGGAACCGGCGCGCGACCTCCCGGACGACCTTCGTCGCGTCGGCCGGCGAGAGCCGAAGGTGCTGGAGCTTGTCCCGGACCCCCGCGACGAGCGAGGCGGGGAGCGGGCGGCCGATCTCCCGCGTCGCGATCTCCTGGATCCGCGCGCTCGTGTCGCGCGCGGTCGCCTTCCTCGCCTCGGCCATCGCCTACTCGCCCCCGAACTCGGGCCCCTCCTCGGGGGCGCCGAACTCCTCGGCCTCCTCTTCCTCGGCCTCCTCCTCGAGCTGGGCCTCGGCCTGCAGGTCCATCTCCTCCTCGGCGACCGGCGGGGCGCCGTCCGGTCCCTCGGGCTTCCGCTCGTCGCTCGAGCGGACCCGCCGTCCCAGGACCTGGGTGACGACCTCGTCCAGCGGGACCGCCTGGCCCTGGTACGACCGGGTCGGGTCGATGCCGTCCTCCCCGTACTGGAACTCGATCACGGTCCCCGCGGTGTTGCGGACCGTCCCGTCCTCGGCGACCTTGAGGTCCTCGAGGGCGTTGATCAGCCGCCGCTGCATGTAGCCCGAGCGGCTCGTGCGGACCGCGGTGTCGACGAGCGACTCGCGCCCGCCCATCGAGTGGAAGAAGTACTCGGTCGGCGAGAGCCCGGCCTTGTAGTTCGAGCGCACGAACCCGCGCGCCCCGGCGCCCAGGTCGCCCCGCTCGAAGTGCGGCAGGGTGCGCCGGACGTAGCCCCGAAGGAGCCGCTCGCCCCGGACCGACTGCTGCCCGACCGCGCCGGCCATCTGCGTCAAGTTGAGCATCGACCCGCGCGCGCCCGACTTCGCCAGGATCACGGCGGGGTTCTCGAGACCGAGGTAGCGCCCCGCGATGTCGCCGGCGGTGTCGCGCGCCTGGCCGAGCTCCCGGCGCACCATCACCTCGAGCGTCTCGTCCAGCGAGCGGCCGGGCATCTGCTCGAGGTCGCCCTTGCGGTACTGCTCGACGAGCTCGGCGACTCGGGCCTCGACGGCGTCGAGGGCGGAGGTGATCTCGCGGCGCGCCCCCTCGGGAACGTCCTCGTCGTCGATCCCCGTCGAGAGGCCGTTGAGCGAGATCGCCGTGATCGCGAGGCGGCTCATCTCGTCGAGGAACTGGCGGGCCCAGGCGACGCCGTTCGTCCGGGCGATCGCGTCGAGGATCGCGCCCTTCTCGAAGGCGATCGCCTTCTTGTCGATCGCCCCGGCCTTGAGGACGCCGTTCTCGATCACGACGTAGGCGTCGTGCTTGCAGCCGAGCGGGGGGCAGTCGCACCGCGCCCAGATGTTCGCGCGGAACTCGAGCGTGAGGTCCTTCGGGAGGGTGAGCGAGAACAGCTGCTTGCCCGTCCAGAACGGCTCGCCGTCCTTGTCGTGGCCGGCCGGCGGCGGGAGCGGGTAGCGGAGCTTCGAGAGGAGGTAGGTGACCTGGCTGCGGGAGAACGACGGGTTCTGGTACGTCAGCAGGAACGCGGCGGTGATGTGGTCGTGGAGCATCCCGATGATCGGGCCGCCGTACCGCGGCGAGAGGATGTGCTCCTCGACCTTCATCAGGACCTTCGCCTCGGCCCTCGCCTCCTGGCTCTGGAGGACGTGGAGGTTCATCTCGTCGCCGTCGAAGTCGGCGTTGTACGGCGGGCAGTCGCACAGGTTGAACCGGAACGTCTTCTGCGGCAGGATCCGGACGAAGTGGGCCATCATGCTCATCCGGTGGAGGCTCGGCTGCCGGTTGAACAGGACGACGTCCCCCTCGATCAGCTGGCGCTCGACGATCGACCCCGGGGTGACGAGCTCGGCGCACGCCTCGGCGTTCTTCTCCATCACCTTGATCCGCTGGCCGTCCTCGCGGATCAGGTAGTTGACCCCGCACCGGTAGTTGCCCTCGGCGTCCGGCGCGGGCGACGGCCCGCGCTGGGTCAGCTCCTTCGCGATCGCCTGGTTGTGGAGGGTCACCTCGAGCGGGACGGTCAGGCCCCGCGCGATCTCGATCGGGACGCCGACCTCGTTGATCGAGAGCAGCGGGTCCGGGCTGATCACCGTGCGGGCCGAGAAGTTGACGCGCTTCCCCGAGAGGTTCGAGCGGAACCGCCCGTCCTTCCCCTTGAGCCGCTGGGCGAGCGTCTTCAGCGGGCGGCCGGACCGGTGGCGCGCGGGCGGGATCCCGCTCGTCTGGTTGTCGAAGTAGGTCGTGACGTGGTACTGGAGCAGCTCCCACAGGTCCTCGACCACGAGCTGGGGCGCGCCCATGTCGCGGTTCTCGCGCAGGCGCTGGTTGATCCGCAGGACGTCGACCAGCTTGTGGGTGAGGTCGTCCTCGCTCCGCTCCCCGCTCTCGAGCGTGATCGACGGCCGCACCTGGACGGGAGGGACCGGGAGGACCGTCAGGACCATCCACTCGGGCCGGCCGAACCTCGGGTTGAGGTCGAGCGCGCGGACGTCCTCGTCCTGGATCCGCTCGAGGCGGGCGCGGACCTCCTTCGGGGTGATCTTGTGCGAGTCCTCGCGGAACGTCGTCGGCTTGTCGAGCACGATCCGGTGCTGGACCTCGTGGCAGAACGGGCACGCCCGCTCCTCCTTCGGCTCGCGCGACCGGGGCGCGGGCGCGGCGTCGTCGGCGTCGGAGGCGGGCTCGGCCCGCGCGCTCGGGGCGTCCGGGAGGATCCGGCCGCACGCGCGGCACGTCGCCTGGAGGAGCCGCTTGATCTCCTTCGCGTAGCCGACGTGGATCACCGGCATCGCGAGCTCGATGATCCCGAAATGGCCGGGGCACTCGTTCACGCGCCCCCCGCACGTCCGGCACCTCAGGTTCGGCTCGATCACCCCGAGGTGGAGGTCCATGAGACCCATCTCGATCGGGTAGCCGTCGTCGTCGTAGGTGTCCGCGGTGATGATCTTCGCGGCGCTCATCCGGCGGATCTCCTCCGGCGACAGGAAGGCGAACTGGAGTCGGCGGATCTTCTTCGAGAGCCCCTGCGCCATCGTCTCCCCCCTCAGTGCATCTCCTCGAGCTGGAGGCGCATGATCACGCCGAGGCTGATCAACTCCTCGAGGAGGAGCTTGAACGAGTAGCTCATCTCGACCGGGTAGATCGACGACGTGTTCCCGCAGCTCGGGCAGCGGAGCGAGCTCGCGCGCGTGTCGGGGATCGCGATGTGCCCGCAGTCCGCGTTCCCGCAGACGTACTGGATCGTGCCGTCCGACTCGTCGAGGAGGCGGTCCTTGATCACCATCGCGACGCCGTGGCCGATCAGGCAGTCCCGCTCCATCTCGCCGAACCGGAGGCCGCCCTGGCGGGACCGCCCCTCGGTCGGCTGGCGCGTGAGGATCTGGACGGGCCCGCGCGAGCGCATGTGCATCTTGCCCGCGACCATGTGGTGGAGCTTCTGGTAGTAGATCACGCCGACGAAGATCTCCGCCTCGAACCGCCGGCCCGTGAGGCCGTCGTAGAGCGTCTCGCGCCCCGACGGGTGGAACCCGAGCGACTTCAACTCCTCGCGCAGCGCATCCTCGCGGGTCCCCGAGAACGCCGTCCCGTCGATCGTCCGGCCCTCGAGCGCCCCGACCTTGCCGCCGAGCATCTCGAGGACGTGGGCGACCGTCATCCGGGACGGGATCGCGTGCGGGTTGATCAGAAGGTCCGGGGTCACGCCGTCGCGGGTGTACGGGAGGTTCGCCGGGGGGACGAGGAGGCCGATGACCCCCTTCTGCCCGTGCCGGCTCGCGAACTTGTCGCCGAGCTCGGGGACCCGCTGGTTGCGGACCTTGACCTTGACGAGCTTCGAGATGTTCTCGCCCTCGGTGAGGATCACGTTGTCGACCCAGCCGGACTCGCCGAACCGTACGGTGACGCTCGTCTCCCGCCGCTTCTGCGGGGTCAGGAGATCGGTCTTCTCCTCGAGGAACCGGGGCGGGCTCGTCTTCCCGACCAGGACGTCGCCCTCCGTCACCTCGAGCTCGGGGAAGATGAGCCCGTCCTCCCCGAGGTTGCGGTAGGAGGTGTCGACGCGGGCCCCCGCGACGTCCGGACGCGGGATCTCGAACCGGTCCTCCTGGCCGCCCGGGTACTTCCGCTCCTCCCCCCGGTACGTGCGGAAGAACGACGATCGGCCGAGGCCCCGGTCGATCGCGCCCTTCGAGAACACGAGGGCGTCCTGCATGTTGTAGCCTTCGTAGGAGAGGACCGCGACCACGAAGTTCTGGCCGGCGGGACGCTCCGTGAAGTGGACGTAGCGCATCGTCTGCGTCTGGAGGATCGGGGCCTGCGGGTAGTGGAGGAGGTGGCCCCGGGTATCGGGCCGGCGGCGGTAGTTCACCGACTCGACGCCGAGCGCCTGCTTCGCCATCCCCGAGCCCATCGTGTTCCTCGGCGCGGAGTTGTGCTCGGGGTACGGGATCAGCCCCGTGCAGACGCCGAGCATCAGGTTCGGGTCGATCTCGAGATGGGTGTGCCGATCCGTGAGGAGGGTGCGGCTCGGGAACTCGGCATGGCAGAGGCCGCACTCGACGATCGCCGGGTCGCGCTTCTCGCCCATCGACACCCAGCGGATGTCCGAGCGGCTGAGCGCCTTCTCGCACTTCGGGCAGCGCTCGGCCTGGACGAACGGGTCGAGGGCGATGAGGGCGTCCTCCTCCTCCTCGGCGTCGCTCCACTCGATCTTCCCTTGGCGGATGAGATCGCTGAACGCGAGGGTGCCGCGGCCGAGGTCGTCGAGGTCCGATCGGGAGACCCGGGGGACCCCGTTCTTCGCGACGACCAGCGGGCGCCGAAGGCGCCCGGGGTCGGCGTGGACGATCACCTCGTTCATCTCGCTGTCGTAGCGGACGTTGAGCTCGTAGGTCTTGTCGCCGAGCGTCGGCGAGAGCGTGCCGGTGCGCCGGCGCTCGCGGATCTCCTTGACGAGGTCGAGCGGCTGGGAGTGGAGCCCGACCAGGTTCCCGTTGACGTAGACCCGCGCGGCGCGCTTCCCCTTCGGGACGGTCGCCTCCTGGAACACCTCCGGCCCGATCTCCCGGGTGTTGAGGTCGCGGAGGATGAGGGTGACCTCCTCTTCGTCGGCCCCCTCGGAGACGTCGACGCACAGGGCGTAGTTCTTCACGAGGCCGCAGTTCTGCCCCTCGGGGGTCTCGTTCGGGCAGAGCCGGCCCCACTGGGTCGGGTGCAGGTCGCGAGCCTCGAAGTGCGGCTGGCTGCGGGTGAGGGGGCTCGTGACCCGCCGAAGATGGCTGATCGTCGACATGTGGCTCGTCCGGTCGAGCACCTGGCTCACCCCGGCGCGTCCGCCGACCCAGTTGCCCGTCGCGAGCGCGTGGACGAGACGCTGGGTGAGGAGGTCGGGGCGGATCGCGCTCGCGATCCGGAGGTCCTTCTTGCGGGCGAACGACCGCTCGAGCTGGTACTTGAGGTCCTTGAGGAGGAGCGAGAACGCGACCCGGAACAGGTCCTCCATGAGGTCGCCGGCGAGCTTCAGCCGCTTGTTCGCGTAGTGGTCCTTGTCGTCCTCGCCGCGGACCTTGAGGTGGAGCTCGAGCACCGTCCGGGCCATCCGCGCGAGGTAGAGCGCCTTCTTCAGGCGGTCGGCGCGGGTGTCGCCGAGGTGCGGGAGGAGCGAGCGGTCGAGGATGCCGTCGACCTTGCGCTGGCGGTACTCCTTCGCCTGGCCGGTGGCGAACTTCTTCTCGAGGAAGATCAGCGCGTCCTCGGTGGTCTGGATCCCCTCGGGCGGGTAGAGCTTCTTCGAGACGCACTCCTCCAGGTTGACGTTGAGGAGGTGCTTCATCGTCTGGACGAACGGCTCGTCCAGCGGAAGGAGCTCGCCCAGGGCAGCCTGGAAGATCTCCTCGTCGTTCTTCATCCCGAGCGCCTTCATCAGGATCACGAGCGGGATCTGGCCGCTCGCGGTCGGGACCGAGACCTGGAGGATCCCGTCCTTCTTCTTCTCGACGACCGTGAGGGAGCGGTACCCGCCGCGCTGGCTGAACACCTTCGCGCTCTCGACGGGGGTCCCGTAGCGCTCGTTGTACTCGGCGAAGATCCGGTTGGGCGCGAGGTCCTCGAGGCTGATGATCACGCGCTCGGTGCCGCCGATGATGAAGTAGCCTCCGGGGTCGAGCGGGTCCTCGCCGTACTCGACCAGCTTCGCGCGGTACTCCTCGTCCGAGAGCCAGATCTGGTCGTCCTCGGTGATCTTGTAGCGGTTGAGGTTGCACGGGCGGCTCTTGACCATGATCGGGAGGTCCCCGATGTGCACGTCCTCGGGGGCCCGCTCGACGCCGTTCTCGACGACCGTGACCTTGAGGTAGATCGGGGCTTGGTAGGTGAGGTTGCGCAGGCGGGCCTCCATCGGGGTGAGCGTCGGCTTCGACCCGACCGGCTCCTTGACGAACGGCGCTCCGATGAAGATCGTCGGCTCGGCCGACGGGTTGACGCCGCCGCGGCTGTCGCGTCGGCGTCCCACGCGGACCGAGATCGAGCTTTTCGTCTTCTGGACGTCGAGCCGGATCACCCCGCGCTCGGTCGAGTCCTCGCTCACGCGCGCGTCGTCGACGATCCGCTGCATGCGCGAGTTGGGGTTGTCGCGCGTCGGCAGGAAGTCGTTGAAGCTCGCGAGGTGGTGGTTGACGATCGACCGCTCGCGGAAGAAGGCATCGACGATCTCGCGCACGATCTCCCTCCTCAGTCCCCCAGGGGCGACGCGATCACGACGCGGTAGGCGATCGCCTCGCCGGCCGTCGCGCTCGGCCGACGGATCCGGACGAGCCGGCCGACGAGGTTCTCGTGGGCGTCGCGGAGCGCCGGGAACCTCGGATCGGTCATCAGCCCCGGGTCGTTCGCGAGGATCTTCGGGAGCCGCTCGGTCGGGGTCCCGAGGGTCTCGAGCACGGTCCGGGACTCCTCCTCGCTGAGGATCTCGTGCGGCGGCGCGAGGTGGTGCGCAATGAACGGGCGCTTCGGCGGGGCCGGCTTCGCCGCGGCGGCGCGTCGCGCGGACCGGGGCCGGGCGGACGGCGTCACGGCCACCCCGGGGGAACGGAACGGGCCCGGGGGGAGACTCGGAGCGCCCGCGCGACGCGCGCGGACCGACTCGTTCGAACCCCCGACCAACTGGTTAAAAGCCAGATGCTCTGTGTCGGGCCGCCGGGGACGCCGGCCGGTCTACCGAGCTGAGCTACGGGCCCACTACCGCTCCGGGCGCCGGAGACCCGGGAGCCGTATTTCAGGCTATGCACGGCGCGGTTCACGGAAGGCTCTCCAGGCTCGAGATGATCGACCAGATCGCGGTCCGGCCGTGGGTCGGCAGATTCGGATCGTTCGCGAGGTCGTCGAGCACGTAGACCGCGCCCGCGACCCGGACGTCGAGCGCGACCTGCCGCTTCGCGAGCTCGTCGATCGCGGACTGGGCGCCGCGACGGACGTTCCGGGGCACGGAGGCGTCGTCCGCGAGCTCGGCGATCGACGCGACGATGCGCTGGAGCGCGACCGAGGGCCGGTCCGGGACGGCGGGGTCGGAGTCCGGAGGACCCCCGGCGCGCGACGCCGACGACGAGGTCATGGGGGATGGGTCTCCCCGCCCTCCTTGTACGACGTGACGACGAGGAGGGTCTTCGTCTCGCGGATCCCCTTCACGGCCGGGAGCCGGTGCAGGACGAAGTCCTTGAGCTCGCCGTAGTGCGGGAACCGGATCTTGAGCATGATGTCGGTGTCCCCCGTGACGAGGAAGACGTCCTCGACCTCCGCGAACTTCGCGACCTCCCCCGCGACGGTGTCGGCCTCGGCGGTCTCGACCTTGAGCGCGATGAGCGCGACCACGCTCTC
>JASHOP010000085.1 GCA_030041075.1 Thermoplasmata archaeon | reverse complement strand
ACACGGAGTTCGCCTCCATCCAGCAGCACCGACCTTGGCTGGACCGAGCCCCGACGCTGGAGGACCGCTGGATCGAGGCACGGATCGTCGCCGACGAGGCGCGCCACGGGCTCCAGGCGTGCCGGATCCTGCGCGACTTCGGGGAGGAGGGTCAGCGCATGATCGACGACCTCCTGGCCAAGCGCGAGGGCGAGCACAAGCTCGACGCGTTCAACATGAAGTTCGACCGATGGTCGGACGTCGGCGCGTTCACCTGCCTGGTCGACCGCGTGGGGGTCTACCAGCTGCGGGCGTTCCAGGAGTGCTCGTACGGGCCGCTGGCCCGGGCGATGCCGCTGATGCTCAGCGAGGAGCAGCTGCACCTCAACTTCGGGGCGAGCGTCCTCCGGCGGATGGTGCAGGACGGCGCGTCGTACTACGGCTCGGCGGAGGAGGCCCAAGCCTCGGTGCGCAAGTGGTACCCGCGCGCCCTGGACATGTTCGGCCACTCGAACTCGGAGACGAGCCGGCGCGCGATCGAGTTCGGGTTGAAGCGCTGGACGAACGAGGAGGCCCGGCGCCGGTTCATGGACGAGACCCGCGCGATCGTCTCCGGGATCGGCCTCGAGCTGCCCCCGGCGGAGTTCGACCGCCACATCCTGTAGCGGCCGGGGGCCTGGCGGTCTCCCGGCCTCAGAACAGCGGCTGGGGATCGAGCCGCGCGGGCCCGCCCGGGGCCGACTCGACCAGCGACGAGACGCCGCGGACCGCGCGGAGCCTCTCCCGCGCGGCCGCGACGTCCGACGCCCGCCCGTTGACGAAGACGTTCTCCCCCGCGTCGACGGAGAAGTACACCGCGATCCCGGACGCCCGGGCGTCGAGCACCGCCCGGATCACCTCCAGCGTCGCGCCCGACCAGTAGACGAGCGGCGGGTCCGACGTGAGCATCGTCGCGTGCATGTTGAGGGTGTCGACCTCCGCGAGGCGGGCGACCTCGACCGGGTTCCGGGCCCGCAGCGCGGCACGCATCCGCTCCAGCGCGGGGACCAGGTACTCGAGCCGCGCCGGGAAGAACGGCGAGGTCCGGGTCGTGATCCGCATCCCGGCCGAGCTCGGGACCTTCTTCTCGGTCTCGGCGACGCCGACCGCGAGCGTGCGGAAGTCGAGGTCGTCGGGTCCGGCGAGGCGGACCGCGATCGAGCGCGTGTCGTCCTCGGCGAGGAGCTCCGCGAACCCTCCCGGTACGCTCCGGCTCGCCGAGCCCGAACCGAGGCGGGCCAGCCGGGAGAGGGCAGAGGGCGTCAGGTCGAGGCCGGCGGCCGCGGCCCCGGCGACGGTGAGCGCCGCGAACCCGGAGGCCGACGAGGCGAACCCGACCCCCGGCGGGAAGCCGTTCTCGGAGACGACCCGGGCCCGCTGGCTCGAGCGGGCGAGCTCCCGGATCCGGTCGAGATGCTGGAACACCCTCGGGTCGGTCGAGCTCCGGTGGTCGAGCGTCAGCTCGTCGTGCTCGAGCCGGTCCGAGAACTCGACGGTCGTGCGGGTGGTGAGGGCGGCGAGGCATACGCTGATGCTGGGGTTCGACGGGACGCGGAGGGCCTCGTCCGTCTTCCCCCAGTACTTGATCAGCCCCTGGTTGGCGCAGGCGACCGCGGTGGCCTTCACCCGCCGTCCCCTCCGTCGACCACCGCATCCACGAGCGGCCGGATCCGGTCGACCATCGCGACCTCCTCCCGGTCCATCCGCTGCCACCGGTCGAACACCGCGTCGGTCCATCGGGCCGGATCGACCTCCCGGCGTCGGGCCATCGCGCGCCGGAGCCGGAGCTTCTCGTCGGTCCTCACCTCGAGCACGAGCAGGCGGCCCCCCAGCTCCCGGCGCAGCGCCTCGACCTCCTCCCGGACCCGGAGCCCATCGAGGACGACCAGGTCCGAGGGGGCGGCGCGGATCCGCTCGACGATCGGCGCGACGCGCCAGGTCGGCGATTCGGCGACGCGGGACGCGAACAGCGCCCAGGTCTCGTCGCGGGCGACGGAGAGCCCCCGCGACTGGGCGAGGTCGCGCGTGATGTCGCCGAGGTCGAATCGCGCGAACCCCTTCGTCCCCAGCACCGCCGCGAGGCGGCTCTTGCCGGAGCACGTGTAGCCCGTGAGGCCGACGACGAGCCGGGGCCCCGGAACGGATGCGTTCATCGATCTCGGCTCGCCCCGCGGCCGGCCCGAGACGAGGGAGCCGATAGCGTCTCCGGAGAACCCCGGCCCCCGCCCGGCGGCCGGGTCGCGGGTCCGGCGAGGGAGGGCCAATCCCATATGCCGTGCCCGGCTGCGCGCGGCATGCCGAGGAACGCCCGGACCCCCGAACCCCGTCCCACCCGGCCGCTGCCGGATCTGTACCGGGCCGCGCGCCGGGGCGGATTCCACCAGGCCGTGGGGTTCCATGTGGTCCCCGGCCGGAGCGGGCACGGATACTGCACGGTCGCGGGCCGGGTCGAGGCCCGGCATCTCAACATCAACGGGGTCGTACACGGCGGGGTGTACGCGACGATCCTCGACACCGCGATGGGAGGGTCGGTCGTCTCCCTGCTCACCGAGGACGAGACGACGGCGACGACGTCGCTCTACGTCGAGTTCCTGAGCGCGGCCCGGGCGGGCGATACCCTGACCGCTCGGGGCCGGGTCCTCCGCCGCGGGCGGCACATCGCCTTCGCGGAGGGGGACCTGGTCGGAGGCGACGGGCGGCGGCTGAGCCAGGCCCACGGTACCTGGTACATCTGGTCGTCCTCGGAGACCCCCCGGGGCCACCCGCGCCGGTCGGCCCGGACGGCCGCGGCGACGCGCTAGACGGGCCGGTCCCGTCGGCCCCGCTACGGCGGCGCGCCGGTCAACCGCGGGCGGAGCCGCTCGAGGATCTCGAGCCACTCGAGGCCCTTCTCGACGCCGCGGGTGCCCTCGGGGTAGACGTGCGTCGCAAAGAACGCCCGAACCTCGTCCGGTCGGTCGATCCCCAGGGCCGGCAGCGCGAGCTCGAGCACGAGCGCGAGGTAGCCGGAGCCGCGGAACAGCTCGTCGAGCCGGTCGAGCCGCCCGGTGAGCCAGGTCCAGGTCGCCGCGCGGGCGGCCGGGTTCAGGGACGCCTGGCCGACGACGGCGAAGAGGTGGCTGCGGCTCAGCCGGCCCGAGATCGCCAGCTCGAGCGCGTCGCGGACGAGCTCGGGCTCGGAGCTCCAGCTCAGGCCCCGGGCGAGGCGCGCGGACTCGGCGTCGACGGTCGCGGCCTCGAACGCCGCGCGCAGGTCGCGGTATCCCGCCGCGCCCCCGTGCCGCGCCCGGGCGACCGCCACCGCCGGGCGCAGGTCGGGGTCGAGCTGGTCCCAGCCGGCGAACCGACCCGACAGCTCCGCGGCGAACGCCGCGTCGATGCGGACGCGGGCGAACGAGAGGCGATCGCGGAGGACCCCGCGGACGGGCGGCTCATCGGGCCGTCGATCGAGCCCGATCCGGGCGAGGGCGTCGGCGAGGAACGACCGGGCCAGCGCCTGGACCGGCGCGGCCCGCGGGAAGTGGAGGGCGAGGTTCGTGAGGAACGCGCCGAGCGGCTCCAGGACGAGCCGGTCGTTCGCGGTCGCGAGGGTCCGCGCGAACCGCTCGAACGTCGGCCAGTCGACCTCCCCCGCGAGGAGGAACGCCGCGAGGTCGGACAGGACGACCCACCGGTCGGCTGCCGGCCTCGACGGGAGCGCCCGGAGCAGCCGCTCCGAGAGGGTCGGATCGTACCGCACCCGGTAGAACCCGACCCCGCCCGGGTTCAGGTGGACCGTCGCCGACGGCGGGACCGGTACGCCATGCGTCCGGGTGTCCCACCGCAGGGTCTGCGGTCGCCCGTCGACGTCGAAGACCATCGAGATCGGCCACGGCTCGGCGTCCGCGGACCCCAGGTACCGGAACTGCCGCTGCTCGAGCTCGAGCCCGCCGGGCCCGATCCGCGCGGAGACGACGGGAAGGCCGGCGCGGCCGATCCACGGCCCCGCGATCGCCGCGACCGGTTCGCCCGAGCTTCGCCCGAGCGCGTCCCACAGGTCCTCGGTCCGCGCGTTCCCGTAGGCAAACCGGCGCAGGTAGTCGGTCACCCCGGCACGGAACTTCTCCTCTCCCAGGTAGCGGTTCAGCATCGCGAGGACGCTCGAGCCCTTGCCGTAGCTGATCTCGTCGAAGATCTGGCTCATCTCCTCCGGCCGCTCGACCGGCACGCGGACCGGGTGGGTCGAGCGCAGGGAGTCGCCGTTCAGCGCCTCGGCCATCCCTGCCCGGCGCAGGAAGAAGTCGTCCCACGGTTCGATCGCGGACCGGATCCGCGCCGTGATCACCGTCTCCATCAGGGCGGCGAAGCTCTCGTTGAGCCAGATGTCGTCCCACCAGTCCATCGTGACGAGGTTACCGAACCACTGGTGGGCGATCTCGTGCGCGACCGTCTCGAAGACGTCGCGGGCCGAGAACGAGCTGCTCGCGGCGTCGAACAGGAGCCGGGTCTCCTGGAAGCTGATCGCTCCCCAGTTCTCCATCGCCCCGAACGCGTGCTCCTCGACCGCGATCAGGTCGAGCTTCGGCAGGGGGTACGGGACCCCGTAGTACTCCTCGCACGCCCGGAGCACCGCGACGGCGGCCTCCAGGGCGAACCGGCCGGCCTCGGCCCGCCCCGGCGGGGTGAGCACCCGCACTGCGACGCGGCCCGAGCGATCCTCGACCCGGTCGAACTTGCCGATCCCCAGGTAGAACAGGTACGTCGGCATCGGCGGCGTGGCGCCGAACGCCCACTCGCGCGCCCCGTCGACCGACCGGACCGACTCGGGTTCGGAGTTCGAGATCACCTCGAGGTCGGGCGGGGCGCGGACCGTCAACGTGATCCGGGCCTTGCGGTCGGGTCGATCGACGCACGGGAAGACCCGCCGGGCGCCGGTCGGCTCGCAGTGCGTCGAGAGGATGTAGCCGCTCCCCGCGCGCGAGCGATAGAAGCCGAACAGCGCGTCCGAGTCGACCTCCCCCTCGAAATCGACCGCGAGCGACGCCGGGCTCCCCGGGGCGCGCGGGATCGAGACCCCGCGGCCCTCCGGCCCGGGGGTGAACGGCACCGGACGGCCTCCGTCGCGCACCGCGGTGACCCGGAGGCGCTCGGTGTCCAGGCGGATCGATCCCGACGGCGCGGCGAGATCGAACTCCACGGTCCCTTTCCACCGCAGGTGGTGGAAGTCGACGTCGAGGCGAAGGCGGTAGTCACGGGGAGCCGGATCGTCGGCGTCGGTCACGGGACGCCCCCGGCGCGTTCGCGGTGGACTCCGATCGTGGCCCGGGGGACGGGTCCTCGCAGATGAGCTTGCCCGGTCGCGGCCCGTCGAGCGCGGCGCGGCCCGGCTCGCGAACCAAGGTTAAATACGCGGCATCGGTCGCCACCGCTGGCTGACGGCCAAAGCGGTGGGGAAACACCCGGTCCCATCTCGAACCCGGCAGTTAAGCCCACTGGCGTTCCGCGCGGTACTGAAGTGCGCGAGCCTACGGGAAACGCGGAAAGCTGTCAGCCTCCCGCCCGCTCCGCGGCGGTCGGGGCGCTAGGTTAATCCCGAACGGACGGTCGCCCGACCGATGTACCTCGGGGCGCACATCGGGATCTCCGGGGGGTTCGATCAGGCGGTCCGCCAGGCCCGCTCGATCGGCTGCGAGTCGATCCAGGTGTTCTCGAAGAGCCCGCAGATGTGGGCCGGGCCGGGGATCCCCCCCGAAGCCGCCGCGAAGTTCCGCGCCGCCGTGGGGGTGGAGGGACTCAAGGCGACGGCCGTCCACCACGGATACCTCCTGAACCTCGCGAGCCCGAAGCGCCCGATGCTCGAGCGATCCCGCCGGGCGTTCCGCGACGAGATCGCCCGCGCGGAGCTCCTGGCGGTCGACGCGCTCGTCTTCCACCCCGGCGCGCGCCTGGACTCGACCCCCGAGGAAGGTCTCGCGACGCTGGTCGAGAGCCTCCGCGGGGCCGTCGCCGAGCATCCCGAGGGCCGCGCGCGCCTCGTCCTCGAGAACGCCGCCGGGCAGGGGTCGGCGCTCTGCGCCACGTTCGAGGAGCTGGGCCAGGTCCTCGCGGAGGTCGACGCCCCCGACCGCCTCGGCGTGCTCCTCGACACCTGCCACCTGTTCGCCGCCGGGTTCGACTTTCGATCGACGGAAGGCTACGGGTCGATGATCGAACGGGCGGAGGCGACGTTCGGCCGGGACGCGGTGCGGGGCTTCCACCTCAACGACTCGAAGGGGCCGCTCGGCTCACACCTCGACCGGCACGCGAACATCGGCAAGGGAGCGATCGGGCTCGACGGCTTCCGTCATCTCGTGAACGACCGCCGGTGGGCCGGGGTGCCCGGCTTCCTCGAGACGCCGCTCGACGACGCCGGCTACGCGCGGTACGCCGAGGACCTCACCACCCTCCGGAGCCTGGCCGGCCGAGCCCCGAAACCCGTTCCGCGTCGCCGGACCGGCGGCGGGACCGCTCGCCGGGCCTCAACGGTCAAATAGGCCGCCCTTCCTCGGCGCCTCCGTCCGTGACGGAGAACGTTCCGGCGGAGCGGTTCGCCTCGCGGACGTCGGAGGCCCGGCCGGACCGGCGCAAGGCGCCCGGGCCGCTCGCCGACGGTCGACGCGAACGCGGCTCTCCGGGCCGGACCGCTCGCCCCGCGGAGCGGGCCCCGCCGTGAGCGCGGCGCGACGCACCGAAAGCCTCCGGGACGCCTACGGCCGGGCCCTCGTCGAGCTCGGCGAGGGCGACCGCGCCGTGGTCGCGCTCGATACGGACCCGGTCGGTCCGATCGGCACCCCGTGGTTCCGCGAGAAGTTCCCGGACCGGTACGTCCGGGTCGACGCCGACGGCCCGGCGGTGATGTCGGCGGCGGCCGACCTGGCCCGCGGGGGCCACGTCGCGTTCGCGAGCACGCTCGCGGGGACCGCCGCCGGTCCGGCGTACCCCGCGATCCGCCGATCGATCGGCTACGATCGCGCGAACGTGAAGATCGTCGCGCTGCACGGGGGCGTGTCGGCGGACCCGGCGGACGGACGCTACGGCATGTTCGAGGACCTCGGGCTCATGCGGGGGCTCCCCGGGATGACGGTGGTGGTGCCGGCGGACGCCCCGGCCACGCGCGCGGCGGTGACGGAGCTCACCCGCCACGCGGGACCCGCGTACGTCCGGCTGGGCGCGGGCGACCTCCCCGTCGTGACCGCCGGGACGTTCCGGCTCGGCCGCGCGGAGGAGCTCCGGGCGGGCGGCGACCTCACGATCGTCGCGATCGGGGGTCTCGTCGCGCGCGCGCTCGACGCGTCCGAGGAGCTGGCGAAGGTCGGGGTGTCGACGCGCGTCCTCGACTTCGCCTCCCTGAAGCCGTTCGACGAGGCGGCGCTCCTGCGGGCGGCCCGGGAGACGGGGGCGATCCTCGCCCTAGAGGAGCACTCGGTCCTCACCGGCCTGGGGGCGGCGGTCGCGGCGACGACCGCCGAGAACTATCCGGTCCCGGTGCGGAGGGTCGGCGTGCCCGACGTGTTCGTGGCGTCGGAAGCCGGGGCGGAGCCCGCCCTGGACCGCTACGGCCTCTCGCTCGAGCGGGTCCGGGACGAAGCGTGGGAGCTCCTGCGACTCCGGGGGAAGGTTCAGTAGGCCGAACGGATTCGGGAACGCGGACGATGCAGCTCTTCCTCGATACGGCGAGCGTGAACGAGATCCGGACGATGTGGGAGGTCGGGATCCTCGACGGGGTCACGACCAACCCGACCCTGGTGGCGAAGGAGGGGCGGCGGTTCGAGGAGCTCCTTCGGGAGATCTGCGCCCTGGGGGTCCCGTCGGTCTCCGCGGAGGTCGTCGCCACCGACACCGAGGGGATGCTCTCCGAGGGACGACGCCTGCGGGAGATCCACCCGGCGATCTACGTCAAGGTCCCGATGACCCCGGCGGGGCTCCGGGCGACCCGGACCCTCGCGAAGGAGGGGACCCGCGTGAACATGACGCTCGTCTTCAGCGCGAACCAGGCCCTGTTGGCGGCGAAGGTCGGGGCGGCGTACGTGAGCCCGTTCATCGGCCGCCTCGACGACCAGGGGCAGGACGGGATGAATCTCGTCCGGGACATCGTGACGATCTACCGGAACTACCGGTTCCCCACCCGCGTGCTCGTCGCGAGCGTCCGGCACCCCGTCCACGTCCTCGACGCCGCGAAGGCGGGCGCCGACATCGCGACGATGCCGTTCGCGGTCATGGAGAAGCTCGCCCAGCACCCCCTCACCGACCTCGGGCTCGCCCGGTTCCTCAAGGACTGGGAGAAGGTCCCGAAGGGATGACGCCCGGCGCGGCGACCGGGGGGCCCCGGGCGGAGGGGGCGGGAGCGTGAGCGGACCGTCGCTGGCCGACCGGTACCTTAGGCTGACCCGGGAGGCCCTCGAGCGGGTGGCGCCGGCCTCGCCCGAGCGGTCGTTCCTGCGCGGGGCGTCCGACGACTTCCTCCGGATGGCCCGCTCGTATCTCGAGGACGCGGAGCACTTCTCGAAGTCGGGCGACGCCGACCGGGCGCTCGCCGCGGCGAGCTACGCGCACGGGTGGCTCGACGCCGGCGTGCGCCTGGGGATCCTCGACGGGGGGAACGATGACCGGCGATTCACCTTCTTCCGATAGCCGCGCGACCGGCCCCGCCGGCCTCCCGGACGGCGTGCTCGCGTCGATCGAGGCCCACCTCCGCCAGCGCGAGATGCGCCGCGAGGACCTGCACGAGCAGGCCCGCCGCCTCCGGCGCCTCGCCCAGGCGACGATGGTCCGGCTGCACACGGACGGGGCCGCCACGGCCGACCTCGAGAAGGTCCGCGCGACGCTCGCCAACCTGTCGGACTGGCTGCGCCGCGAGGGCCGGGGCGACGAGCCGCTCGCCCTGGACGCGCTCCAGGAGGCGGTCGAGGCGAGCCTCCTCGGCGCGATCGTCGAGGGGACGCGCCTGCCCGGCCCCGCCGACCTCTCGGTCGAGCCGGAGCCGTACCTCCTCGGCCTGGGCGACGCCGTCGGCGAGGTCCGACGCCTGATCCTCGACCGGCTCGCGCACGACGACCTCGCCGGCGCCGACCGGATGCTCCAGCTCATGGAGCAGCTGACCCACGCGCTCCTGAGGTTCGACACGACCCGCGCGATCGTCCAGCTGAAGCCGAAGCAGGACGTCGCGCGGAACCTCCTCGAGCGGAGCCGCGGCGAGGTCGTGATGGCCCGGTTCCTCGCGCGGGCCCGGCCGGCCGGAGAGCCCGGATCCCGATGAGCGCGAGCCCGCGGAGGACGATCGGCGTGATCGGCGGCTCCGGGGTCGCCGACGTGTTCGAGGGCGGGGCGAAGGCGGCCCACCGCGTCGCGACGGCTTGGGGCGCCCCGTCGGCGCCGATCGAGGAGGGCGACGTCGGCGGGATGCGCGTCCTGTTCGTGCCCCGGCACGGTCCCGGGCACACGATCCCGCCCCACCGGATCAACTACCGCGCCAACGTCGACGCGCTCGTGGCGCTCGGCGCCCAGGCGATCGTCACGGTGAGCTCGGTGGGGTCGCTGCGGGAGGAGCTGTCGCCCGGTACGTTCGTCCTCCCCGACCAGTTCGTCGACCTCACGAAGCAGCGGCCGACGACGTTCTTCGACGGCGGGAAGGTCTACCACGTCTCCCTCGCGGACCCGTTCTGCCCGGACCTCGCCCGCGCGGCAGCGGAGGTCGGCCGGTCCGAGGGCGCCCCGTTCGCGGAGGGGAAGACGTACGTCTGCGTCGAGGGACCCCGGTTCAGCACGCGGGCGGAGTCGAGGTTCTTCCGCTCGTTCGCGGACGTGATCGGGATGACGCTCGTCCCCGAGGTGACCCTCGCCCGGGAGCGGGCGCTCTGCTACCTGTGCCTCGCGATGGTCACGGACTTCGACGTCTGGGCGGAGCGGCCGGTCGAGACCCGCGAGATCCTCGAGACGATGCGCGGAAACGGCGAGCGGATGCACCGGCTGCTCGGCCGGCTCCTGCCCCGGCTCGGGACGGTCCCGACCTGCGCCTGCGCGCGCGCGCTCGACGGGGCCGGCGTCTGAGCCCCGGGCCTACTCGGCGCGGGCGCGCCGCACGGTGATCGGGATCCGGCCCGCGGCGAACTCCCGCTCGGCGATCTCCACGGGGTCGACGAGCGTCGGCGGCACGTCGATCAGGATCGGCGCCCCGAGGGAGACCTGGAGGGCCCGCGCGCCGAGGATCCGGGCCCTCTCGAACCGGGTGAACTCGGGGAGCCCCCGGGGCCGGGGCGGAGGGTGGCCGGACAAGCGATCTTCCCCCGCGGCCGCAAGAGTCGACGCGGCCGTCAAGGGCTCGGCCGACCGAGGCTCCTTACTTAGCTTTTGCGTGACCGCGAAGGTCGACTGAAAACCCAACGCCGTAACGACCGCGGCTCGTGGAGCGACCCGGAGATGAACGGCCCTCCGCGAGCTCGCGGTGGTGCACGCCACTACCCGCGGAGGGGGCCTTGCGGCCCGAGCTTCCCCGCGTGCCGACCGAACGAAAGGCCCACCGCCACCGACGCATCGCGCCCGTCGCATCGACTGGGCTCGCTACCGTCGCTTCCTCCGCCGGGGTGGGCCACCCTCCTGGCTCGCCTGCGGGAGGCGGTCCGGGCGCTCCCCCCGTCCTACTCGGTGCGCCCGCCCCGGACGTCGGGGCGCCCTCCCACCGACCCGCGCGAGGTCGTCCGCTGCCTCCTCCTCCGTGCCCTCGAGGGCTGGTCGTTGGACGAGACCCACGCGACCCTCGCCGCCTCCCCCGATCTCCGTCGGTCCCTCGGCATCCGCCGCCTCCCGACGGCGCCGACCGTGGCCGCCCCCGCCCGTCGCGTCGAACCGAGCTACCTCCAGCGGCGGATCGTCACGCTCGCCCGGCCGAGCGCCCACGCGCCGCTCCACCTCGCGGGGGACGGCCCGGGGCGGTCGACCCGCCGGCTCGAGCGTTGGCTCGCCGCCAAGGTCCGTTCCGGGGTCCGCCACCGCTTCGTCAAGCTCCACGCGCTCGTGTCGGCCCGCGCCCGCTTCCCGGTCTTCCGGGCGGCCGACGTCACCGACGCGTACACGAACGACACCACCGAACTCCCCAACCGGCTCGACCCGGTGCCGAGGGGAGTCCCCCTCGGCAGCGTGGTGCTAGTGGGGTGTTGCTGACAGATGCGATATTATCCGGCTGAGGGGAGCGCATCGGTGCTATCCCATCCGAGAAGCTGACGGATCTTCCGGACCTTCCGCACGATCTCCTGCGCGCTTACGGTCCACACCCACGGGTGGGCCTCGCCGTTGGAGACCTTCGCGTAGTCCTCGATGGCCCGCACGAGCTCCGGGACA
>JASHOP010000084.1 GCA_030041075.1 Thermoplasmata archaeon | reverse complement strand
GTCGAGCCGGACGCGTTGGTGATGGCGACCGACCAGCCGAGGTCGTTCAGCGTCCGCAGGTTGCCGATCGTCAGGCGGACCGACTCCGCCGTGTTGCCCCGGTTCGCGAGGTAGATCGTCACGAGGACACGCGCCGTCCCGACCTCCACGGGGTCGGTGGGGACCCGGCCCACGGCGACGCCGTAGTACGGGAGAACGTTCACCGTCGGGGCGGGGGTGAGCTTCCCGACGGTCGAGCCGTTCGCCGTCGTGAAGCTGACCGCGACGGGGACGTGGTCGGTCAGCGTCCCGGCGGGGACGACGACCCGGAAGTCCCCCGACGCCGACGGGCCGCCGGGCTCGAGCGTGACGCTCGGGACGGAGAACGAGAAGTTCCAGAACGCGGGGGACCCGCCGGCGTAGACCGTGACCGGCACGTTGCCCGTGTCGCGGACGCTGTAGGAGAACGTCGCGCTCCCGCCGGTGGCGACCGTCGCGGACGTCGGCCCGACGAGCGTCGCGACGACCGTCTGCGAGAGCGGCACCGCGAGGGCGAGCGAGACCGCCGTGTTGCCGGAGACGAGCGACACGCCGGCGGAGGCGACCGCGGTCCCCGCGAACCCGTGGAGCGTGCCCGGCGCGGAAGCGTTCACCGTGTACGTCCCGATCGGAAGGACGACGTTGACGGTCGCCCCGACGTTGACGGACGGGTAGACGACCCAGTCGCCGAGCCCGTTCCGCACGAACACGTTGGGGACGCCGACCGTCTGCGTCGGCGCCCCGGACGAACCGACCGTGATCGCCACGGTCCAGCTGGGGAGGAGGTCGATCGTGAACGCCCCGGACGACGGGAGGACCACGAACTGGCCGAAGCCGGAGAACTCGGCCCCGTCGCTCGCGACGGCGTACGCCCGGTACGTCCCGGGCGCGAGCCGGACCGAGAACGTCCCGTTCGTCGCGTTGAGGAGCGTGACGTTGTCCGACGGGTACGGCCCGGTGAGCCGGAGCGAGGACGGGATCGTTCCCGCCAGGCCCGGCCGCACGACGGTCCCGTTGAACCACGCCGGATCGATCGTCCCGACGAGCTCGACCGAGCAGGTCGAGTCGGTCGCCCCGACCGAGCACGTCGCCCCCGGCACGCTCGACCAGGTCTCCTCGACGCTTCCGTTCGCCGCGGTCGTGAGCTGGGTCGTGTTCGCCGCGACCGAGTAGGTGCCGTTCGGCGGCAGGACGACGGAGAACGTGCCGCTCGAACCGGTCGCGACGACGGTCGCGCCCGTGGCGGTGTTCCGGAGGGTCACGGTCGGCGTAACCTCGATCTTCGACCCGTTCGCGGCCTCGAACGATCCGAGGAGCGATACCGCCGGCCGGTTGAGCACGAGGGTTGGCAGGATCCCCCCGTCCGGCTCCACCTCGACATAGGTGAGGTTCGCGTAGTGCAGGTCGGCGGTGGCGTTCGTGCCGTTGAACCGGACGGTGTAGTTCCCCGCCGCGATCCGGAACCCGTCCGTGTACGTCGTGCCGTTGACCGTGACGTTCAGCTCGGGCGACGCGAGCGAGACCGTGACGTTCGCGGGCTCGATCTTCTTCGGCAGCGAGAGCGTGCCCTTCGCATGGATCTCGGGGAGGGCGTGGAGCGTGATCGGGACCGCGGCGCCGCCGAACGGGATCGTGACGTTGACGACGGACGGGGTCCGGTAGAGGACCGTGCCGTTGGGGGCGGACGTCCCCGCGACGACGGCGTACTGGCCCGGCGCGAGGCCGAACGAGAACGCGGGCCCCCCCGTCAGCGACCGGCTCACGGCGGTGGCGCTCGCCGCGGTGAAGTTGACGGTGACGGGCGTGCCCGTGGGCACGCCGAGGACTCGGAGCGAGACCGGGACCGTGGCGACCGGGACGTAGAACGTGGTCAGGCTCCCGAGCCCGGCCGGCGTCAGCCCGCACGTCTCGGTCGCCTCGTAACCGGCGGCGGACGCGTTGATGCAGTAGCCTCCGGAGGAGGCGGTGAGGGTCGAGGGAAGCTGGAACGCGACCAGCCCCGAGGAGTCCGAGACCTGGTGCACCGCCGGCCCGCTCGGCCCGGCCGAGACCGTCACGTTGACGCCGGGCGCGCCCACGAACCCGGTCGACCCGTTCGACCCGACGACGAAGTTCGGGGTCACGGCCGTCGAGGTCGCGAGGTCGACGGTCGTGGCGTGCGTCAGGTCGACCGTCGCGAGGCCCGCGAGGTTGGTCGTGGTACCGCCCGGGCTCTCGAGCGCGAGGAGGTCGTAGCTCCCTGCGGGGAGGAGCAGCGAGAACGCGCCGGTCGTCCCGTTCCCGACCGCCACGGCCTCGCCCGCGCCCGAGGTCGGGGAGGCGATCACTGCGGAGTCGAACGAGGTCCCCGGGCTCCCCGGCGCGGGGAGGGTTCCCGAGAGCGACACCGCGGCGGTCAGGTTCACGACAGCCGTGGCGGCGGTCGCGCCCGCGACGATGCTCACCTCCGCGAGGCCCGCGCCGAGGACCGTTCCGGCGTAGCCGAGCGCGTAGGCCGCGTACGTGCCGGGCGCGAGGTCGGCCTGGGCGACGCCGGCCCCGTTCGTCATCACGACGACAGCACTGCCCGTCGCGTTCGAGACCGCGTCCAGGCTGGTCGCGGACCCGTTCTCGAACACGACGAACGGCGCGAACCGCACCGGGACGCCCGCGACCGCGGTGCCGGCGTAGACGACCTCGACCGCCGCCGCGCCGACCGGCCCCACGGTCAGGGTCGCCGTGAGGTTGGCGCTCGTGTTCGTCGCGTTGAGCGCGACCGGGTTCGACCGCAGGGTCGTGCCCGGCACGGTCGCGTTGAGCGTGTAGTTCCCCGAGGGGAATCCGTGGATGGCGAACGCCCCCGTGGCGTTGGTCGAGGCCGTCTCGAGGACGGTCGATCCGTTCATGAGGCTCACGACCGCCCCGCCGTACGGGTAGCCGGAGGCGGTCTCCACCGTGCCGGTCACGGTCCCCGGCACGAGCGCGGCCGTCGCGTTCGTCGTGCCGCCCGCCGTCACGTTCACCGTCGGCTCGGCGTACGTCGCCCCGTCCAGCGTGACGGAGAAGTTGTACGACCCCGGCGCGAGCCCCGAGAGGGAGAACGTCCCGCTCGCGTCCGTCACCGCGGAGTAGGCGACGATCCCGGGCTCGGCGAGGGTGACGTGCGCCCCGGCGGCGACCAGGTCGGAGACGGAGTCGAACACGCTGCGGTCCGCGACGTTCCAGAAGACGACCCCGTTCACGGTCCCGCTCCCGATCGAGATCGGAAGCACCATGGTCTGCGGGTCGAGGCTGAAGCCGACCGAGTCCGGCACGTCGATCGCGATCGACCGCACGAGGCTGCCGTCGGCCTGCGTGAGCGCGTTGAACGTCCCGGTCGTGAGGTTCAGGGTGTCGTTCCCGGGCGGCAGGACCAGGGAGAACGTCCCGTTCGCTCCCGTCACCGCGGTCATGTGCGGGATCCCCCAGCTGTCGTAGACCGTGACCCGGATCCCCGCGGCAGGGGCGCCGTCGGGCAGGTGGATCGACCCGAGCACCGTCTCGCCCGAGTAGTACTCGAGGATCGACTCTCCTCCGTCGAAGTAGGAGTCGACCGAGGTGTCGGCGGTCCCGTCCGTCTTCTTCGCGATCGCGACCGCGTTGGGGGTGTTCGTCGCGTAGAAGCACCCGCTCCCGTCGGGGGCGTTCTTCACCCCCGGGCAGACGTACGCCGTCCGGTAGACCTCCTCGAAGTGCTGCATCATCCAGCCGGGCTCGACGGGGGAGCTGGACGCGGCCCCCGTGAGGCCGGGGATCCCGCCGGAGAGGCCGACCTGGGTCCCGTTGTAGCCGAAGTAGATGTGGTAGATCATCGAGTCGTAGAACGCCGGGTTGTAGTTGATCTCGTACTCGACCGCCGAGACGTCGGCCGGCACCGACCCGAGAGCGTAGGTGTTGCCGTCCGATCCCAGGACCGTGACGTTGAAGTAGGTGGACGGCAGCCCCGCCGAGTTGATGACCCGGCCGGTCAGGTCCGCCGGCGCGTAGTAGATGCCGGTGTCCGACCCGCTGAACGGGATGAGGCGCGTGTCCGCCATCCCGTAGCCGATCGACCAGCCGGTGTACGCCTGGACGGCGTCGTACACCCGGGCGACCGCCGTGAGCGAGAGCGTCCCGGCCAGGAAGTAGGAGACCGCGTCGTACATCGCGTTGTCGAGCGTGATCGTGCTCGGGTCGACCGGGAGGTACTTCGCCGGGTTGCTGACCACCAGGTTGTAGTCGTTGCCCTCGTTCACGAGCAGGTTGTGGAGCTCGCCGACGTCGACCCCGTCCCGGGCGAGGATCGTGTTGAGGGCCGGCGGAAGGTCGGGCAGACCGGTCTTGAGCTCCTCCGCCGACAGGAGGGTCGTCGTGAGCACCGCGATCGCGAGCGACTCGTTCTGGGCGAGCAGGAACTGGCCCGCGGGGTCGATCCCGTTCTGGAAGTTGTCCGCGACGCTCGGGTGCTCGCCCTGGTCGATCGTCTGGAACCCGTAGTCCCACCAGGCGTCGACCGCGGGACGCTCCGGCTCGGGAACGTTCGTGTCCTGTTCCGCGAGCCAGTTGTAGCCGGCGCTGTCGTACTGGTTCGAGGTGTCGAGCGAGGAGCCTGCGGCCCCGAGGATGTTCGAGGCGGGGGCGGAGGCGTTCAGCTTGAGGTACGACGGGATCGTGTCGTTGATCTGGGCGGCGAACTGGTCCTTCGTGTTGCCGGGGATGCCGGCGTCGAGCGAGACCCAGACGTTCGGCAGAAGGATGACGGCGACGAGCGCGAGGACCAGGACGTGGCGGGCCTTGAACGACTTGCGGAACGCCAGGAACCGGCCCCCCCGGTCGGACAGCGACGCGACGCTGCGGCGGAGGTTCGGGTACCCCCCGACGTCGAGCGCGCGGTGGATCGCCAGGGCGGAAAGGAGCGCGAAGGCGGGCGAGCCGATGACGAAGAACTTGGACGCGGAGATCGGGAGGTAGACCGTCAGTACCGCGAAGACCATGAACACCACGAGATACCGCCGGAACCGCTGCCGGACCAGGAGGAACGCGATGAGGCCCAGCCCCACGAAGGCGAGGAAGAACGTGACGACGCCGTACCCGACGACGAGCGCGTCGATCGAGGGGGCCTGGGCCTCCGCGATCGTGGAGTAGACGAGGTTCTTGACGAAGTACCCCTGGCCCGACACGACGAGCGTGAAGTACTTCGGGAACGCCACCTTGAGGAAGACGAACGCGCCGGCGCCGAGCCCGAGGAGCGCCGGGACGGAGAAGACCCACGGCACGTCGCGCAGGAAGAGGAACGGCGTGAGCACCGCGAGCGTGCCGAAGTACAGCAGGACGGGGATCGTCAGGAACGCCCCCAGTTCCCCCTGCACGAGGTAGTAGGGCGTCGCCATCGGGAACGCGATCAGCCCGATGATCCACGCCGAGACGTAGAGCCCGAACCAGTCGACCTTGCGGACCCGCTCGACGAACGCGAGGATCAGGAGGGAGATGCCGATGACGACGACGGCGTAGGTGTAGCCCTGCCACGCCAGCGCGAACGCCCCGAGCGAGACGCCCGTGAACACCGACCATTTCACCGCGGTCCGCTCGGTCCGCAGGAACCCCCGGAGCCCCGCGACGAACTGCCGGGGGTGCGCGTAGCTCTCGACCCATCGGCGGGTGCCGATCGATTTGACGGTGCGCAGGTAGGCGTAGAGCGCGACGAGCGCGAAGAACGTGTAGAACGTGAGGTAGTTCGCGTAGCCGAACGTGGACGAGTCGATGTTCGCCGACAGGAACGGCCAGATCAGCACGGCGATCAGGCCCATGCGGCGCCCGCTCACCTCGCGTCCGACGAGGTAGAGCGGGAACACCCCGAGCGCCGCCCAGAGGGGGGCCTGGAGGTCGAGGAACCACGCTCCCGCGTTGACGGCGTTCCCGCCGAACGCCGGGGCGAAGACGATCCCGAGGATCGCGTTCATCCAGTCGAACAGCGGCTCGCGCGGGTTGATCGCCCCGACCGGGTACTTGAGCATCGGGTCGAAGATCAGATTCCGGTGCGTCATGATGATGTAACTCATCACGCGCGAGTGGTAGTACGAGTCCGACCCGCCGCCGTACGTGTACAGCGCGCCGTACTGCGCGATCACCGGGTACGTCCAGACCGTCCGGATCGCGAGCGTGAGACCGAACGCGCTGAGCAGGATGGCGACCGTCCAACCGTGGCGGTGCCACCAGCCTGTCTGGACCGATTCCATGCTCCGCCCGCGTCCCACCGGCGGGCGGGCCGCGAGACCGAGGGGCTCTATTTATAGACTCCCGGCGGGAAGCGGCCGATCCGGTCGCCTCCGGCGAGCCGGAGGCCGCACCGCGCGCGCCGGGACCCGGATCAGCCGGTCGCCCGGAACCGGTAGAAGACCCGACCGTCCTCGGTGTCGTACGGCTCGACCCGGACCGGCGCGCCGATCTCGAGCTCGTTCCACGGCAGTCCCTCGACCCGGCCGAACAGCCGGAGCGGCAGGCCGTCGAGGTCGACCAGCCCGACCGCGAACGGCACGTCGGCCTCCATCCCGAGCGGGGCCCCGGCGAGGACGGCACTGAACGCGTAGAGCCGGCCGCGGTCCGGCAGGTCGACCCACTCGAGCTCCTCGGTGTGGCACCGCGGGCAGGCGGTCCGGGGCGGCCAGAGGACGAGGTCGTCCCGCGCGCACCGGGTCGTCGAGAGGCGCCCTTCCCTCAGCCGGTCGAAGAAGCGCGCCAGCCGGGTCCCGGACTCCGTCTCGAGCGGGAAGAAATCGAGGAGGAACGGCCGCGCCTCGACCGCCCGCTTGCGCTTCACCGGCGGCCGGGTCGGGGGCGGCGGGGCGTCCGGGCTCTCCGGGACGAATGGGATCACCACGGCGGTCCGGGCCCGTCGGCGCTCGCGGCTCACCCGCTCCTCCCGCGACGGTAGACCATCACCGAATGGACGTTCGCGCTGCCCGAGAGGTTGTGGACGAGCGCCCACTCCGGCTCCGGGACTTGGCGCGCCGGAGGCACCGTCCCCGCGAACTGCTCGAACACCTCGACCGCCTGGGCGATCCCGGTCGCGCCGAGGGGATGCCCGCAGCCGAGGAGCCCGCCGCGCGGGTTGACCACGACGTCGCCGCCGAGGTCGCTCCGACCCTCCGCCACGAACCGCCCCCCCTCGCCGGGCGGGCAGAGTCCGAGCGCCTCGTACTCGACGATCTCGGAGATCGAGAAGCAGTCGTGCAGCTCGGCGAAGTCGAGGTCGTGGACGCCGATCCGGGCCATCTCGAGCGCCTCGGCCGACGCGCGACGTAGGCCGGGCCAATCGGTCAGCGAGCCGGCGTGGGCGAGGTTGTGGAAGTCGGAGTACTGTCCGGTCCCGCGGATCCACGCCCGCGCGCCGGAGAACCGGTGCACGAGCTCCTCCGCGACCAGGACGACGGCCGCCGCCCCGTCGGTCATCGACGAGCAGTCGCCGAGGCGGAGCGGCGGGGCGACGAGCGGGAGGTGGAGCAGCTTGTCGCGCGAGAACGTCTTCTCGTGGAACTGCGCGTTCGGGTTCGCGTTCGCGAACCGGTGGTTCTTCTCGGAGACGGCGGCGAGCTGGTCCTCCGTCGTCCCGTGCTCGAGCATGTGCCGCTGGGCGACCATCGCGAAGAACGGCGGGGCGGTGGCTCCCGCCGGCCCGTCCCACGCCCGGTCCATCACGCAGGCCATCGCGGAGTTCGCCTCGGACATCGACGGGAGGTTCATCTTCTCGATCCCGACCGCGACCGCGACGTCGGAGAGGCCGGTGGCGATCGCGGCGTACGCGGAGCGGATCGCCGACTGGCCCGACGCGCACGCGAGCTCGGTCCGCTGGATCACGCGCGTCGGCCGGATCCCCATCTGCTCGGCGGCCAGCGGCGCGACATGCGACTGGAAGGCGAACCGCTCGGGCATTGCCGCGCCGACGAACAGCGAGTCGACCTCCTTCGGCTCCAGGTCCGGTACCGCGCGGAACAGGGCGGCCCCCGCCTCCTGGGCGAGCTCGCTCCAGGTCGCGGCCCGGACGCCGAACTTCGTCGTCGCCCCGCCGACGATCGCGACCGCACGTCCGTTCATCCGGCCTCCGCGCGCACCCGGGCGGCGACGCGGTCCCCGGCCCCGCTCGTCGAGACCGTCCCCCCCTGGTCGTACGTCCGGGCGGTGCCGTCGGCGAGGGTCCGCGCGATCGCGCGCTCCAGGCGGTCCGCCTGGCCGGTCAGGCGAGGGTCGGCGTGGCGGCGGCCGAGCCAGCGGAGCATCTGCTCGATCGCGAAGAACGTCGCGAACGGGTTCACCTGGTTCTTGCCCGCGTGCTTCGGCGAACTGCCGTGGACCGGTTCGAACATCGCGTGGTCCACCCCGATGTTCGCCCCCGCCGCGAACCCCATCCCCCCCTGGAGGACCGCCGCGAGGTCGGTGATGATGTCCCCCATCATGTTCGGGGCGACGACCACGGAGTAATGCTCGGGGTTTCGGACGAGCCACTGGGTGAACGCGTCGACGTAGGCGTAGTCGCGCTCGACCTCGGGGAACTCCCGACCGACCCGGTCGAACGTCTCGCGGAAGAACCGGCACCCCTCGAGGACGTTCGACTTGTCGACGCACGTCGCCCGGCGCGCCCCGTCCTCCGGCGCCCCGCCCGGACGCTCGTGCGCGAGCTCGAACGCGTACCGTACGATCCGCTCCGCCCCGCGGCGGGTGATGACCCGGGTGTCGATGGCGACCTCGGTCTCGCCACCCCGGGAGAGCCGACCCCGGGCGGGCGTGTAGAGGCCCTCGGTGTTCTCCCGGACGATCACGAGGTCGACGTTCTTCGGCGACCAGACGTCACGGTACGCTCCGCTGATGCGGTGCGTCACCCCCGGATAGAGCCGGCACGGGCGAACGTTGGCGTAGAGGTCGAGCTTCTCGCGCAACCCGAGGATCAGCGCGCGCCCCGCGAGGTCCCCGTTCGGGAGCTGGGCGCCGGGCCACCCGACCGCGCCGACGAGGACCGCGTCGGCCCGGTGCGCGGCCGCCTCGGCCTCCGGCTCCCACTCCCGGCCCCGAAGGAGGTAGTACTGGCCGCCGCCGGGGTACTCCGAGACGTGCCAGGGTGCCGGGCCGCCTTCGGCCAGCGCTGCCAGCACCTTCAACCCTTCCCGGACGACCTCGGGCCCGGTCCCGTCGCCCGGGAAGACCGCGAGGTCGTACCCCGCCTCCTTCACCGGGCCGCTCCGGCGTTCGTCGCGGTCGCGCGACGGGCCTCGAGCTCGCGTCGGACCTTCTCGACGAGCCCGCCGGCCTCGAGGAGGCTCATCAGGTGGGCCGGGATCGGGGGGAAGCTCACGCTCCGGCCCGTGGTCTCGTTGCGGATCCGGCCCGACGTGAGGTCGATCCGCGCGGTCTCGCCCGTCTCGAAGATCGCGCGCACCCCCGGTACCTCGATCGCGAGTAGGCCCAGGTTGATCGCGTTGCGGAAGAAGATCCGGGCGAACGAGTCCGCGACGACCGCCGCGACCCCGGCGGCCCGCATCGCCTGGGGAGCGTGTTCCCGGCTCGAGCCGGAGCCGAAGTTCTCGCCGGCGACGAGGATGTCGCCGGGCCGGGAACCCGACGCGAACTCGGGGAGCGCGATCTCGAAGACGTGCTTCTTGAGCTCGTTCGGGTCGATCACCGTGAGGTACTTGCCCGAGATGATCTGGTCGGTGTCGACGTCGCGCCCGAGGGTCCAGACCCGGCCCTCGATCACCTTCTCCACGCGGGCCCCCCTCCGTCAGGCGAACTCCCGGGGGTCGGCGATCTCCCCGCGGATCGCGCTCGCGACGACCGCGGCCGGGGACATGAGGTAGATCCGGGCCTCCTTCGCGCCCATCCGGCCGGGGAAGTTGCGGTTCGAGGACGAGGCGCACGCCTCCTCCGGAGCGAGGATCCCCATGTTGCCCCCGAAGCACGCCGAGCAGCTCGAGTTCGTGAACACCGCGCCGGCCCGCGTGAACGTCTCGATGATCCCCTCCTCGAGGCACTGCTCGTAGATCTTCGTGGAGGCAGGGGAGACGATGAACCGTACCCCCTTCGCGACCTTCTGGCCCTTCATGAGCGCGGCCCCCTCCCGGAGGTCCTCGATCCGGGCGTTCGTGCACGAACCGAGGAACGCCTGGTCGATGCGGACGTGCTCGCGCACCACCTCCGGCAGCGGGCGGACGTTGTCGGGGGAGTACGGGCAGGCGACCATCGGCTCCATCCCATCGACGTTGAGGTCGATCGTTCGCTCGTACGCGGCGTCGCCGTCGGACCGGAGCGGGTGCATCGCGTGCTTCGCGATCGGTCGGAGATAGTCGAACGTCGTCTGGTCCGGCGCGACCATGCCGGCCTTCGCCCCCATCTCGGTCGTCATGTTGCAGAGCGTGAACCGCTCGGGCATCGAGAGCCGCTCGATCAGCGGCCCCGAGTACTCGACCGCCCGGTACGCCGCGCCGGTCGTCTTCACCTCGCCGACGATCCGCAGGACGAGGTCCTTGGCCGTGACCCCCCGCCCGAACGAGCCCTTGACGCGGATCGCGATCGACGTGGGGACCTTGAGCCAGAGCCGGCCCAGCGCCAGCACCGCCGCCATCTCCGTCGGCCCGATGCCGGTCGCGAACGCCCCCATCGCGCCCAGCATGTTCGTATGCGAGTCCGTCCCGACCGCTAGGTCGCCGGGCACGACCCAACCGTTCTCGGCGAGGATCTGGTGGCAGATCCCGTGCTGTCCCACGTCGTAGAAGTGGGAGAGGTTCGCCTCCGCCGCGAACTTACGGAGGATCCGGTGCAGGACCGCCGCGCCCTCGGTGGACGCCGGCACCCAGTGGTCGATCGCGATCACGACGCGGTCCGGGTCCCAGACGCGCTCGGCCCCCATCTGATGGAACGGGGCCACGGTCTGGGCCCCCTGCTCGTGCATCATCGCGAGGTCGACCGATCCCTCGATGATCTCGCCCGGGACCACCCGCTCGGCGCCCGAGGCGCGCGCGAGGATCTTCTCGGCGAGCGATTGGCCGTGGCCGTTGGCGCCCGTCATGCGTTCACCGCGCGGATCCCCACCGCGTCGACGATCGTCCAGAACTCCTCGTCGGAGAGCCCGGGCCGGTCGAAGATCGAGCGGTACTCACGGAGGAACCGCGCGAGGTCGTCCTTCGTCCTCGACCCCGGCTCGACCTTCACGCGGCGGAGGAGCTCGAGCAACAGGGGGTCGGACGCGTGCAGTCCGCGCTCCTTGAGCTTCTCGACGAGCGCGGCCTTGCCGGTGTGCTTCCCCAGGATCATCTGCCGCTGGCGCCCCACGACCTCGGGCTGGATCGGCTCGTAGGTGAGCGTGTGGGCCAGGATCCCGTGGGTGTGGATCCCGGCCTCGTGCGAGAACGCGTTGTAGCCGACCCACGCTTTGTTCGGGGGGACCGGCACCCCCGACAGCTCCTCGACGAGGCGGGAGAGCGCGTAGAGTCCCTCGGTGCGGATCCCCGTGCGGTATCCGTAGAGGCCCTCCAGGCAGAGCACGACCTCCTCGAGCGCGGCGTTGCCGGCGCGCTCGCCCAGGCCGTTCACGCAGACGTGCGGGGCGCGGGCTCCGCACTCGATCGCCGTGAGCGTGTTCGCCGTCGCGAGCCCGAAGTCGTCATGGCAGTGCACCGAGAGGTCCGCCGGCCGGACGCGGCGGATGAACTCGGTCAGATACCATCGGAATGTGATGGGTGTCATCACCCCGACGGTGTCGGCCACGACCAGCCGGTCGGCGCCCTCCTGCTGGACCGCGCGGTAGAGCCGCTCGACGAAGTCGAACGGCGCCCGGACGGTGTCCTCCGTCACGAACGCGACGTGGAGCCCGGCCTCCTTCGCGCGCCGGACCGACCGGACCGACGCGTCGACGACGTCGTCGGGTTGCATCCGGAGCTTGTACTTGAGGTGGACATTGCTCGCCGCGACGAAGATAGCGATGTGCGTCGCGCCGCTCGCGATGACCGCCTCGACGTCCGTGGGAACGGTGCGCGCGGCGGCCAGAATCTTCGTCTTGAGTCCGGCGGTCGCGAGGAGGTGGACGGCGCGCGCCTCGTCGGGGGAGACGACCGGGATCCCCGCGTTGACCACGCCGACGCCGATCTCCGCGAGCATTTCGGCGATCCGGAGCTTCTCTTCCGGGGTGAACCGGACGCCGGGGGTCTGCTCGCCGTCGCGCAGCGTCTCGTCCCAGACGACCAGGGAGGCGGGAAGCCGGCGCTCGGCCGCGGTCGCGGCGTGGTAATCCTCGACGAGGCCGGGCTCCGTCACTGCCGTTTCATCCCTCGCGCGCATAAGTCGTTGATGACGAGGACGGCCGGCTCCCGTCGCGCGAGCGCGTCGCACGGGAAACGAAGCCTACGGTTCCTCCGGGATGACGTCTTAAATACCCGCCGTCTCTGAAAAGGTCGGAGACCAGGCAGCGTACCCTCCTAGGAAGAAACGATGACCTCCCCCGCGGCCCGCGTCGGGCCAATCCCCACGGAATCCGGCCCGGCCTCGGGAGCACCGCCCCGCGAGCTGGCGGACGTCAGCGTGATGATCGGGGGCCAGGGAGGCGACGGGACGCTGACCGTCACCGACCTCCTCGCCCGCTACTTCCGCAAGCGGGGGCTCTACGTCTACGCCTCGCGCAACGTCCTCTCCCGGATCCGCGGGGGCCACGCCGACGCCTCGGTGCGAGGCTGCCGGGACCCGGTCTCCGCCGTCAAGAACCAGGTCGACGTCATCGTGGCGTTCGACCAGCAGGCGATCGAGATCGGCCAGCACGAGCTCGCCCCGCACGGGTTCATCCTCTACGACTCGACGACCTTCCACTCCGACCTTCCCAACTCGGCCGGGTTCCCGTTCGCCACGCTCGTCGGCGGGCCGCTCGGCCAGCCGATCTTCAAGAACACCGCGGCGTACGGCGCCCTCTCGGTCCTGTTCGGGTTCGACCCCGCGATGACGCGCGGCGTGATCGAGGACCGGTTCCGCCGGCGCAGCCCGGAGGCGCTCGAGAAGAACCTGAAGGCGCTCGAGATCGGGCGCAAGGCCGCCCTCGAGGCCCCGGGGGTCCCCGACCGCTACGCGGTCGCGAGCGGCGACGCGCACGATGTCATCCTGACGACGGGCAACCAGGCGGTCGCGCTCGGGTTCGTCGTCGGCGGGGGCCGGTTCTTCGCCGGCTACCCGATCACGCCCGCGACCGAGATCATGGAGTACCTGCAGCGCTACCTCCCCGCGTTCGACGGGGTGGTCCGCCAGGCCGAGGACGAGCTCGCCGCGATCAACATGGTGATCGGCGCCGCCTACGCGGGGGCCCGGGCGATGACGTCCACGAGCGGGCCGGGGCTGTCGCTCATGACCGAGGGGATCGGCCATGCGGGGACCGCCGAGATCCCCGTGGTGGTCGCCGACTGCCAGCGCGTCGGCCCGTCGACCGGTCAGCCGACCCGGCACGAGCAGTCCGACCTCTCGCACCTCGCGAACCTGGGCCACGGCGAGTACCCGCGGTTCCTCGTCGCCCCCGCCGACCCGCACGATGCGTTCGAGATCACGATCCAGGCGCTCAACCTCGCCGAACGGTGGCGGGTCCCCGTGATCCTCCTGCTCGACCAGGCGCTCTGCCAGAACACGACCACGAGCCCGCGGTTCGACCTGTCGAAGGCGCTCGTCGACCGCGGAAAGCGGCTGACGGCCGAGACGGCGGGAGCGCTCGCGCAGTACAAGGTCTACGAGTTCACCGACGACGGGGTCAGTCCGTTCGCGCCGCCCGGCACCCCGGGGCTCTGGTCGGAGGTGACCGGCAACGAGCACGACGAGTGGGGCCACGTCTCGGTGAACCCGGCGAACCGGCTCAAGATGATGGAGAAGCGGATGGAGAAGATGGTCCGCGCCCGCGACGAGCTGCCGGCGTCGCGGTGCTTCGGTCCCGCGGACGCGAAGGTCGGGTTCGTCGGGTACGGGAGCACGTCGGGACCGATCCTCGAGGCCCAGGCGGTCCTCGCGTCGCGCGGGATCCCCAGCCGGTATCTGCAGGCCCGGACCGTATACCCCGTGCCGACGCACGAGATCGGACCGTTCCTCGACCGCGTCGACCGGGCGTACGTCGTGGAGAACAACTACACGGGCCAGTTCGCCCGGCTCCTCCGCGAGACGATGCCCGAGCGCCACGGTAAGCTCCGCTCGATCCGACGCTACGACGGCTACACCTTCCGCGCCGTCGACATCGTCTCGAACGTGGAGGGGGCCGCATGACCCCGACCGTCTCCGCGAAGCCGGTCCCGCCGATCTGGTGCCCCGGGTGCGGCGATTTCAGCGTCCTGGCGGCCGTGAAGAAGGCGGCCGCGAACCTGAAGATCGCGACCCACGACCTGGTGCTGGTCGGTGGAATCGGATGCTCGGGCTCGATCCACAACTTCCTCGAGGTGAACGGGATCCACGCCCTCCACGGCCGCCTGCTCGCCCAGGCGGTCGGCGTGAAGCTCGCGAACCCCCAGCTCACGGTCGTCGCCGCCGGGGGAGACGGCGACGGGTACGCGATCGGGATGGGCCATTTCATCCACGCGTTCAAGAAGAACGCGTCGATCCTCTACCTCGTGATGAACAACGAGACGTACGGGCTGACGAAGGGCCAGGCGTCCCCGACGAGCCAGCTCGGCTACGAGGGGAACGTCGAGCCCCCGTTCCACTCGATCCTGACGGCGCTCTCGATCCCGGCCCCGAACTTCATCGCCCGCACGTTCTCGGGCGATCCGAAGTCGATGACGGCGATCCTCGAGGAGGCCCTGCGGTTCAACCGCGCGGGCCGGGGGTTTGCGTTCGTCGAGGACCTCTCGCCGTGCGTGACGTACAACGACACGTACAAGCTCTGGCGGGAGAAGATCGTCGACGTCGCGACGCTCCCCGGCTACGACCCGGCCGACCGCAAGACGATGTTCCGCCTCTGCCTCGAGCAGGTCGAGGCGGGCCGGTTGCCGGTCGGCGTCATGCATCGGCCGCGGGAGACGACGCGCGACGGGCTCGAGGTCAAGCTCGTGGGCGAGCGGCTCGGCCCGGTCCGCACCGACATCCGGATCGAGCCGAACCTCGCCGCGTACGAGAAGCTCCTCGCGAGCGCGACGTAGCGCGCCGGGCCCGCGCGGACCGGACCCGCGACCCCCCGTCGAGCCGGGCCCTGCCGGTACCAGACCGCCCGGCCCCAACGACCCGGATCCGGGCGCGACGGGTCCGGACGTCTTCATCTTCCTTCGCATCTTGGTCCCCGGAGTGCGACCGATCTGGGTCGGGATCGATGACACCGACAGCCCGAGCGGCGGATGCACCACGTGGGTGCTGACCGAGCTCCTGCGCGAGGCCCGCGCGCTGTCGATCGATCTCCTCGGCGAGCCCCGGCTCGTCCGGCTCAACCCGAACATCCCGTGGAAGACCCGGGGCAATGCCGCGCTCGGCGCGCGCTTCGGACGCGGCTCGGGAGTCCGGAGGAAGGTCGCCGAGATCGACGGACGCCCCGTCTTCGCCTACGCCCGCGGGACCGGACTCGCCCCGGCCGACCGGGCGCGGTTCGTCGAAGCCGCCTGGACCAGCGTCCTCCGGAACGCGCCCGACGAGCCGGGGACCGACCCGGCGCTCGTCGTGAGCGCGCGTCGGCTGCCGTCGTCGATCTACTGGAGGGCCGTGCGCGAGGTCGTCCGGCCGAGCGAGCTCGTCCCCGAGCTGGAGCGGGAGGGCGTCGAGCTCCGGACCCGGGGCGAGCCGACCGGGGTCGTGGGGGCCGCCGCGGCGATCGCCTGGCCGGCGCGCCGCGCCACGTGGGAGCTGATCGCCTACCGCGCGCGGGCCCGGTGGGGCACGCCGAGGACCGTCGGCGCGCGGAGCGTCCGCGAGGCACAGCGGCTCGAGCCCGGGCTGTTCCTCTGCCACGACCCTCGGACCCGGCGTCTGCTGGTGGCGCCACACACGCCGTGCCCGATCTTGTTCGGATTGCGAGGGACGAGCGCGCGCGCTTGCCGATCCGCCCGACTGATCGTCCGGTCGGAGCCGGTCGACCGCTGGGCGCTCTTCCGCACGAACCAGGCCACGGGGGACCACCTCGTGCCGCGGACCTTGGGAACGTTCGGGCCGTACGTCGCGGGGACCGTGGAGGGGACCGTGGTGCGCCGCCCCGCCGCCCGGCCCGGCGGGCACGTCGCGATCACGGTGCGGGATGCGGAAGGGGCGGAGGTGCCTTGCGTAGCCTTCGAGCCGACCAAGACCCTGCCGAGGGTCGTCCTTTCGCTCCACGCCGGCGACCGCGTCGCCGTCTGGGGGAGCCGTGGGACCGACCCGTCCGTTCACCTCGAGGGGATCCGCCTCCTCCGGCTCGTCCCCCGGCATCGGGACGCGAGCCCCGCGTGCCCCGCCTGCGGGAACACCACGCGGTCGCTCGGCCGGCTCCGGGGATTTCGTTGTCCGCGCTGCCGGCGACGGCTCCCTCCGGAGGCGGCGCGGAGGGAGACCGTGCGTCCGGCATTCCCGCCGGGAGAGTACCACCCCACGCCCTCCGCCCGCCGCCACCTGGCGCCCCGGCCGGCGACGGCCTGACCGCGGGTCCACCGAGAGCTTTTGAGTCCCGCACCGCTATCTTTCCACCGTGCGGTCGTCGACGGCTACACCGCGGACGACTCCGTCCCCACCGATCGTGGGCCCACCGACCTCCGACCGGGACGCGGGGTCTCGACCGGGGCGTCGCTCGCTGCACCCGACGACGGCGCTCGTCCGCCTCGCGAGCGCCCCGTAGTTCGGGAGGACGCATGATCGCGTGTCCTGCCTGCGGCGCGGAGGCTCCCGAGGGCGCGACCGAGTGCGCGGGCTGTCACCTCGCGGTCGGGCTGTTCTCGGCCGTCCGCGAGGCGGCCGGCCCGGCGGGCGGGGACGACCCGGTGTTCCTCCGGACGATCGGCGAGCTCATCCAGTCGATCGACCTCTCCGCTCCGCCGCCCGAACCGCCGCCGGCCGCGGGCGTGCTCGATCGTTCCGGCCGGTTCCCGGGCCTTCGCTCCGGCGAGCCGCTCCACGAGCGCCCCACGCGCGAGCCGGCGCCCCTCCGACCGCTCGACGGGCTTCCGGCGCTCCCGGCCGCCTCGGCGGGGTCCGAGCTCCGACGCCGGGCCGAGGAGTACCTGCTGGCGGGTCGCCGGCTGAACGTGGACCTCACCGGGCTCGCGGATCGGGTCCGCGCGGCGGAGCTGACCGCGGACGAGGCGTCCCTCGACGTCGCGGTTCGGGAGATCTTCGTCCACCTCACGAGCGTCCTCGCGGAACAGTACGAGGTCGAGCTCGCCCGACGCAACGAGCTGTCGCAACTCGTCCCGACGCCGAGCGCGGACGTCGAGCTGGACGCGCTGCGCCATGCGCTGACCGTCGGCGACGTGTCGGGAGCGCTGCGCCGTCTCCTCCACGTGCGCGACGAGATCGGCCGGCTCGAGGCGCAGTGGGCGACCGGCCGGGTCCTGCTCGCCGAGTGCGACCTGATGGTCGAGACGATCCGGGAGCTCGGCGGGGACCCGGCCCCGGCCCTGGGTCCTCTCGAGGAGGGGCGCAAGAGCCTGGGGACCGCCCGCCGCGAGGCGGCGGAGCGCCTGCTCGCGCGCGCGGCGTTCGCGCTCTGGGCGGTCCTCGAGCCGCGGTTCCTTGAGGAGCTCCGGCGGCTCCGCGATCGCCTCGTGGAGATGCGCGGCGCCGGCGGGGAGATCCGGCCCGCCCTCACCGAGCTGAGGACGATCGCGGAGGAGCTGCGTCGTCGCAACTTCGTGGGGCTGATCGACGCGTACCGCCGCCTGCGCCAGTTCGCCGAGCGCAACGAGCCGGCGTCCGCCGGGGGCGTGCCGGCCGACCTCCCCGCCGGACCCGAGCGCCCGTCGCCCTCCGCATAGGTAAAGAGCGCCCCCCAGGTCGCGACCGCGTGGCGCCCGGCCCGCTGCGAGGGTTCCGGGACTACCCGCCTCCCGAGGCCGGCGCGCGGTCGGAGATCCGGCGCCGGATGCGCTCCGTCGCCCGCCGGGCGGGGTTCGTCGAGCTGGAGGTCCCGAGCATCGAGAGCTTCGAGTTGTTCGCGACGAAGAGCGGGGAAGGGATCGCCGCCGAGACCTGGACGTTCGCCGACAAGGGGGACCGCCGGGTGGCGCTGCTCTCCGAGCAGACCCCCTCGCTCGCCCGCGTCTTCGTCGAGCGGGCGAAGTCCGAGCCGCTGCCGGTGAAATGGTTCACCGCCGCGAAGAGCTGGCGCTACGAGGAGCCGCAGTCCGGCCGGACGCGCGAGTTCTTCCAGTTCAACCTCGACATCCTCGGCGTTCCCGGGATCGAGGCGGAGGCCGACCTCCTCGCGACGGCCGCCCTCATCCTCGACGAACTGGGCGCGGGCGGGGCGTACGCGTTCCGGCTCAACGACCGCGGGATCGCCGAGGGCCTCGGGCGGAGGTTCGGGTCGTCCGACGCGGGCCGGTTCTTCCGCGCGGTCGACCGGTTCCGCACCCGCTCCGCGGCGGAGTTCGCCTCCGAGCTCGCGGCCTCGGGGGTCCCGGCGGACCGGACCCACGAGCTCGTCGAGCTGTTCTCGGCGGTCGGCCCCGGGGTCGACCCCGCGCACCTGGACGCCTACCTTCGCGGGCTCGAGGGTCCCGGCTTCGACGACCCCGCACGCGCGGGCGTCGACCGGGTCCGTCGGCTGGTGGCCCGGCTCGACCGGATCGGGCTCGGGGACCGGATCGTCTTCGATCCGACGGTCGTCCGGGGCCTCGCCTACTACACGTCGACCGTCTTCGAGGCGTTCGCGCGGACCGGGGGGTCGCGGTCGGTGTTCGGGGGCGGGCGCTACGACCACCTGATCGAGCTGTTCGGGGGGCCGCCGACGCCGGCCGCGGGCCTCGCGCTCGGCGACCAGACGCTCGAGCTCCTGCTGAAGGGCGCGGGGCGCTGGCCCGACGGCGAGCCCGGTCTCGACACCTACGTCGTCGTCGCCGACCCGTCGCTCACCGAGGAGGCGATGGTCCTGGTCGAGCGGCTCCGCCGGGCCGGGACGCCCGCGGACTGCGACCTGATCGGGCGGTCGATGTCCCGCCAGCTCAGGGAGGCCGCCCGTCGGCGGAGCCGCCGGGCGCTGATCCTGGGGCTGAAGGAAGCGTCGCCGGGTGCCCTGGTCGAGCGTGATCTCGCGACGGGTGCCCAGCGTGAGGTCGCTCGGGATGCGGCGGCACGACCGGCGTGATCCCCTCGAACGTCTCGCCGTCCCACAGGAGGACGCCGGCCGGTGACTCCGCCCCGTTGACGTAGCCGTACCAGTACACGACCGCCCCCTCACCGAACAGCTCGGTGTACGGCCCGAGCTGGCGGCGCAGGTTCTTGCGCATCTCCACGTCGTCGCCGAAGTTCGCCTTCGACTCGATCCACGTGAGCTTCTGCCCGTAGAAGATGATCGGTTCGTCGAGCAGCGCGTCGGGGGTCTTCGCGTACTTCCCCCGAAGGTCCTTCTCGGTCCGGTAGCCGATCCCGTGCTTCGCGAGCCAGCGGTGCATCCGCTCCTCGCCCTTGCGGCCCCGCTCCCGCTGGAGCTCCATCCCGTGCGGCGAGTAGATCATGTCCGCCGCGAGGAGCGCCTCGACCTCCTTGCGGATCCGCGAGTCCGGGGCGGCCTCGGGGTGGAGGAACACCTGCCAGACCTTCTTGCGGGGGATGCCGAGATCGCCGAGCATCTGCTGCCCCATCAGGACCGGCGGGAACTTCCACTCGCGCGCGATCTCCAGGATCGACCGGCCGCGCTTCCACTGCCCGACCAGGCGCGGGACCTGGCGCTTCACGACGTAGAATCGGCGCGTCGCATCCCGCGTGACCCGGTGCGTGTGGATGACGAACAGGAGCTCCTCGTCCCGGTGCTCGGCGTGGGCGATGCGGTGGACGTCCTCGTACGTGGCGAGCGCGTCGTAGAGTCGCTGGTAGGTCGCGCGGTCCATACGGTGCGAAAAGCCCCTCGGTCGGTGGGCCGAGCGAGCCGTCGGTCCGTAAAACGTTGCGCCGGGCGCGCGCGGGCGCCGCGGCGCGGCGGAGTCACTCCCGCCAGTCGATCCCGACGGTCCTCAGCCCGACCTTGGCGACCGGCGGGAGCCGCCGCTTGTGGCGGTTCGCCTGGACGCGGGCGAGGATCGAGCGGACGGTTCCGGGCGGGAGCCCGGTCTGCTCGACGATCTCATCCTCCCGCCGGAGCTCCTCGATCCCCCGGAGGACGCGGTCGATCGCGTCGTAGCTCGCCCCGAGCTCCCCCTCGTCGGTCTGGCCGGGCCACAGCCCGGCGGTCGACGGGCGGTCGAGGATCGGCGCCGGCACGCCGAGCTCCGCGGCGAGCGCCCGCACGTCGGTCTTGTACAGGTCGCCGATCGGCAGGAGGTCGACGCCGCCGTCCCCGTACTTCGAGAAGTAGCCGAGGAGGAGCTCCGACTTGTTCCCCGCTCCGACGACGAGCCGCTGGGTCTCGCGCGCGAGCGCGTACAGGGCGATCATGCGGACCCGCGCCTGGATGTTGCCGAGGCCCACGCGATCGTCGGTGGGAGGGAGGACGGCCCGGAACGCCTCGAGGACAGGCGCGATCGGGATCGTGCGCGTCTCGATCCCGAGCGACCGGCCGTACTCCTGCGTCTCGGTGAGGAGGTCGCGCGCGTACCCCGGATCCGGCAGGAGGACCGCGAGGACGTGCTCCGGCCCGAGGGCGTCGCGCGCCAGCCGGACCGTGAGGGCGCTGTCGACTCCCCCCGACAGTCCCACGACCGCGCCGCGAAGCCCGGGCGCGAGCGCATGAGCCCGGAGGAAGGCGAGGAGGGTCGGGGCGACGTGCGCGGGCAGCCTCGTCGCAGGGTCCGTCACGCCTCGACCCCCATCGGGCCGAACGCCCGCTCGGCCCGCCAGGGGGTCCGGCACGGGCAGTCGAGCCCGTCGAGCGCGTCGAACCGCTGGGAGAGGGACGCCTCCTCGATCGCGCGCAGGACCTCCGCGTCGCAGGAACCGCAGTTGTGCGGCCCGCGCGCAACCCCGCCGGCGGTGGGGAACGACACGAGCCGGGCCGCGCCCCGGAGCTTCGCCCCGGCCCGGAGGGACTCGACCACCGACCAGAGCCACGGCGGGCGGTAGCGGCCCCGGCGGTAGAGCCACTCGACGACCGTGCCGTTCTGGATGTGGACGGGGTTGACGGAGAGCGCGTCGAAGTGGGGGGCGGCCTCCGCGGTGGAGCGGACGACGTCGTCGATCGCCTCCCCCTCGGCGAGGTACGGCGGCTTGAGCAGGAGGTACGCCTTCGCCCGGAGCCCGAGCGCGCGCACCCGGTCGCCGGCCGCCAAATACTCCGACGGCGCGGCGCTCTTGTGGACGAAGCGCGCGAGCACGACCGGGTCGGTCGACTCGAGGCCGAGCGCGACCTCGATCTCCCCGGCGAACGCCTCCCGGAGGGGACCGAGCGTCTCCGGGGTCGCGAACTCGGGGAGGGTCTCGAACAGGAGCCGCCGCGCCCGGCCCGAGAACGCGCGGACGATCGCGCGCCGGCTCTCCGAATCGACCTCGCGATCGTCGAGGAAGCTCCCCGACGTGTACAGCTTCACGTACGGCTCGTCGCGGTAGCGCGAGGCGGCCCGCCGGAGCTGCTCCGCGAGCTCGTCGGGCGTGGCCGAGCGCCCGAGCGTGTCCCGAGAGTAGCCGCACATCGAGCACCCCTTGAGGTCGGCCCAGTAGCACCCCCGCGTCTTCAGGATCACGACGAACGCGCTCACGCGCTCCGGCCCGAGCGCCTCCGGCTCGACCCACTGGTTCACGAAGCGGCGGGCGGCGTCCGGTCCCGCGGGCTCCGGCCGGCGATCGCGCGCGACCGACCGGGCGAGCGACTCGGCGGTCATGCCTCCTCGAGCTCGATCGTGACGGTGTCCGAATCGTGCACGTTGAGCTTCGTCCGGAGGTTCTCGGGCGAGATGATCTCCACGACGTCCCGGTGGTGGGTGCGGTCCGGGCGGATGAGGTGGCCTGAGCGGCCGTTCACGCGGGCCGGATAGCACGTCGCGCCCCCGAACGTCCGACCGCTCGCCTCGAAGCCGTCGATGCGGACCCCCTGCCAGGACGCGAGGAGCGCCAGCTTGCGGAGCGCTCCCGCGCCGACGCCGACGTTGAGCGTTCCCGGGAACGGAGCGTATCCGAGCCGCTCGGCGAACTGGACGACGTACCCGGGCTGGCTCAGATAGTAGCGCCCCTCGCCGAGCCCCGACGCGACCTGCCCCGAGAGGGAGAGCCTCGCGGGCCCCTCGAAGATGCGGCGGTAGCCGTGGTACTCGGCGCGGAGCATGGCCATCGCGGCCGGGGTCAGCTCGAGGCGCTGGCGCCGTCGTGCCATCGAGCGGACGAGGAGGCCCCGGTGCTCGAGCGCGAGGAGGTAGCGGTCGGCCGCCTGCTGGCTCACGCCGATCCGCGCGCCGACGTCGCGCGACGTGAGGACGACCGGCGTCTGGTCGGCCCCGGCGTGGGCCAGCAGCTTGAGGACCGCGAGCTCCTCGCCCCGCCGGCGGGGTCGACCGAGCTCGGGGGCGGCAGGGTGGGCCGTCACGGTCAGCGGGACTTCGCGGTCGGCCCCTGCGGGGCGTGGAGCGTCACGACGTTCGACCCCCGGAGCACGAGGCGTCCCAGGTGGCGGGTGACCTCCGCGGCCTTCTCGTCCGCGTCCTCGAGCACGAGGTTCATGTGCTCGTCGATGCCGACGAGCCGGCCTGAGATCTCCCGCGCGTCCTTGAGGACCAGCGTGACCCGCTGGTCGAGCACCCGCTCCATCAGCTGGGTCGGCCCCTCGGCCATCGCCGCTCGACCGGGGTGCGGCCTTTAGCCTTTGCTCGAAGCGCGGGGCGTAGAATTAAGGGCGTCCGGGCTCCGGGGCTGTCCGATGGCCGCGGGCACCCGGGTCTCGAAGGGGCTGGACGGGGTCGTCGTCGGCCGGACCGAGATCTCGTGGGTCGGCGGCGAGACCGGCGATCTCGTCTACCGGGGCTTCGACGTTCGGGACATCGTGCCCGGCGTGCCGTACGAGTCGGTCGTCCACCTCCTGCTCCACGGAGAACCTCCGTCCGCGGACCCGTCCCCCGAGGTCGTGGAGGCGCTGCGTTCCGCCCGGGCGATCCCCGAGGCGCTGCTCCGGGGCGCGGACTCGCTTCCGCCCGGGCTCCCGCCGCTGGAGGCGCTGCGCTCCCTGATCTCCCTGCTCGGGGACGGCAGCTACGGCTACCCTCCGCGGCTCGAGGAGGGATACCGGCTGATCGCGCGGACGCCCGTGCTCCTCGCGCGGTACGTGCGCCGGTCGGGCGGCGAGGGGTGGTCGCCCCCGCCCGAGGGGATCTCCCTCGCCGAGAGCTATCTCTGGATGCTGCGCGGCCACGCTCCGGACCCCACCCAAGTCGCCGCGCTCGAAGGGTACCTCGACCTCCTCGCGGACCACGGGATGAACGCCTCGACGTTCGCCCTCAGGATCGCGATCTCGACGCACTCCGACCTCGTGAGCGCGGCGACGGGGGCGCTCGGCACGCTCAAGGGACCGATCCACGGGGGCGCCCCCAGCCGCGTCTCCGAGATGCTCGACGCGATCGCCACGCCGGACCGCGCGGAGGCGTGGATCCGGGACCGGCTCGCCCGGCGCGACGTCCTCTACGGCTTCGGGCACCGGGCGTACAAGACGGACGACCCGCGGGGGGTGATCCTCCACCGGATCGCCCGGGACGTGGCCGACCCCGCGCGTCTCGAGCTCGCCGAGGCGGTGGAACGTGCGGCGCTCGCCGCGCTCCGGGCTACCCATCCGGACGCGCGACTGTTCACGAACGTGGAGTACTACAGCGCGGTGGTGCTCGAGGCGGTCGGGCTACCGCGCGAACTGTTCACGCCGACGTTCGCCGTCGCGCGGACGGCCGGCTGGACCGCGCACGCGATCGAGCAGGCATCCGACAACCGACTGATCCGCCCCGACCTCGAGTACGCGGGCCCCGCGAAGGGCCGGCGCTGGCCCCGGCCCCTGCCGGCGCGGTAGCGCCGGCCCGGGCGGGCCCGTTCACGTCCCGGTCTTCTGGTCCCCGGTGCCGTCGTCGACGACCTTGAAGTCGGCGTCGACCGGACCGGAGGCGGGGCCGTCGGCGCCGGCGGAGGCCGACGACGCGTCGGTCCCGGCCCCCGGGGCCGATCCCGGCGGCGGCGCGGTCCCGGCCTGGTAGAGCTTCTGGGCGATCCCGTGCAGGGCCCGCGTCAGCTCGTCGGTCTTGGCGCGGACCTCGTCGACGGTCGCGTCCTTGTTCTCGACCGCGTCCCGGACGGCCTTGACCTTCTCCCGGACGCTCTCGGCGTCGGCGGCGTCGACCTTGTCCTTCGCGTCCGCGAGGACGCGCTCGGCCTCGTAGGCGAGCGATTCGGCCTGGTTCCTCGCCTGGATGAGGTCGGCCCGCTTGCGGTCCTCGCCGGCGAGGTCCTCCGCCTGCTTCACCATCCGGGCGACCTCCTCCTTCGAGAGCTTGTTGGAGGCGCTGATCGTGATCCCCTGCTTGCGGCCGCTCGCCAGGTCCTTCGCGGAGACGTTCAGGATCCCGTTCGCGTCGATGTCGAAGCTCACCTCGACCTGCGGGACGCTCCGGGGCGCCGGCGGGATCCCCGTGAGCATGAAGCTGCCGAGGGCGACGTTGTCGGCGGCGATCGGCCGCTCGCCCTGGTAGACCTTGATCTCCACGCTCGACTGGTTGTCGGCCGCGGTCGTGAACGTCTGGCTCTTGCGGGTCGGGATCGTCGTGTTCCGCTCGATCAGGTGCGTCAGCACGCCGCCGAGGGTCTCGACGCCGAGGGAGAGGGGCGTCACGTCGAGGAGCAGCACGTCCTTCACCTCGCCGGCAAGGACCCCGCCCTGGATCGCCGCGCCCATCGCCACGCACTCCATCGGGTCGACGCCGCGCTCGATCGGCCGCCCGATCGCGGTCTCGAGGAACTTCTGGACGATCGGCATCCGCGTCGGGCCGCCGACGAGGACGACGCGCGCGATCTGGTCCTTGGAAAGCTTGGCGTCCTTGATCGCCTGGTCGACGGGCGTCCGACACCGATCGACGATCGGGCGGACAAGCTCCTCGAGCTTCGCCCGGGTCAGAGGGAGGGCGAGGTGCTTCGGGCCGTCCTGGGTCGCGGTCAGGAACGGCAGGTTGATCTGGGTCTCGACGGTCGAGGAGAGCTCGATCTTCGCCTTCTCGGCGGCGTCGCGGACCCGCTGCATCGCCATCTTGTCCGAGCGGATGTTGACCCCCGACTCCTTCTGGAACTCGGCGGCGATCCACTCGGTCACCGCGTTGTCCATGTCGGTGCCGCCGAGCTGGGTGTCCCCGCTGGTGGAGAGGACCTCGAACACCCCGTCCCCGAAGTCCATCAACGTGACGTCGAGCGTCCCGCCGCCCAGGTCAAAGACGAGGATCTTCTGGTTCTTGCCGGCCTTGTCGAGGCCGTACGCGAGCGACGCCGCGGTCGGCTCGTTGATGATGCGGACCACGTCGAGTCCCGCGATCGCCCCGGCGTCCTTCGTGGCCTGGCGCTGGTTGTCGTTGAAGTAGGCGGGTACCGTGATCACAGCCTTCTCGACCTTCTCGCCGAGGAACGCCTCCGCGTCCCGCTTGATCTTCTGCAGGAGGAACGCCGAGAGCTGGGGCGGGGTGTACGGCTTGCCGTGGAGAGTGTACCGGTGATCGGTGCCCATCTTCCGCTTGAAGGCGGTGACCGTCCCCTCGGGGTTCGAGATCGCCTGCCGGCGCGCCGGCTCACCCACGATGAGCTGCCCGTCCTTCGTGAACGCGACGTACGACGGGAACGCCTTCCCGCCTCCCACCGTCGTGCCTTCCGCGCTGGGGATGATGACCGGACGGCCCCCCTCGAGAACCGCGGCCGCCGAGTTGCTCGTTCCGAGATCGATCCCGATGATCTTTGCCATCTGCTTTTCGCCTCCGGGGACCGACCGTGCGGCCGAGCCCCTGCGGAGACAACTCCCGATTAGGTAATATTGCGCTACTATAAAAAGAACTCATATTGCGGGAACTGTTCACCAATCGGGACAGGCCCGTCTCTTATCGGCGGGCGCGAGACGTCGGGACATCCGCGGCGAAGCAGGGACATGAGGACGGCCTCGGGGGGCGAGATGCAAGACGACACGGTCTGCGAGTTCGACCTGATCTTCACAGAGGGGCGGGTGGCGCGTACCCCCGTAGATTCCGGCAGGTATCCTGGTGGGGGTCTGGGGGAGGTAGCGAGGTAGCCGAAACCGACGAGAGCGCCCGTGCCGTGCGGCTGGGCGCGGAGGTCCCATGACGACGAAGCGGACCTGGAGCGGCGAGGAGAAGCTGCGGATCATCCTCGAGGGACTTCACCCGAATACGAACATCGAGGC
>JASHOP010000083.1 GCA_030041075.1 Thermoplasmata archaeon | reverse complement strand
GCGGTCCCGGGGCGCTGGGAGCCGGCGCGTCGGGGGTCGGTCCGGCGGGTGTCGGCGACGATGTCGGCGGAATGGGGCCCGCGGCGCGCCGGCGCGTCGCCCGGCGCCGGGACTCGCGGTTCTTGAACACCATGTAGAGGAGGAGGACGAAGTAGAACGGGGCGCCGAGGTAGAGGAAGAAGTCGGCGTAGAGCGTCGGGATCAGCTCCGCGAAGAACGTGAGGAACCCTCCGACCACCGGGCCCTCGATCCCGTCGTACGTCGGGTCGCCGACGAGCGAGACGAGCGTCGTGTGGCCGGCGGAGTCGCGCATCTCGAGCGCCATCTGCCAGTCCCAGATCCCGTCCGAGCCGATCGTGTAGCGGAACGTGACGGTCGTCACCCCGGTCAGGGGGGAGGCGAACGTCTCGTTGAGGGGGATGAACGGATAGCCCGCCGAGCAGACCCCCGAGTCGCTCGTGGTCGCGCCCGGGCACGTGCTGATGTACAGGAACACCGCGACCGGGGAGTTGACCGCGCTCTCCGAGATCCCGTCGACGAGCACCGACCAGGTCGCCGCGGCGGGGAGGCCCGACTCCGTGAAGCTCAGGAAATACTCGGGCGGCTGAAACGTGACGTTCACCTCCTGGGAGACCCCGCTCAGGGTGACGTTGCCGGCCGAGGGGGTCTGGGTGTAGCCCGCAACCGAGCCGACCGCGTAGCCGAACCGACCGTCGGTCTCCGAGAACGAGACGGACCGGCCGCGCGAGACCTCCGTGTCCGACCCGATCGTGACCGACCAGGGCGTCCCAATCGGGAGGCCCGACTCGGTGAAGATCGCGGTCTGTGACGTCTGGCTGTAGGCGTTGTCCACGGGGGTGGTGGGGCCGAGGACGGTCGCCGTGCCCGTGGGGGAGCCGGCGCTGAACCCGGTCACCGAGGCGTACGAGTACGGGTACGATCCGTTCGCGAGCACCACCGTGAGCGACGGGGTCGTCGAGGCGTAGGTCGAGCCGTTCACCGTCACGTTCCAGTCCGCCCCCGCCGGGAGGCCCGACTCGAGGAACGTCTGCGGGTAGGCGTCCTCGGTGAACGCCACGTCGACCGAGGCCCCGTTCCCGGAGACCGTGACGGAGCCCGACGCGCCGACGGCGGAGTAGCCGGCGACGGGGCCCGCGGAGTACGGATACGTTCCGTTCCCGACGCCGAACGCGATCGTGGAGGTCGTCGAGTTGCCGATCGTCCCGCCGAGGGTCGCCGACCAGTTCGTTCCGCTCGCGAGCCCGGTCTCGTGGAACGACACGGTGTACGGGGCGCGGACGAACGTAAGGTTGACGTTGGGCGCGCCGGCGGTCGCGATGCCGGTCGCCGGCTCGGCCTGGTATCCGGCGACCGATCCTAGGTCGAACGGGTAGGTGCCGGCGGGAACGTCGAAATCGATCGTGCTCGTGAGGTACTGGGGGTAGATCGTGACGTTCCAGGAGAAGTTCGTGCTGGCGTCGCCGCTGAACGGCGAGACGTACGCGTTCTGGAGCACCGCGCCCCCGTTGCCCGCCGGCAGGGTGGCGCTCGAGCTCGCGGCCGGGGTGGGGGTGAGGATCTCCTGCGTGTACGCCGCGCTGGCGATCGGGACCGCGAGGAGCAGCACCACGAGGCCGGCGAGCGCGAGGTAGCGCGGCCGCTTGAGGCCGGCATAGATCGGGACGGCGAGCCCCACCACCAGGAACGCCGGGATGGCGAGGAGCGGGGTCACGTAGACGAACGTCGCGAAGACGACCCCGATCGCGATCGCGAGGAGAATCGCCTTGCCGGCGGGGGTCAGAACGAAACGCCTAAAGCCGCCTTTCGGCTGCTGCTCCACGGAACGGGTTGCCAGTTCCCGGTTCCCTTAATACTTGATGCCCGGCCCCGTGCAGGTTCTCGAGGAAGATCGTCCCGCGCTCGCGTTGATCGTCCTCGACGGACTCGGCGACCGTCCCCATCCCGACACCGGAGGGATATCCCCGGTCGAGGCCGCCGCGACCCCCCACCTCGACGGGCTCCTAAAGTCCGGGACGAGCGGGGAGCTGATCGTCGTCGGCGAAGGGATCGCCCCGGAGTCCGACGCCGGGGTCTTCGCCCTGCTGGGGTACGACCCCGTCCGCAACTCGCCCGGCCGAGGCGTCCTAGAGGCGCTCGGGATCGACCTTCCGTTGGGCCCGGGGGAGATCGCGCTTCGGATGAACTTCGCCACCGTCGACGGCGACGGCACCGTTCTCGATCCCCGCGTCGGACGGTCGCTCTCCACGGCCGAGGCGGGGCAGCTCGCGGACCGGCTCTCCCGGACCGACCTGCTCGCCCCCGAGGGGATCCGGGCGGAGGTCCGGGCGACCGTCGGGCATCGGGGCGTCCTCTGGTTCCGGCCGGTGCGCGACGGGCCCCTGGCACCCGAGATCTCGAACGCCGACCCGTTTTACGAGAAGGTCGGCGGGATGGGCGTGGCGCGGAGGCCGGAACGGGCGGCGGTGCGGCCGGTGGCGGCGCTGACCGGGTCGACCGCGGCCCGTCGAGCCGCCGAGGCGGTGAACCGGTTTCTCGAACGGGCGCGCCCGGTGCTCGCGGGGGACCCCGTGAACGCCCGCCGGGCGATCGCCGGCCGGCCGATCGCGAACGGCATCTTGGCCCGCAACGCGGGCGGTCTCCCCGCGACCCCTCCACCGTCGTTCGAAGCCCGGCACGGGATCGCCGGGGCGGCGCTGACCGAGATGCCGGTCGAGCGAGGGATCGCCCGCTTCCTCCGGTTGGAGGACCGGTACATCGGTCCGATGGGCCCCGACCGCGACGCGGGATACCGCGACCGCGCCCGGATCGCCCGGGAACTGGTCGCGACGCATCCGTTCGTGTACGTTCACCTCAAGGGGCCGGACGAGCCCGGCCACGACGGCGACGCCCTCGGGAAGAAGTCGGCGATCGAGGCGATCGACCGCTCGTTCTTCGGCCCCTTCCTCGACGGGCTCGACCTCGCCCGGGTCCGGCTGGCGGTGACGGGCGACCACGCCACGCCGTGCATCCTCCGCTCCCACTCCGCGGACCCCGTTCCTCTTCTCCTCGCGGGCGCCGGTGTGCCGAGCGAGGCGGGCGCCGGATCGGTGAAGTTCGGCGGAGCCTCGGCCGCCCGGGGAGAGCTCGGGCGACGGCGGGGAGCGGATGTCGTCCCGCTCCTCCGGCATCCCCCGAAGGCGTAGTTCGGGACCGCCCCGGCGTGGCGGCGCATCGAACTCGCCGACGGGCACGCCCCATCGCGCCCGGGTGGACGCCTGAGATCGGCTCCGGAACCGGATCGACGCGCCCTCCGCCCAGCCGCACCCCGGCCCGGCGGGTCCTGACCCCCGGCGGCCGGCCGAGATGGCGGTCCTAACGCTTAAGTACGGCTACGCCGCCTTAATCGTACTTGATGAAATCGCGGCGGTATCGCCGTCGTCGGCGGGGGGTCTCCCCGATCCTCGCGACGATCTTCCTGGTCGGGATCACGGTGGTCTTGGCCGGCGTGCTGGTCGCGTTCCGGCCGGTCTATCCCAGCCAGTGGATCAGCATCAGCTACCTCGCGAACGTCGTCGGCTCGGCGCCGGTCTGGGGCGACGGAACGGACTGCAAGGACGTGAACGGGGTCGAGACGTGCCCGGACCTTCCCGTGATCTACATCACCGTGACCGGCGTGTCGCCCTCGAGCCTGTCGATCACCAACCTCGTCTTCGTCCTGTGGTGCAACGGGACGGTGTATCTCGAGGCGACGCTCTCCGCGATGGCGGAGCTGCCGGGCACGGGGGAGAACACCCCCGGGCCGGACGCTCCCCAGCTGCAGCACTGCGGGACGTACACTCCCCCGGCCGCGGCGTTCAACCGGCTCGGCTACTTCACCCAGATCGTTCCCGGCTCCCCGTACCTGCGGCCCGGCGACACGATCGTCCTGTTCACCCGGACGTTCACCAGCTTCGTCGACGAGGATTTCCACGGCGTCCCCTCGACCTGCTGGACGGTCCCCAACGCCTGCACCGTGGTCCTCTACTACACCGGCCCCACCACGCAACTCGCGCTCGATCTGCCCCTCTACGGCCTCGCCACGGGCTGAGCTTCGGTAGGTCGGATGGCAAGACCGCGCACGCGCGTGCACGCCCCGCTGGGCACGATCCTCATGGCGATCGGCTGCGTGGTCGTGATCCTGGTGGTCGCGGCGGTGTTCTACTGGATCCCGCGGAGCTCCTCGGCCGCTTCGGTCCCGGGCGGGGGCCCGCCAAGCTCCGGCTCGTGGGTCGAGATCCAGAGCTACGAGCTAACCACCAACTACGAAACGACCAACACGTCGGACACGAGCTACCTCGCCCCGCCCGACTGTTCGTCCTCGGTCTGTCCGATCTACGTGGTGCCGGGCGAGAACACGACGATCATCATGACCCTCGAGGACAACGACTCGATCTCGCATCAGGTCCTCAGCGTGACGTTCAACGCCCCGTTCAGCGTCGTGGCCACGACGCCGACCCTGCCCGTGACCCTGGCCCCGAACGTCCCCACCGTGTTCGACGTGGAGGTCCAGGTTCCCTCGGAACCCGCCGCCTACATCGCCTCGGGGACGATCACCACGAAGTGATCGGGACGGGCCGGTCGCCGGTCCCCCGGGCGGGAGCTCGCGCGACCGCGGGAACGTGCCCGGACGCCCGGAGTCCGCGACGGGCGGGGCCGCCCTGGGCCGGGTGGGGCTCCCCGGGGCTAGGTCAGGTTAATCTCGAACGGGCCGCCTTCGAACCCCGAGGATGAACCCTCCACGGCGGAGGCGTATGCGGTCGCGCGCGTTGATCGTGCCCCGGACCCGGGGTGAGCTCTCGTTGCGGGGCCTCCGACGGGCCGGGTGGCTCCGGACCGACCTCGCGATACGGACGGAGGGCGACCGACTCGTGCTGCCGATCGTGGCCGACGCCGAGCCGCTGGCGTCGTGGGGCGAGGTCGCGGAGCGCGACTTCGAGCCACGACCGGCCGGCGGGCCGACCGACTACCGCGACCGGCTCCGCTGGACCTCCGCCGACCGCGCGTTGCTTCCGCGCTCGTTCGACGTGATCGGGGATGTCGTGCTCGTCCGCCTTCCTCCTGGACTCGAGTCCCGACGGGACGAGGTCGGCGAGGCGCTGCTCGCCTTCGTTCCCGGCGCCCGCATCGTAGGCTGGGACCGTGGGGTGCACGGACCCGAACGGCGAAGGCGCATCGAGCGGATCGCGGGATCGGGCGGATGGTCGACCCGCCACCGCGAGAACGGTCTCGCGATCGACGTCGACCTCGAGCGGGCGTACTTCTCTCCGCGGCTCGCCCGCGAGCACGCCGTCGTGGCGGAGGCGGTGCGGGCCGGCGACCGGGTCTACGACCTCTGCTGCGGGGTCGGGCCGTTCTCGATCGCGATCGCGCGCGATCGACGCGCTCGGAGCGTCGTCGCCGTCGACGCGAATCCCGCCGCGATCGAGCTCCTCCGAGGGACCCTCGCCCGCGTCGCGTTCGGGAGCCTCGTCACCCCCGTCGTCGCGTCCGTCGAGGCGTTCCTTCCCGGGCGGGAGCCCGTCGAGCGCGTGATCCTCAACCTCCCGCACGAAGGGGTTAAGCTCCTCGCTTCGGTGGCCCGGGCCGTCGCGTCCGGCGGGTGTCTCTATTACTACGAGGTGGTTGGTCGCTCGGAGTTCGACCGGAGAGCGGACGTGATCGCGACCGGCCTGCCTCATCCGCCCGGCTGGGAGACCGCTCCCCCCCACGTCGTGCACCCGTACTCGCCCTCCGCCGACCTCGTCGCGTTCGTCTTCGCCCGCCGGACGGGCTGAGGGGACCCGATGCCGTCGCCGGTACTGCTCAACCTCGCGGAGGTCTCCGAGGACGACCTCCCGCTCGTCGGGGGCAAGGCCGGGAAGCTGGGTGAGCTGGTCCGCCAGGGACTGCCGGTCCCCCCGGGGATCGTGGTGACGACGGAAGGGTACCGCCTCTTCGTCGAGTCGACCGACCTCAAGGACGTTATCGCCCGCGAGCTCTCGGGGCCCGACCTCGAGAACCCCGACCGTCTCGAGAAGGCGGCCGAGCGGATCCGGGCCGCGTTCGAGTCGACCCCGTTGCCGGAGGAGCTGCGGTCGGCGATCACCGACGCGTACGACGCGTTCACCCGGCGCGACGCGGTCGCCTATGTCGCGGTCCGGTCGAGCGCGACCGCCGAGGACCTGGAGGGGGCCTCGTTCGCCGGCCTCCAGGACACCTACCTCAACGTCGCCGGGACCGACGAGGTCCTCCGGATGGTGCGGCGGTGCTGGGGCTCGCTGTTCACGCCGAGGGTGCTCGTCTACCGTCAGCGGAAGGGGTTCGATCACGCGAGCGTGCGGCTCGCCGTCCTCATCCAGAAGATGGTCGACGCGACGGTGAGCGGGATCCTGTTCACGCGCGACCCGAACACCGGCGAGAACCACATGATCGTGGAGGCCGGCTGGGGGCTCGGGGAGGCGATCGTCGGCGGCGAGGTCACCCCCGACCACTACGTGATCGACGGGGCGACCCAGAAGATCGTCCACAAGCAGGTCTCCGAGCAGAGGCTACGGATCGTCCGGGGCCCCGGCGGAGGGAACGTCCGCGAGGACGTTCCCCTTCCGGAACGGACCGCCCAGAAGCTCCCGGACGCCCGGCTCCTGCGCCTCGTCTCGCTCGCCCGCCTCATCGAGTCGCGCTATCGCCGCCCGATGGATGTGGAGTGGTGCGGGGACGCCGAGGCGCTCTACATCGTGCAGGCCCGGCCGGTCACGACGATCCCTACGTCGACCGCGCCCGGACCCGCGGCGCCCGCGGGACCCCCTGCCGAAGGGGCCCCGGTCCTGAAAGGGTTCGGCGCGGCGCCCGGGCTCGCGGGCGGGATCGCGCGGATCCTCCGCGGGTCCGCGGAGATGGAGCGGCTCAAGGCGGGCGAGATCCTCGTCACGACGATGACGACCCCCGACATGGTCCCCGCGATGTCGCGGGCGGCCGGGATCGTGACGGACGAGGGCGGGATGACCTGCCACGCCGCGATCGTCTCCCGGGAGCTCGGGGTCCCGTGCGTCGTCGGGACCCGGGAGGCGACGCGCGTCCTCGCGGACGGGTCGGAGGTGACCGTCGACGGCAAGGCCGGCGCGGTCTACCGGGGGCTCCGGACCGCCCCCCCGCCCGCCGCCCCCGTGTCGGCAGGCCCGGGGCTTCCTTCCGGGCCCGCCCATGTCCCCGTGACTGCGACGAAGGTCTACGTGAACGTCGGGGTCCCGGAGAAGGCCGAGGAGTACGCGCGCCTGCCGGTCTCGGGCGTCGGCCTCCTGCGCCTGGAGTTCATCTTCACCGCGCACGTCCGCGACCACCCGCTCGCCCTCCTCCAGCGCGGGAAGCGCGACGAGCTCGTCCGCCGCCTCGCGGACGGGGTGGGGAGGGTCTGCCGGGCGTTCCACCCCCGGCCGGTGATCGTCCGGACCTCCGACTTCAAGACCAACGAGTACCGGGGGATGCCCGGCGGCGAGCCGTTCGAGCCGGTCGAGGAGAACCCGATGATCGGCTGGCGGGGCTGCTCGCGGTACGTCTCTCCGGTCTTCAAGCCGGCGTTCGAGTGCGAGCTCGAGGCGATCCACCGGGTCCGGACCGAGATGGGCCTCAAGAACGCCATGGTGATGCTGCCGTTCGTCCGGAACACCTGGGAGCTCGAGGAGATCGCGACGATGCTCCGCGCCGCCGGGCTCAAGCGGTCGCGGGACTTCAAGCTGTACCTGATGGCGGAGGTCCCGTCGATCGTCTTCCTGGCGCGCGAGTTCGCCCAGCACTGCGACGGGTTCTCGATCGGATCGAACGACCTGACCCAGCTCGTCCTCGGGGCGGACCGCGACTCCGAGACCCTCGGGAGGATGGGGTACTTCGATGAGCGCGACCCGGCCGTGCTCGCGGCGATCCACCAGCTGATCGAAGGCGCCCACGCGGGGGGGCGGACGGTCGGGATCTGCGGGCAGGGCCCGAGCGTCTACCCCGAGTTCGCCGAGTTCCTCGTCCGGGAGGGGATCGACTCGATCTCGCTCAACGCGGACACGGTCGTCTCGACGATCGGTACGATCGCCTCGCTCGAGCAGCGGATGAAGCTCGACGGGCTCCGCCGCCGGGAGTGAGCCGGGGGCCTACCCGCCGCTCGGGGGCCTCCACCGCGGGGGCCCGGGCGGACCGGGCGACGGCAGCGCGAGCTCGGCGTCCCGCGGCAGCCCGTACTCGACGAACGACCGCTCCGACTCGAACCCCAGCTCCGCGAGCCGGGCCCCGCCCTCCGGCGCGCCGGCGAGGATCGAGTAGACCGCGTCCGAGCCGACGGGGTGCTCGCGGAGCGCGTGCGCGACGAGGGCGGACGCCGCGCCCCGACCGCGCGCGGACGGGCGCGTCGCCACGAGGTGGATCCCCGCCCCATTCCGATGCCGGTAGACGATCGCGGCCGACACCGGGGTCCCGTCGAGGAGGGCGAGCAGCGGCACGAGCCGCTCGCCCGGGTTCGGGTGGTGGATCGCCACGTCCAGGGCGGCCGCGAGCTCGGGCCGCTCCCGCTCGCCGGCCCAGAACGACGCGACGGCGGCGACCTCCTCGGGTCGCGGCTCCCGGACCGCGACGCCCCCGCCGATCGACGGGGCCGGGGGCCGGCGGCCGAGCATCAATGCGAGCGGGACCGGCCCCGGCCGGAACCCGAACGACCGGAGGCCCCGGTCGATATGGTCCGGCGCCGGCCGCGGGACCCGGAACGTGGGGCGGAGGGCGCGCTGGAAGTAGTGGTCGAGCGCCCGCTCGAAGAACGCCGACTGGCGCTCCCGGCCGACCGGGCCGACCTCCACGAAGTTGAACCGGGGGACGGGGATCTTCTCGTGGGTCACGAGGACCGCCCCGGCGATCTCGACCGCGAAGCCCCCGAGGGTCAGGATCAGCTGCCGTTCGGCCGCGAGCGCGGCGTCCGCGTCGCGGTCGCCCGGGCCCTCTCCCATCGCGGCCCCGCAGCGTTCCCTCGTATAGGAGGCCGCCTCTCCGCGCCCGGGCCGACGACGGCTCGAGAACGGTTATTAGCCGGGCCGGTACCCGGCCGCCGGCGGCCGATGCCGGAACCGCCCCGTACGTCGATGCCCGCTCCGTCGCTCGATCCCCCCCGCCTCGTCGCCGTCCTCGGCGGGGGCACGATGGGGAGCGGCATCGCCCAGGCGTGCGCCCAGGCCGGCTTCTCGGTCCGGGTCCGGGACGTCGACCGGGCGGCGCTCGACCGGGGCCGGGGGCTCGTCGAGAAGACGCTCGCCGGCGCCGTCGAGCGCGGGAAGCTCACGCCGGCCGCGCGCGATGCCGTGATCGGACGGATCGGATACACGACCGACCTCGCCGAGGCGGTCCGCGACGCGGCGCTCGTCGTCGAGGCCGTGTTCGAGGAAGCCCGGGTGAAGCAGGCGCTGTTCGCCGACCTCGCGCCGCTCGTGGCGCGCGACGCGATCGTCGCGACGAACACGTCGTCGCTCTCCGTGAGCGAGCTGGCCCGGGGGTTACCGGGGCCCGAGCGGTTCGCCGGTCTCCACTTCTTCTATCCGGCGGCGATCAACAAGCTCGTCGAGGTCGTCCGCGGCGACGCGACGGACGCGGCGGTACGGGCGCGGCTCGTGGCGTTCTCGCACCGCCTCGGCAAGATCCCGATCGAGGCCGCCGACCGGGCGGGGTTCTGCGTCAACCGCTACTTCGTCCCGTACCTCAACGAGGCGGCCCGGCTCGCCGAGGAGCACGTCGCGAGCCTCGCGACCATCGAGGAGGTCGGCCGCGCCACGTTCGGGGCGGCGCTCGGCCCGTTCGAGCTGATGAACGTCACCGGCATCCCGATCGCCTACCACGCGGAGACCTCCCTGGCCGCGGCGTTCGGCGCCGCCTACGCGCCGTCGGGCCTCCTCGAGGCGCAGTTCCGCAGCGGCCAGCCGTGGCCGTGGCGCGAGACGGCGATCGAGCCCGAGAAGGCGGCCGCGGTCCGGGACCGGTTCCTGGGGCTGACGATCGGGATCGCGACGCGGATCGTCGAGGAGGGGGTGGCGACCCCGGAGGCCGTCGACCGGGGCGCCGTGGTCGGCCTGCGCCGCACGTGGGGGCCGTTCGCCCAGCTCGCGTCGGGGGGGCTCGAGGCGGGGGCGCGGCTCGTCGCGGCGTACGCCGCGCGGTGGCCGGACGGGGCGTTCCCGGTCTCGAGCGAGCTGAAGGAGCGGGCGGCGCGCCACGAGGCCCGCTGGCCGCTCCGGTGCGTCCGGGTCGAGCGACGGGGCCGGGTCGCCTGGGTCCTGCTCGACCGGCCCGAGGTGCTGAACGCGCTCAGCACCGACCTCTTGGAGCAGCTCGAGGCGACGTTCCGCTCCCTCGAGACCGAGCCGGGGATCGGCGCGGTGGTCCTCGCCGGCTCGTCGCCCGTGTTCGCCGCCGGAGCGGACATCGCCGAGATGGAGCGAAAGAGCCCGGTCGAGGGCGTCGAGTTCGGGTTCGTCGGCCAGCGCGCGGCGCTCGAGATCGAGCGGTTCCCCGCGCCGGTGATCGCGCTCGTCGAGGGGTACGCCCTCGGCGGCGGGCTCGAGATCGCCCTGGCGGCGGACTTCATCGTCGCCGCGGAAGGCTCGGTGCTCGGGCTGCCGGAGGTGACGGTCGGGATCCATCCCGGCATGGGTGGCGCCACGCGCCTGAGCCGGCTCATCGGTCGGGCCCGGACGAAGCTCCTCGTCTACTCCGGGGTCCCGGTCGCCGCCGAGGAGGCGGCCCGGCTCGGGTTCGTCGCACGCGTCGTCCCGGTCGCGAGCGCCCGCGACGACGTCGAGGCGCTCGCCGAGACGATCGCGAGCCGCGCGCCGCTCGGCGTGCGCTGGGCGAAGCAGGTGATCGACCGGGGGCTCGACGCGCCGCTCGAGGTCGCCCTCCGGCTCGAGGCCGAGTCGGCGGGCCGGACGTTCTCGACCGCGGACCGCACCGAGGGGATGCGCGCGTTCCTCGAGAAGCGCCGGCCCGCGTTCGAGGGGAAGTAGCGCGCCGCTACGCGCTCGCCCGGACGAGCGCGCGGTAGGCGTCCGGGCTCAACAGGTCGGATGCGTCGATCGGTCCGGACAGCTCGAGTCGGTACAGCCACCCCGCCCCGTACGGGTCCCGGTTGACCGACTCCGGGCGGGCGGCGAGCTCGGCGTTCACCGCCACGACGCGTCCGGCGGCCGGGGCGTAGACGTCCGCGACCGTCTTCACCGACTCGAGGACGAGCACGCTCTCCCCCTTCGCGACGACCTTACCGACCGGCGGCAGGTCGACGAAGACGATGTCGGTCAGCTGCGACTGGGCGTGGTCGGTGATCCCGACCGTCGCGGTCGAGCCCTCGACGCGGACCCACTCGTGCGTCGTCCGGTACCGGAGGTCGGTCGGGACCGTGCCGGGCTCCATCAGGTGCCGCCCTCCCACGCGTCGGCGTACGCGAGCTGCTCGGGGGTCGGCTCGTCGATCGCGGCGCCCATCGGCCCGAGGGCGGCGATCGCCACGGCGCGGTCGATCTCCGGCGGCACGGCGTGGACCTTCGCGGGCATCGAGGTCCCGTGCCGCGCGAGGTGCTCGGCCGCGAGCGCCTGGAGGGCGAACGAGAGGTCCATGATCTCGACCGGGTGGCCCTGGCCCGCCGCGAGGTTGACGAGGCGTCCCTCCGCGAGGAGGTAGACCCGGCGCCCGTCGGCGAGGCGGTACTCCTCGACGTTCGGGCGGGCCGTGCGATGGCTGACCGCGAGGCCCTCGAGGTCCCGGTGCGACACCTCGACGTCGAAATGCCCCGAGTTCATCAGCAGGCATCCGTCCTTGACGACCTTCAGGTGCTCGCCGCGCACCACGCCGGTCGTCCCGGTGACCGTGACGATCAGGTCGGCCTCCCGGGCGGCGTCGAGCATGCGGCGGACCCGGAACCCGTCCAGGCGCGCCTCGAGGGCGCGCACGGGGTCGACCTCGGTGACGACGACGTCCCCGCCGAGGCCCCGGAACCGACTGGCGACGCCCTTCCCGGCCCACCCGTACCCCGCGACGACGCAGACCTTGCCCGCGATCAGGAGGTTCGTGGCCGCGACGAACCCGTCGACCGTCGACTGGCCGGTCCCGTAGCGGTTGTCGAACCGGTTCTTCATCGGCGTGTCGTTCACGACGATCGCGGGGAAGAGGAGCTTCCCCGACCGCTCGAGCGCCCGGAGGCGGGTGACGCCGGTCGTCGTCTCCTCCGTCGAGCCCCGGATCCGGCCCCGCCCTCCCGGCCCCTGGTGCGCGAGCACCACGAGGTCCGCGCCGTCGTCGACGAGCACGTGGGGGTCCGCCTCCAGGAGGGTGGCGAGCCCGCGACGGAACTCGGCGACGGACTCGCCGCGGACGGCGTGCGTCTCGACGCCCTCGTCCCGGACGGCGGCGACCGCGTCGTCGTCGGTCGTGAGCGGGTTGCTCGCCGCGAGCCGGACGTCCGCGCCGCCCGCACGCAGCGCGAGGGCGAGGGCGCACGTCTTCGCCTCGACGTGGAGGACCGCGGAGACGGTGAGGCCCGAGAACGGCCGCTCGCTCGCGAACCGGGCCCGAGTCGCCTCGAGGATCGGCATGTGGGCCCGGGCCCACTCGATCTTCAACCGCCCGCGCGCGAGATCCCCGGGCATCGGCGGCCGGCCCAGCGACCGGGCGCCATAAAGCC
>JASHOP010000082.1 GCA_030041075.1 Thermoplasmata archaeon | reverse complement strand
CGGACGGCGGTCTCGGACCTCGAGGTCGTGCGGGCCGAGGAGGAGGCGGACCTCCTATTCGTGCGGTACCCCTGGGCCGACGGGTCCGCCGGCGGGATCGTCGTGGCGACGGTCCGGCCCGAGACGATCTTCGGCGACGTCGCGGTCGCCGTGCATCCCGACGACGACCGGCACCGCGCCGAGGTCGGCCGCGAGGTGGTCGTCCCGATCACCGGGCGGCGCGTGCCGGTGATCGCCGACCGCTCGGTCGACCCCGCGTTCGGCGCCGGCGCCCTCAAGATCACGCCGCGGCACGACCCCGTCGACCGGGAGATCGCGCTCCGGCACCCCGAGCTCGGGACCCCCGCGGAGATCTTCGACGAGGAGGCCCGGCTCGGGGGCGACTCGGTCCCCCCCGAGCTCCGGGGCCTCGACCGCGATGCGGCCCGCGCCCGGACGACCGAGCGGCTCGAGCAGGACGGGGTGCTCGACCATCGGAAGCGCTACCGCCACGCCGTGGCGCGCTCCGAGCGGTCCGACGCCGTCATCGAGCCCCGCCTCTCGACGCAGTGGTTCGTCCGCATGGCCCCGCTCGCGGCCCCGGTGGTCGACGCCGTCCGCCGGGGGGAGATCCGGATCCACCCGGAACGTTGGACCCACACGTTCTTCCGGTGGATGGAGGAGATCCAGGACTGGTGCATCTCCCGCCAGGTGCTCTGGGGGCATCCGATCCCCGTCCACTACTGCCGGGCGTGCGGGAAGCCGACCGCATCCGTCGACCCCCCGACCGAGTGCCCCGCCTGCCACGGGCGGGAGCTGACCCCCGACCCGGACGTGCTCGACACCTGGTTCACCTCGTGGCTCTGGCCGTTCGCGGCGCTCGGATGGCCCGAGCGGACCGCCGAGCTCGAGCGCTACTACCCGACGAGCGTGCTCGTCACCGGCCGGGACATCATGTTCTTCTGGGTCGCCCGGATGATGATGGCCGGGTACCGGTTCACGGGCGACCGGCCGTTCTCGGACGTCTACTTCACCGGCATGGTCCGGGACGAGTCGGGCCGCCGGATGTCGAAGCACCTCGGGAACTCCCCCGACCCGCTCGCGGTGATCCGCGAGCGCGGCGCGGACGCACTGAGGTTCGCCGTCCTGTTCCCCAACCCCACCGACGAGGACTCGTCGTTCGGCCCGGCGACCGTCGAAGGTAGCCGCAACTTCCTGACCAAGCTGTGGAACCTCGTCCGGTTCTCGCTCGGCCACCTGCCCCCCGGGACCCCCCCGCCGTCCGCACCCCCCGCGCTGGGCCGCGGGGGCGCCCTCGAGAACCGGTGGATCCTCGAGCGCTACCAGCGGACCGCGGCGGAGGTCACCGCCGCCCTCGCGGCGTTCGAGCCGTCCCGCGCCGCCACCGCGCTCCACTCGTTCGTCTGGCACGACCTCGCGGACCGGTACGTCGAGATCGCCAAGGAGGCGCTGTTCGGCCACCGCGGCGAGCCGCTCCGTCGGGAGACCGAGGCGACGCTCCTGTTCGTGCTCGAGCGGACGCTTCGGCTCCTCCACCCGTTCGTCCCCCACGTCACGGAGGAGCTCTGGCACGCGATCCCCCACGACGGTGCGCTCCTCGCGCAGGCGGGCTGGCCCGGGACGTCGGAGGTCACGCCGGATCCGATCGCCGGGGTCGAGATGGAGCCGGTGCTCGAGGCGATCCGGCTCCTGAGGAACCTCCGCGCGGAGGAGCATCCGATGATCCCCCGATCGGCGCGGGCGTGGATCCGGCCTTCCGGCCCGGAGGTCGCGCGGGTCCTCGCCGCCGAGCGCGCGACGGTCCAACGGCTCGCCCAGGTCGGCGAGCTCGCGTTCCTGGACGCGACGGCCGCCGCCCCCGCGGGCGCCGCGAGCCGCGTCGCGCCGCTCGGGGAGTGCTTCCTCGAGCGCCCGGAGGGACGCGCGACCGCCTCGGAGGCCCTCGGGCGGGAGCGCGCGATGCTCGCCGCCCTCCTCGCGAAGACCCGGGCGCGGCTCGCCGACCCCGGGTTCCGACGCCGCGCGCCGGCCGAGGTCGTCGAGGAGGCGGAGGCGAAGGCGTCGGAGCTCGCGGAGCGGATCGAGCGCATCGACCGGAGGGTCCGGGAGGAGGCGGCGTCGTGACGACGCGCCCACGGAAGGCCGCACCGAAGCGGCCCGCGCGGGCCCGGTCCCCGACCGCCGCGTCGCCCGCGATCGAGTCGATCCCGCTGCCGGTCGGGTCGAAGGGCCATCCGGCGATCGGCCTCGGCCTCTGGGGGCTCGGACGGTGGACGGCGGAGGACGAGGCCCGGACGAAGGCGTCCGCCGCGCGAGCCTACGAGCGGGGGATCCGGTGGTTCGACACCGCGGAGGTGTACGGGGGCGGCCGTTCGGAGCGCGTCCTCGGGGACGTCCTCCGCCGGACCTCCGACGCGGGCCCGGAGGCGTTCGTCGTGACGAAGGTGTCGTGGGAGCACCTGCGCCCGACCCAGGTGCGCGCGGCCCTCGTCGGCAGCCTCGGGCGGCTCGGCCGGGCGTCCGTCGACCTGTACCTCGTCCACGCCCCGGACCCGCACGTTCCGCTCGCCGAGACGATGGGCGCGCTCGAGCAGCTCTGGAAGGAGGGGAAGGTCGGCGCGGTCGGCGTCTCGAACTTCTCGGTCGAGCAGCTCGAGGAGGCGTCCCGCCACCTCGCGGAGACCCGGATCGTCGTCAACCAGGTCCGCTACAACCTGTTCGCCCGGGACGAGGCGGAGCCGGTGCGCGACTACTGCCGCTCGCACGGGATCCTCCTCGAGGCGTACACGCCGCTCGCCCGGGGCCTCCTCCGGGGCCGGTACCTGGACGGCCGGCGGATCCCGGCGGACGTCCGCAAGTTCGCCCATCGCCTGTTCGAGCCGGACCGGCTCCCCGAGATCCTCGAACGGGGGCGGGCGCTGCGCGACCTCGCCGTGTCCGCGGACGTTCCGCTCGCCTCGATCGCCCTCCACTGGCTCCGGGAGCGCGGGGCCGCGCCGGTGTTCGGCGCCAGCCGGCCCGAGCAGGTCGACGAGAACCTGGCGGCGTGGCAGGTCCGGCCGCCGGCCCGGGTCCTCGCGGCCGCGGACCGGATCGCCAAGGGCGTCCGTGCTTAGGCTCGTCGCGCTCGACATGGACGGGACGCTCGTCGACGTCTCGAGCTCGTTCGCCGCGGTCCACGAGCACTTCGGGGAGAGCAACCCGGACGGCCTGCGGCGGTTCCTCGCCAACGAGATCGACGACGAGGAGTTCCTGCGCACCGACATCGCGATCTGGCGCCGGCACGCCCCCGACCTGACGGTCGAGGACGTCGAGCGGATCTTGGACCGGGTCCCGCTGATGCCCGGCGCCCGGCCGCTCCTCGACAGCCTCCGGGCCCGGGGGGTCCGCACCGCGATCGTCAGCGGCGGGATCGACCTCCTCGCCCGGCGGGTCGCGCGCGAATTGGAGATCGACGTGGCGCTGGCGAACGGCTTTCGCGTCACGCCCGAGGGCCGGCTGACGGGCGAGGGGATCATCCGCGTGCCGATCCACGCCAAGGAGGAGGTCCTCGCCCGGCTCCAGGAGCAGCTGGGGATCGCCCCCGCCGAGACCGCGTCGGTCGGGAACTCCGAGATCGACGTCGGGCTGTTCCGGCGCAGCCGGCTCGGGATCGCCTTCCTCCCCGAGGACGACTCGGTCCGCCGCGCGGCGCACACGGTCGTCGCCGAGCGCGACCTCGGGAGGGTGCTGGACGCGCTCGCCGCGTTCCCGGACGACTGACCGCCGGGAACCCTTATCCCCCGCGGCTCGCTCGTTCTTCCGCCGATGGAACCGTACCCGGTGATGCTCGAGAGGACCCGGTCGAAGCTCCCGCCGGTCCGGACGGGGGGCGAGCGGTTCCAGGTGCCGGAGCCGGACGTGATGTCCGACGGCCGGAGCACGGTGATCCGCAACTTCCAGGAGATCGCCGGGGTCCTGCGGCGCGAGCCGGAGCATCTCATCGGCTACCTCGCGAAGGAGTCCGGCTGCCCCGGCGTCCTCGACCTCCCGCGCGGGGTCCTCAAGTCCCGGCTCGCGAAGGAGCCGATCGCCGCGCGCATCCGGGAGTACACCGCGAAGTACGTCATCTGCTCGGAGTGCAAGCGCCCCGACACCCATCTCAAGAAGGAGGGCCGGCTCACGCTCCTCGTCTGCGAGGCGTGCGGGGCGCAGCGGCCGGTCACGGTCCGCCGCGTGGTCGAGCCCGAGAAGCCGAGGACCCCGGTCTCCGTCGGCGAGGTGTACCGGCTCACGATCGAGGATATCGGGCGCCGCGGCGACGGCGTCGCGAAGAAGGACGGGTTCGTCATCTTCGTGACCGGGGCGAACCAGCGGGGGGCGACCGTCAACGCGAAGGTCACGAAGGTGCTGGGCAACAACGCCTACGCCGTGGTCCAGCCGTAGGGCGTCATGGCCAACGTCCGCTGGGCGGGTCTCCTCGGGCTGTACGTCGGCGCGCAGGTGGTCGGGCTCGCCCTCGCCGACCCGTTCCGCTCGGAGGGGATCGCGACCGGCGCGGGCTCGCAGGGTGCCACGGAGCCGATCGTCCTCATCCTGATCATCGTCCTCGCCCCGCTCGCGATCCTGTTCTTCTCCCGCCGTCAGGGCTGCCTCGCCGGCCTTCGGCAGCTGATCCTGATCGGGATCGCGGGGTCGCTGTTCTTCACCCTGTATGCGACGTTCCTCCTGTTCGAGCCGCACGGGCCGATCCTGCTCCCCCCGTACGGGGCCGAGATCGCGCTCGACCCGGCGCTCGCCCTCGCCGGGGCGGCCAGCGCGGCGCTCTACCTCGCCCTCCTGATGGAGCCGCAGTGGTACGTCGTCGACCTCGCGGGGTTCCTCGCGGGGGGCGCCCTGATCGCGATCCTCGGGATCTCGTTCGGGATCCTCTGGGCGTTCGTCATCCTCGGGGCGCTGATGGTCTACGACGCGATCGCGGTCTACCGCACGAAGCACATGGTCTCGCTCGCGGACGTCGTCACGGAGATGAAGCTCCCGATCCTGATGATCATGCCCGACTCGGCCGACTTCGACTACACCGCCGCGCCGTCGCTCCAGGAGCAGCGGGGCCAGCCGGTCGAGGAGCGCTCGGCGATGTACATGGGCCTCGGCGACGTCGTGATCCCGGGGATGCTGGTCGCCTCCTCGTTCGTCTGGCTCCCGACCGTCCCCGCGTTCCTGGGGGTCAGCGCGAACCTGTGGATCGCGGTCGGCGCCCTCGCCGGCTCGCTGGCGGGCTACGCCGTGCTGATGCGGCTCGTGCTCGGGGGGAACCCCCAGGCCGGCCTTCCGCTGCTCAACGGCGGGGCGATCGCGGGCTACGTGATCGCCTATCTCCTCGTGTTCCGGTCGCTCACCCTCGGGCTCACCGGAGGGCTTTAACCCCGCTCCGCTCCCGGCCGCCGTGCCGCGGTCGGTGAAGGACGTCCGGGTCGACGACCGGCCGTCGCTCGACACGCTCGCCCGCCGGCTCGACGCGGGGGGCGGGTTCAGCGCGAAGGGGGTCGCCGAGGGGATCGACCTGCTCGCCGCGATGCTCGCCGACCCCGAGATGACCCTGTTCCTCGCGTTCCCGGCCGACGTCGTCGCGACCGGGACGCGCGGCGTCCTCGCGACGCTGGTCGACAGGGGCTACGTCGACGCCGTCGTCACGACCTGCGGGACCCTCGACCATGACCTGGCCCGCTCGTTCCGGCCGTACTATCACGGCGCGTGGGGCCTCGACGACGCCGACCTCCACCGCCGGCACCTCTACCGGCTCGGGAACCTGGTCATCCCCGAGGCGAACTACGGAACGGTCATCGAGCGCCGGATGCGCCCGATCCTCCGGGCGCTGTGGGCCGGGGGCACCCGCTCGCTCTCCTCGCGCGCCCTCGCCCGGGCGATCGGCGCCGCGATCCCCGAGCGCGCGCGCTCGAGCATCCTAGGCGCCGCGTACCGGCGGGACGTTCCCGTCTTCGTCCCCGGGATCACCGACGGGGCGGTCGGCTCCCAAATCTGGCTGTTCTGGCAGGACCACCGCGCCCTGACGCTCGACCTCCTCGCGGACGAGCAGGATCTCTCCGACCTCGTGTTCGGCGCGAAGCGGGCCGGCGCGATCGTTCTGGGCGGCGGGATCTCGAAGCACCACACGATCTGGTGGAGCCAGTTCCGCGGGGGCCTCGACGCGGCCCTGTACATCACGACGGCGGTCGAGTGGGACGGGAGCCTCTCCGGCGCGCGAACCCGGGAGGCGATCTCGTGGGGCAAGCTCAAGCCCCGGGCCCGCCACGCGACGGTCGAGGGCGACGTGACCGTCCTTCTCCCGCTCATGGTCGGAGCGGCGCTCGAGCGGATCGGGGCGCGAGCGCCGCCCGGACCCGGGGCCAGCCCGCGCCCGAAACGCTCGGAGACCTTATGCTAGCCACCGGCTCCCGCTGCATCGCGGGCCCGTAGCTCAGGCCGGTAGAGCAGGCGGCTCTTAACCGCAAGGTCAGGGGTTCGAATCCCCTCGGGCCCGTCCACTTATGGGTTTATCTAACCGGGGCCCCATGTATCTTTCGTGCCGCGTTCCCTCGAGCGGTTCCAGGAGCCCAAGGGGCGGCTCGACCACCGTCCCCTCCTCAAGGAGCCCGGCGTTCAG
>JASHOP010000008.1 GCA_030041075.1 Thermoplasmata archaeon | reverse complement strand
TCTACGTGGCCAACTACGGCTCAAGCGACGTGAGCGTGATCTCCGCTACGACCGTGGTGGCGACGATCGGGGTCGGCGCCTATCCGTATGGCGTGGCGTACGACAGCGGGAACGGGGACCTCTACGTGTCGAACCAGGGCTCCAACAGCGTGAGCGTGATCGGAACGGAACTGGGTGCGGGCCCCCTCGGTGGGGAGATTGTGACGCCCGCACCATCCCGGACGTCCGTGCTGGCGACGATCGCGGTGGGCACCGTTCCCGCGGGCGTGGGGTATGACCCCGGTAACGGGGACGTCTACGTGACGGACGACGGTTCGGACAACGTGAGCGTGATCTCCGGGACGACGGTGGTGGCGACGGTCGGGGTCGGCAACGCTCCCGTGGGAGTGGGGTACGACGACGTGGACGGGGACGTCTACGTCGCGAACGAGGTTTCGGACAACGTGAGCGTGGTCTCTGGGACGACGGTCGTGGCCACGGTCGCGGTCGGCACGTTTCCCTGGGGCGTGGCGTACGACGTCGGGGATGGGGACGTCTACGTGGCGAACTCCGCTTCGAACAACGTGAGCGTGATCTCCGGGACGACGGTGGTCGCGACGATCGGGGTCGGCACCGCTCCGTTTGGTGTGGGATACGACAGTGGGAACGGGGACATCTACGTGACGAACGAAGGTTCGGACAACGTGAGCGTGATCTCCGGGACGACGGTGGTGGCGACGGTCGGAGTCGGCGCCGATCCCTACGGCGTGGGGTATGACCGCGCGAACGGGGACGTCTACGTGGCGAACGAAGGTTCGGACAACGTGAGCGTGATCTCCGGGGCGACGGTGGTCGCGACGGTCGGGGTCGGCCGCTATCCGTTGGGCGTGGGGTACGACGACGGGGACGGAGACGTCTACGTGACGGACTCCCTTTCGAACAGCGTGAGCATGATCTCCGGGACGGCGGTGGTGGCGACGATCCCGGTCGGCGACGGTCCGTTGGGCGTGGGGTACGACGACGGGAACGGGGACCTGTATGTGGCCAACGAGGGTCCGAACACCGTGAGCGTGCTCACCACGCCGCTGAGCGAGCTCGTGACTCTCTCCTCGGAGATCGACGTCGGGCAGATCCTTCTCCTCACATCCGCGTTGCCGTACGGTGCCCCGGGTCTGGCCGGGGAGACGGTGGACGTCTCTCCTGCCTCCGGCCTCAGCTGCAGCGCCGCCCTGCCGTTGTCTCCGAACGCGTCGAACGCGAACCTCACGTGCGTGGGAACGACCCCCGGTACCTACGCCGTGACCCTCACCCTGGCCAACACGGACGGAGAGAGCGTCTGGGCGTCCGCCACGGTGATGGTGGTCGCGATCCCCACGACCGCCGATCCCGTGCCGACCCGCGCCGCCGCGGATGTGGGCCAGGTCGTCCTCTTCTCCACGGTCCCGGGCGGTGGCACCGGGGACTACCCGGACTACTCGTGGAGCTCTCCGGTCCAACTGGGGTGCGCCCCTTCCACCTCGAACACGCTGAGTTGCGCTCCCCGGGCGCCGATCGTCGGGGGGATCGTGAGCGTCAACGTGACCGACTCCGACCAGCTGACGTCGGCCTCGGCGACCGTCGCCTACACCGTGTCGAGCGACCCGACTCTCTCCGTGCCGGACGCGACTCCGTCCACGCTGGGCGTGGGCGACACGACCGTGCTCTCGGTCACGGCGACGAACGGGACGGGCCTCGGGTCCACGTACGCGTGGTCGGGCCTTCCTCCCGGCTGTACGTCCACGAACGCGACCCAGGTGACCTGCTCCCCGACCGCGGCGGGGACCTACAGCGTATCGGTCTCTCTCGTCGACTCGAACGGGATGTCGGTGACCTCGCCGACGCTCGCGCTCGTCGTCTCCGGAGCCCCGGCGGCTCCGACCGGCTTTTCGAGCGGCCAGGACTGGGCGCTCCTGGGGCTGAGCGTGGCGGCGGTGGCCGTCGCCGCGGCCGCGGTGGTCCTGACCGTGCGGAAGGGGAAGGGCGGCGCACCGGGGGAGCCGCAGGGGAGCATGGGGTCGAAAGGTCCGGAGGAGCCTCCGCGTTCCACCGGATCGAAGGGGCCGGAAGAGCCTCCGCGTTCTGCGGGGCCGTGACGGGCCGGCGCCTCGATATCCAGCCTTCGTGGCTCCTCGACCTACGACGGGTTCCGCCGCGCCGTAGCCCCCGGCGCCGCGACCGTGCGGCCCGAGCCGGACTCCGAAGCGAACCCCCTCCCGACGCGACGGGGTCCGACTCGGGATAATCTACTTTATATACAACTGTAAACTTACTATTTTTGTCAGACCTTGGAGTGGAAGATGACGAAGGAAATCCAGAGGACCGAGATCACCGCCGACCTGTCCGCCGACTTCGACCGGGCGCTGGACTCGCTCCGGGCGCAGTTCTTCGACGCGTACGGCTTCGCGCCGTTCGGCGTGCCGTACGCCTCCGTCGAGTCGTCCGGGAGCGGATACCTGCACCCGGCCCGCACCGACGTCACCGATACGGGCAAGGCGTACCGGATCGTCGCGGAGGTCCCCGGGATCCCGAAGGAGAACCTCGACATCCGGGTGCGCGGCTCGTCCGTCGAGATCCGCGGCGAGAGCGCGAAGGCGACCGAGGAGAACGGCTCCGCCTACGTCCACCGGGAACGGACCTACGCCGGCTACCGGCGCTCGTTCGAGCTGCCGGAACCGGTCGTCGGCTCGGAGGCGAAGGCCCGCGTTGAGAACGGCATCCTCGAGCTAGAGCTCCCGAAGGAGCGGCCGACGCCCTCGCCCGCCGAGGTCAAGGTCCCGGTCCCGTAACGGTTCGGGCCCCCGCTCCCCGGCCGGCCGTCGGACGGCCCCCGGGGAACCCCTCGCCCGGATCAGCCGAATCCGGGAAGGGCCTTCGCGTCGCGCCCGGACCCGGGGCGCAGGGGAGGCTTCCGCAGCTCCTTGCCGGCCTCGACCAGACGGATCAGGGGCGCCGACTGGACGACGTACGTGGGCAGCCCCGTCGTCGGGTCGTTGCCGGCGCGGAGCACGTTCATGATCTCGAGGCGGACCTCGACGACCGAGCCGTCCTTGAGCTTGAGGCGCACCCGGCCGTCGCCCTCGACGACCGTGTAGTCGACGATCTCGGCGTTCGACAGGTCGGGCGCCGGGCCGCCGGGCGGTCCCATCATCGCACGCCCCGCGCGGCCACCCGGGCCCGGAGGACGGCGCGCGGGTCCTCGCCGCCGACCGTGAGGCCGAGCGAGACGCACGTGCCGATCACCTGGTTCATCCGCTCCTCGATCGTCCGCCCGAACAGGTCGTCCCCCTTCGCCTCGGCGATCCGGCGCACCGCGTCGAGCTTCACGTCCCCGATCGTCTCGGTCTTCGCCTTGCCGGACCCCTTCTCCTTGCCGGCCTCCTTCAAGAGGAGCGCGGCGACCGGCGGCCGGCCGACCGTCAGGGTGAACGCGCGGGTCGCGGCGTCGACCCGCACCACGACCGGGACGCGCATGCCGGCGAACTGCTTCGTCTCCTCGTTGATCTTCGCCACGACCTGGCCGACGTTGACCCCGAGGGGACCCAGCGCGGGCCCGAGCGGGGGTCCGGCCGACGCCTTGCCGCCCTCGACGAGGAGGCTCACCTCATCCGCCACCCTTGCCGCCTCCCTTCTCGAGCATCCGGACGTGGTCGCCGCGCACGGTGACCGGGATTGGCACGACCGCCTCGATGAGCTCCACCGTGATCTCCTCCTTCGCCTGGTCGATCTTCTTCACGCGGGCCTTCTCCCCCTTGAACGGCCCCGAGATGAGCTCGACGATCGCTCCCTCGACGAATCCTTCGACCGTGATCTTCGGGACGAGGAGCGGCTCGACCTCCTTGAGGGTCGTCTCGCCCTCGACCAGCCCGCGCGCCTTGCGGATCCCCTTCAGCATCTCGCGGACCCCCTCGAAGCTCATCCCCTCCGCGAAGACGTACCCGCGGATCGCCGACGGGACGAGGAGGGAGAAGACGACGTCCGGCTTCTCCTCCGTCCGGGCGAGCAGCGTGTCGGCGACCTCCCGCTCGTAGCCGCGCGACGTCTTGATCGCGAGGACCGCCTGGCGGGCGACGCACGCCAGCGTGAGCTTCGGGTTCGCCCCGGCGTCGGGCGACTCGATCTCGAGCCGCACTTCGACGCGGTCGCCGTAGCGCACCCCGACCGGCGCCGTGATCTCGAACGAGAGCGGGAGGCCCGCGTTCGGCCCGACGTGGAGGTCGAGGCGCTCCTTGCGGGGGAACAGCTCGACCCGGCCCCGCCTCCCGGGGGGCGACCAGCTCACGGGCCACTCGGCCCCCTCGCCGGGATAGGTCGACCGGTACCCGACCTCGACCGAGAGGGTCGCGTCGACCGGCTCGGGCGACCGGCTGGTGAGCACCGCGGAGAGCGTCGTGACCGTACCGGCGGTGACCTCGCGGGTCGCGTCGTCGGCCGCCTGGAGCGCGAGGAGCCGGGCGGAGACGGCCTTCGCGACCGGGGCGGGGGCCGGCGCGACGGGAACCGCGACGGCGGGGGAAGCGCCGGCGGCCCTTCTCGGGGCCGGCTCGGGCGGCGCGCCCGAGAGCAGGCCGATGCCTTCGTCGTTCCCTTCCCCGTCCATGGTCCCCGACCGACCGTCTCTCAGAGGTGCGCCAGCACGTTCGACCAGAACCACGGGCCCGCCTCGGTGAAGAAGATGTAGATCGCGAAGCCGGTGATCCCGATCAGGACCGCGCCGAGCCACGTGACCCCGAGGACCTTGACGTACTCGTCGGAGGTCGGCCGGCGGGCCATGCGGAGGATGCGACCGTACTTGCCGTGGCCGAAGCCGTGCAGGCGCGCGTCGACCTCGTCCTGGATGTGGCGCGCGCGGTCGAGGAACGCCATCGAACCGTACCTCAGTGGACCACGTCGAGCTCGGGCCCGGCCCGCCGGGGAGACGGCCGACCCGTCCCGCCGGCGTAGATCTGCGGCGACTTGACCCCGGTGACGACGAGCATCACCCGGATCGTGCTCTGCATCGTCGGGTCGACCGCCGCGCCCCAGATGATGCGGGCGGTAGGACTTACGGTCTTCTGGACGACCTCCGCGGCCTTCTGGGCCTCGGCGACCGTCATGTCCGGCCCCCCGGTGACGTTGATGAGCGCTCCGGTGGCGCCCGAGATGTCGACGTGGAGGAGCGGCGAGTTGATCGCCTCGAGGACGGCGTCCTCGGCCCGGTTCTCGCTCTCCGACTCCCCGATGCCGATCAGCGCGACGCCGCCGCCCTTCATGATCGTCCTCAGGTCGTTGAAGTCGAGGTTGACGAGCCCGGGTCGCGTGATGATCTCGGTGATCCCCCGGATCGCGCGCGCGAGGACCGAGTCGGCGACCTTGAACGCCGTCTGGATCGGGAGGCGGGGGACGAGCTCGAGCAGCCGGTCGTTCGGGATCGTGATCACGGTGTCGATGACCTCGCGCAGGCGCTCGAGGCCCCAGCCGGCGTTCTCCTGGCGGACGAGCCCCTCCGAGGCGAACGGCAGCGTGCAGACGGCGATCGTCAGCGGGGCCGCCCCGCCCGCGTCCTTCGCGCACGCCGCGACCACCGGCGCCGAGCCAGTTCCGGTGCCGCCCCCGAGACCGAGCGTGATGAACACCATGTCCGAGTTCGCGAGCGATTTCTTGAGCTCGTCCTCGGCCTCCTTCGCCGCCTGCTCCCCGACCTGGGGGAGCGCGCCGGCCCCGAGCCCGCGGGTGAGCCGCCGCCCGAGGAGGATCTTCCGGGGCGCATGGATCGTGAGGAGGTGTTGGGCGTCGGTGTTGCACGCGATCATCTCGGCCCCGGAAAGGCCCTCCTCGGTGAGCCGGTTGATCGTGTTGCACCCTCCGCCGCCGCAGCCGACCACCTTGATGTTCGTCTTGAGCGACGCGAGGACCGCCTCGAGCTCCGCGTCGTCGTTCGTCGGCGGCGGGGGCGCCGGCGGGCCCTTCTTGCCCTCGCCCGGCAGGTGGGCGAGAATCTCCTGAGCGAGCGGCCTCATCACGAGAGGTTTCCTCGGGACGCGCAGCACCGGCGTCATTATAAAGGGTTGGCGCAAACCTCACCGTCTCGGCGGAGAAAGTCGTGCGCTACGACCTCTGGGCGCCGCGCTACGAGGCGATCCGCTCGGAGTTCGGCTTCCCGTTCGCGAACGAGGAGCTCGCGGCCGCGACGCTCGAGCGCCTCCTTAAGCCGGCCGATCTCGCCGACCCGCTGCGCCGGCTCGGCGCCCGGCTCGCCGGTCGCACCGTGATCGTGGTCGGCCTCGCGCCGGACGCCGGGCCGCCGCCGGTGTGGCGCCTCGCGCCGGCGACCGATCGCCCCACGCTCGTCGCCGCCGACGGGGCGACGGAGCGGTGTCTCGCGGGCGGGTTCGTGCCGTCGGTCATCGTCACCGACCTGGACGGACCGGTACCCTCGGAGCTCACCGCGAACCAGCGCGGGAGCCTGGTCGTCGTGCACGCCCACGGCGACAACATTCCGGCGCTCGAGCGATGGGTCCCCGAGTTTCCCGGAGAGCTCGCCGGCTCGTGGGCCGGGCCGCCGCGGCCCGGCCTGATCGACGTCGGCGGGTTCACCGACGGCGACCGCGCCGCGTACCTCGCCGAGGAGCTCGGAGCGAGCCGGATCCTCCTGTGGGGGTTCGACTTCGAGACGGTCGAGCGGGCCCCGAAGCCGTCCCCGACGCCCAAGCTCGCCAAGCTCGCCTGGGCCCGCCGGCTTCTCGAGGAGCTCGCGGTCGGGGGTCGCGTGCCGGTGATCCGGTGGAACCGCGACGGCTCGCAGGTACCCTACGGACGCAGCGTCGTGGAGTCGACGAGGTAGACGACCTCGCGACCGTTCTCGTACACGGGAACGAACGGGATCGACTCGAACCAGATGATCGCGGCATGGCTGAGCGGGAGCGCGAGGTCCGACGGGTTGAGGGCGACGCCCGAGTACATCACCGCATCGACCGCGACGAAATCGATCGGGCGGGGCTCGGCCGGGTTGGGGACCCCGCTGCTCACGAGCTCGCCGTACGCCGCCGACCAGTTCGAGCCGACGAACAGGTCGGGGGTCGTGACCCACGTCGCGGGGTTGCCGTCGAACCCGAAGATCATCGAGCTCAACCGGTGGTCGGTGGCGACGGTCTGGTTCGCGGGGATCCCGATCCCGACCCACATCCACAGCGCCGCGTCCCCCCGGGTGAGCCCCTCCTCGAAGCCGCCGAAGTCGGACTGGGGAGGGTAGACGATCGCGGCGTTCGCGGCCACGATCACGACCACGGCGAGCGCCCCGGCGACGGCGGCCCGTCGTCCCCACCGATCGCCGGCCCGACCGACGGCCCGCGCCATCCCGACCGCCATGAGAAGCCCGAGCGGAAGGAACAGGTACTCGACGTGGCGCGCCGGGGAGAGCGTGTTCGCAAAGCCGACGGCGACCGAGTATTGCGGGAACGACGTCCCCAACGTGGCGAGGCCGAGCATCGCCACCGTGGAGAGACCCAGCGCGCCCAGCCAGGTCAGGCCGAACGGCCCGAGCCGGGCGGGGGAGAGCGCGCGCCGGCTCCCCGCGCCGAAGATCCCCAGCCCGAGGACGGGCGCGAACCAGAGGAGCGCGGCGGGACTGGTCGTCTGCGTCGTGCCCGGGATCGGGACGACCAGCAGCAGCGAGACCCCGGCGCCCACGCCGATCGCGATCGCGATCGCGTCCCGCAGCGCGCTGCGATCGGTCGGCAGCCGGACCCAGCCGCGGCGGCGGCGGAAGCGGCGGCGACGCCATCGGACGAGGGCCGCCGATCCCGCGATGATCGCGAGGCCCACGACCTCGAGGGCCGCGAACCCTACGTAGGCGCTCCCCCCGAACCCCGGCAGGAGGACCTTCGAGACGAACTCGTAGGTGCCGTAGAACCAGAAGAGGAACGTTGCGGTGACGAACCCCCCGAGGAAGACGAACTCGCGGGTCGGGAACCGGCGGCTCCAGAGCCCCGGGCGCCAGAGCTCGAGGAAGACGACCCCGCCCAGCGCGCTGATGGCGAAGAAGTACGAGGAGAGGTGGTGGGTGACGATGAGGGCGCCCCCGGTCAGCGCGAGCGGGACGAACCATCGTCGGTCGGTCCGGCTCTCGACGAACATCCAGAGGCTCGCGACGCACAAGAAGTCCCCGACCGCCAGGGGGGCGGGGTGCGCGATCGAGAAGAGGCGAGGCATCGCGACCGAGGAGATCGCCGCCGCGAGGACCGCCACCGCGTCGTTCGGGTAGAGCCGCCGGAACAGGAGGAAGAGCGGGACGACCGAGAGCACCGCCACGACCGGGATCACGACGGTGAGGCCCGAGAATACGCTCAGGTGGAGCGCCTCCGCCGCGCCACCCCCGAGGAGGAAGATCCCGGGGAAGTCCGGGTAGGCGCTCCCCCAGCCCGCGTACGCCGACCCGTGCGGGATGAAGCCCGTCGCGACGAGGTCCGCCGTCAGCCGATAGTACTCGCCCGAGTCCGACCCGAACACCGCGTAGGACAGGTACGGCTCGAGAGCCAGGGAGACGAGGAGGAGCGATAGTCCCCCAAGGAACAGCAGCGTCTCGAGCCGGAGCGGGGAGTCACCGGACGGCGCCGCGATCGGGGCGCCGGGATCGGTACGGTCCATCCGCCCGTGCCGAGGGGTCGCTCCCCGTAAATCGGTGCCTCCGGAGCGGCTCCGGCCTCTCCTCGAGACACGCGCTTACCATACGCATAAATAGGAGGGCTTGGTGCGCCCGACTCAATGGCTTCGTCTCGCCGACCGGCCCGCCGTTCTCGACCTCCTCCCAAGAAGCCCTCCGCCGCCCGCCGCCCGCCGCCGCGCCACCCCTCGAAGGCCCCGGCCAAGAAGGCCGCGAAGCCGTCCGGTAAGCCGGCCGGCAAGCCCGCGGCCGCTCCTCCGAAGCCCGCGGCGTCCCCGTCGGTGAAGGTCTCCGAGCTCGAGCTCCCGCTTCCGGGCGGCCGACGGCACGTCCTTTCGCTGTCGTTCGTCCGCGACGGGGACGAGTTCCTTGCCCGGCTCGAGACGGACGCCGGCCGGATCACGGAGCTCAAGAACCGCTCGCTCGATCAGTTGCTCACGCTCGTGGCGAGCGAGCTCGAGGACGTCCTCGAGTGAGGGGACCGGTCAGGTCGACCGGTCGGACCGCGCCTCGGTCGGATCGAGGATCCCGCGCTCGAGGTAGAACGTCGCCTTCCCGGCGCCGCCCATGAGCTCGACCGCGTCGACCTCCGAGTCGGAGAGGAATCCGGCGGGATAGCGCCGGAGCAACCGGACCGAGAGGTCCTCGCGCGGGGGGAACCGGTGCCGCCGTCCGAAGCGTCCGACCACGACGACGGCGCCCGGCCCGAACTCCACGGCCCGCGGGGCCGAGGCCAGCGTGAGGACGACCCCGCCCGCCGCGACCGCGAGGCCGAGGCCCGCGAATGCCTCGACCGCCTGCCCGGTGCCCGGGCCCCTTCCGGCGGGCAGCGTGCTGGCGTACTGGGCGAGCGTCGCGAACAGAACCGCGACCCCCACGACGAACAGCAGCGCGAGACGCTGGACGCGTCGCGTCCCGCCCCGGTTCTCGCGCCGGGCGGGGCGAGTCCCGCCGCCGGCCGTCGCCGCGTCGGCAGCCGAGGGCGGGAGTCGGGCGGCTCGCGCGCGTCCCGGCCCGGACCGGACGATGCGGACCGGCCGGGGATCGGAGGCGCCGACCACTTTCGGAGAACCGGCCCCTCGCAGACTTAAAACTACCCGCGGGACTCCGGCGGGGGTTGGCGAGCCGGACCGAGTACCTCGTGATGCGCACCGCCCGGGCGCGCGAGTTGGTGAACATCACCGACCGGGTGCGGGCGGTCGTGCGGCAGAGCGGGGTGAACGAGGGCCTGGTGCTGGTCTCGTCGATGCACATCACGTCGGCCGTCTTCGTGAACGACAACGAGCCGGGGCTGCACCGGGACATCGAGGCGTGGGCGGACCGTCTCGCGCCGCCGGGGGAGTACGAGCATCACCGGACCGGCGAGACCAACGGCGACGCCCATCTCAAGAACCTCCTCCTCGGCCTCCAGGTGGTCCTGCCGGTGACCGCGGGGGACCTCGACCTCGGACCGTGGGAGCAGGTCTTCTACGGCGAGTTCGACGGCCGCCGTCCGAAGCGGGTCGTCGTCAAGGTGATCGGCGAGTAGTCGCGCTCAGGCCTCGAGCTGGGGGTCGCCCGGCGCCGCGACGGCGGCGGGGGGGCGGGGAAGCGGTGCGTCGAGGTCGACCTCGGGCACCTTGCGGGCGATCTCTTGAGCCATCGCGGAGCAGGAGGAGGCCGGGACGGGACGCTGGGTGTACCCCGGCAGCGCGAGGTCGTACGTCACGACCTTCTTCTCGGCGATCGTCTCCCACACCGCCCGGAAGACCCGGTCCGCGGCCTCCTTCTCCCCGAGGTGGCGCAGGAGCAGCTCGACGCACAGGATCTCGGCGACCGGGTCCGCCCGGTCCTGGCCGGCGTACTTCGGCGCCGAGCCGTGGACCGGTTCGAAGGCGGCGATGCCGTCTCCGTAGAGCGCCCCGGGCGCGACCCCGAGGCCGCCCGCGAGCCCCGCGCACAGGTCGGAGAGGATGTCGCCGAACAGGTTCGTCGTGACGATCACGTCGTACTCCGACGGCTTCTTGACGAGCTGCATGCACATGTTGTCGATCAGGCGCTCGTCGGACGCGAGGTCCGGGTAGGCCGGGGCCATGGCGCGGAACGCCGCCTGGAACAGCGCGCCCGTCGTCTTCATGATGTTCGCCTTGTGGACGGCCGTCACGCGGTGGCGGTGCTCGCGGCGCGCGAGCTCGAAGGCGAACCGGACGATCCGGTCGGACGCCTTGCGGGTCACGACGTTCACGGTCTCGGCCGCGGTATGGTCCCGGTCGACCCAGTGCTCGACGCCGGAGTAGAGGCCCTCGGTCGCCTCCCGGACCACCACCAGGTTGGTCTCCGGGAACCGGGTCCCCTCGCCGGCGATGGCGCGCGCGGGCCGTACCGACGCATACAGGTCGAGTTGCTGGCGGAGGGCGACGTTCACCGAACGGAATCCTCCACCGATCGGGGTCGTGATCGGTCCCTTGAGCGCGACCCGGTTCCGCCGGATCGAGTCGAGGACGGGCTCCGGCAGCGGGGTCCCGTGCGCCCGGATCGCCACCTCGCCCGCCTCGACGACTTCCCACTCGATCGAGACGCCGGTCGCTTCCGCGACGCGACGCGCGGCCGCGGTGACCTCGGGGCCGATGCCGTCCCCCGGGATCAGCGTGACGCGATACCCCACCGAGCTCCCCTCGCGCGCCCCGAGACGCCGCCGAATTTAAGCGGGCGGCCGAGACGGCTCGACCCGTATCGGAGGGCAAGGAGCCCGCCCCCGGACCGCGGGGCTCGGCGCGCCACGGGCAGGTTCCATCCGATGTGGATCAGGTAAACAGTATTCTTATACACCGCAGATATACTACGCCGATGCTCGCGATGGCGAACCCCGAGGTGCTCGCAAACGATTGGCTCCCTCCTCTCGCTCTGGGCCGGGAGCGAGAGCTGAACGAGGTCGTCCTGCGGCTCGACGCCCCGATGCCCCGCGCTCCGCCACCGTGGGTCGTCGCTGTCGCGGGAGCCTCGGGCAGCGGGACCTCCACGGTGGCCCGCCGGGCCGCCCGCGAGGTAGTCGACCGGTTGCGCCAGGCGTCCGCCGATCCTCCACCGCGGGTCCTGACGGTCCGGACCGCGGTCCAGCGGGGCACGCACGGCGTGGCGACGTCGCTCCTGAGGCGGTTCGACGAAGGGTTCGACGGTCGCGGGTTCCCGGCGGCCGAGGTGATCGCGGGCGTGCTGCGGCGCCTGCGACGGGATCGACGCCCGACGGTGGTCGTACTCGACGACGTGGACGTCGGGGGACCCGACCTCGCGCCGATCCTTCGGGCGTTCGCGAGCCCGGATCGTTTCCTCCCGGAGGGCGAGTCCGGTCTGCCCCCGCTCTGGACGATCCTCGCCGGCTCGTGCGAAGGTCTCTCGACCGCGGTCGCCGAGGTCGAGACGAGCATGGCGGTCCGGCCGTTCGTGGAGCTCGGGCCGTACCCCGGCTCCTACCTCCGGGCGATCGTCCGCGATCGCGCGGAGCGAGCGCTCGGACGAGCGCCCCCGACGTCCCTGGTCGCCGCGGTCGTCGAGCGAGCGGTTGCGGACGGCGGCGGGGCGCGACGGGCTGTGGACGTCCTGCGTCGCGAGCTGGTGGGCCATCCGCGCTCCCCGTTGGGACTCCCGGGCCCGCTCCGCCCCCTCGAGGGGGTCGCGGTCGAGCCGCGGATCGTCCGTGCGATCGGCACCGCGAGCGGAGGGGTCGCCGCGCCTCTCGGCGAGGTGAAGCGCCTCGAGGCGGAGCTCGCCCGCGGCGAGGGAATTCGCCCCCTCCCGACGACGACGCTCTGGCGGCGCATCGTCCGGCTCGAGCGGGCGGGGTACGTCCGGCGGGAGATCCGGACCGGCGGCGTCGGCGGGACCCGCTCGATCGTTCGGGTGCTGACCCCGATCGACGAGTGGGTCACGGCCCCGTATCGGAGTGGAACTCCTCGAGCCGGCGGCGGGTCCGACCCGTTGGCGGCGGGTCTGACGGAGGCGCCGTCGGCTCCGGCCGGGGGCCCGTGGCGTCCTTCCGGATGAGCTGGGACGCGACCATCTCGGCGAGTCGGCTCGACCCGAGCGCCCGCTCGATCCGCTCGAGGGGAGCGGCGCGGAGCGACTCTCGGTCGGCGAACCCGGCCCGGTAGAGCCGGCGCGCCCGGGCCCGGCCGATGCCGCGAAGGCGCACGAGGTCGAGCAGCTCCTCCTTCACCCCGTAGCGCACCCGGAGCGACAGGTCGTCGACCGGACGAGCGACGCGACGCTGGAACGCGGTCGCCAGCCGCCCGGTCGCGAACAGGAGCCAGTCGGCGTCCTCGACCTTGGTGCGCAGGTCCCCCGCTCCGATCCCGAACCGCTCGGTGATCTCGACGATCGGGGTCTCCGCGATCCACGCCTCCAGCACCGAGGCCGTCTTGAGGGTCGCGAGGAACGATTCGACGTCGAGGTCGAGCGGCGGCGTCTCGGGCTTCACCAGGAGCTCCTCCGCCTCCGTCGCGAGCCGCGACCGCATGTCGGCCTCCTCCCCGCGCCGGAGGAAGAGGGGAGGCAGGTCCGGGGTCGCCGCGACGGCGGCGAGGAGCGGGAACTCCGCCACACCGATCGGCGCCTTCTCGAGGACCTCCCGCAGGACGAGGGCGCTCAGCGGGTCGAGGTACAGTTGGCTCGTCAGCTCACCGAAGCGCGTCGCCCGGAGCGGAGAGCCCCGGACCAGGAGGTCGTTCGCCTCGAGGAACGCCCGCACGGTCGCGATGTTCGCGGCGAGGTCCGGGAGGGGGAGGGTATGGCCGTAGAACGTCGCCGCGAAGAACGCCTTGAGGTCGGCGTCGGTCGATACGGCCCCGCTCGCGACCAGCGCGAGGACGTGCATCCGAAGCGCCGGCTCCGACGCGAGGCGGCTCACGATCGGTTCGGGTCCCGCGGCGAGGTACCCGTCGAGGAGCTCCTCCTCCTCCTCCGGGCCGCGGGCGAGCAGCAGCGCCTCCCCGACGGGATCGAACCTCGGGCGGCCGGCCCGGCCGAGCATCTGGTGCACCTCGAGCGCGGAGATCGGAGCCTGCATCCCGATCCGGTCGTCGTAGCGGCTCGTGTCCCGGACGATCACCCGGCGCGCGGGCAGGTTGATACCCGCCGCCAGCGTCGGGGTCGCGACCAGAACCTTGAGCGCGCGGTCCCGGAACGCCCGCTCGACGATCCGTCGCTCCGAGTTCGTGAGCGACGCGTTGTGGAACGCGACGCCGTAGGGGAGGAGCCCGCCCAGGCGACGGACCCCCTCGGTGTCCTCCTCCGAGATCACCGCGAGCTCCTGGGCGGCGGCCCGGGCCCGCGCCCGCTCGTCGTCGCCGAGCAGCCGGTGGACCGTGCCGGTCAGCGAGCGGGCGACCTGCTCGCTCGCCCGGCGCGTGTTGACGAAGACGAGCGCCTGGCCCCCCTCCTCGATGACCGTACGGACCAGCCTCGGGACCGGGTCGCCCGGGGGCGGGATCGCCCGGGTCGAGAGGTCGGTGAACGTGATCGTGCCGTCGTGGTAGACCCCGAGCTTGAGCGGGACCGGACGGAACGAGCTCGCGATGTGGCGCGCCCCGAGCCACGCCGCGAGCTCCTCCGAGTTGCCGACGGTGGCGGAGAGCGCGACGACCTGGAGCCCGGGGTAGGACCGGCGGAGCCGGGTCAGGCTGACCTCGAGGGTCGGGCCCCGCTCGGGGTCGCGCAGGAGATGGACCTCGTCCGCGACCACGACGCCGAGCCGGTCGAGCCACGGGGAGCGTCGCCGGAGCAGGCCGTCGGCCTTCTCGCTGGTCGCGACCAGGGCGTCGAGCTTCTCGAGCCGCTCCGCGGGAAGGTCGAAGTCGCCGATCGAGATCCCGACCTTGAGGCCGAGCTCCGAGAACCGCTCGAGCTCCTCGGCCTTCTCCGAGGCGAGCGCGCGCAGCGGGACGAGGTAGAGGGCGGTACGGCCGGCGCGCGCCGCCCGGAGGAGCGCCAGGTAGGCGACCAGCGACTTCCCGCTCGCCGTCGGGCAGGCGAGGACGACGCTCTCCCCGGCGAGGACGGGTCCGAGCGCGGTCGCCTGGGGGGGGTAGAGCCGGGAGATCCCGTCGTTCGCGAGGATCGCGCGGACCGCGGGGTCGAGAGCGGTCGCCTCGAGCGGGACGGGCTCCGCCGGTTCCGGCAACGCGGCGGGGCGCCGCGGGCGACCGGACGACCGGGACGGCATCGGTCCGGACGAGTTCCCGTACCTACTAGACGGTTGGTTCGTTCCCGGAACCGAGCAGGCTGCGCGCGAGGATGAGCTCCTGGATCTCCGTCGTCCCCTCGACCAGCGGGAAGACCCGGGCATCCCGGAGGAGACGCTCCGCGGCGGCCCCCGCCCGCGTGCCGTCCTCGCCCGCCACGTCGACGCCCGCGTTGGCGATCGAGAACGCCGCGCGCGACGCGACGAGCTTCGCCACCGAGGCATCGGCGGCGTACGCCAGGCCTCGGTCCTTGCGCCCGGCCGCCCGCTCCACGAGGGCCCGGGCGCCTAGGAGGTCGGCGTAGGCGCGGGCGAGCAGCGACCGCTTCCAGTTCGCGTCGGCGCGGCGCACGTTCTCCCGCATCGCGTCGAACGCGGCCTGGGCCACCCCGAGCGCGCATGCGGCGATCCCGACCCTCCCGCCGGCCAGTCCCCGGAACGCGACCTTGAGGCCGTCGCCTTCCGGTCCGAGGAGGGCGTCCGGGCCGAGCCGGACTCCGTCCAGGACCAGCTCGGTCGTCTCGCTACCCCGCAGCCCCAGCTTGTCGAGCCGCTGGGCGACCGAGAAGCCGGGGGTCCCCGCCGGGACCAGGAACGCCGAGATGCCGCGATGCCCGAGCGCCGGGTCCCGGGTCGCAAACACGAGGACGACCCCGGCGCTCACGGCGTTCGAGATGAACATCTTCGCGCCGCGGAGCACGAACCCGTCCGACTCCCGCGCATACCGCGTCCGCAACCCCGCGGCATCCGAGCCCGTTCCGGGCTCGGTCAGGCCGAATCCACCCAGGCGCTCGCCGCGGGCGAGCGATCGCAGGTACTGCTCCTTCTGGAGGTCGGTCCCCCAGTCGACGATCGGTATCGCGCAGACCGACGCGTGGACCGCGACCAGCACCGCGATCGCGGCGCTCCCTCGCGCGAGCTCCTCGAGCACCGCGACCGTCGCGCGCGCGGTCTCGCCGGTCCCGCCCCATTCCGTCGGGATCCCGAGTCCGAAGTACCGTTCGTCGGCGAGCTCCCGAACGATCGCCGCGGGGATGCGGTCCTCCCGATCGATCGAGCCGGCGGCGGGAACCACGACCCGGTCGACGAACTCGGCGGTGCGCCGTCGCTTGGCTTGGACGGTGTCCGGAGGTTCCGGAGCCACGGTGGGCCCACCGCGCCGAACCCTTAAGCCGTGGCGTCGGGTCGCGCCGTCCGGAACGCCGCCCCGACCCGATGCCGTCCGACCCCGCCCCGAAGGACCGATTCACCGCCCTCGACACCCTCGCGCTCGTCCACGAGCTGCGATCGCTCGGACGCGTCCGCCTCGACAAGGCGTTCGATCGGGCCGAGGGGGGCTGGTCGCTCGTTCTCCGAGGCAGCGGCACGGGACGGCACGAGCTGGTACTGGTCCCGGGCCGCTACGCGGCCCTCGTTCCCCCCGGCGAGCTCCACGCCGACGAGCTCTCGCCCGTCGCCCGGGAGATCCGGCGGATCCTCACCGGCGCGGTCCTTTCGGGCGTCGCCGAGCCGGGGGCCGAGCGGTACCTGGAACTCGAGTTCGCCCACGCGGCCGGGGCCGGACGGCTCGTCCTCGCGCTCGAGCTGTTCGGCGCTGGGAACCTCATCCTCGCCCGCGACGATCGGATCCTGGTCGCCTTGCGGCCGCGGCGATGGGCTCACCGCGACGTCCGCGCGGGCGCACCGTACTCGCGGCCGCCCTCGCGAGCCGATCCGTGGACGATCGGTCCGGCCGGGATCCTCGTTGAACTCGAGCGCTCGAGAACCGACCTCGCGAGCACGCTCGCGGCCCGCCTCGGTCTCGGCGGGCCGGTCGCGGAGGAGGTGATCGCCCGCGGCGGCCTCCGCGGGAGCGAGCCCGCGCCGTCGTCGGCTGCGGAGGTCTCCCCGCGTCTCAACGCGGTCCTGGCCGCGCTCGCCGCGGAGGTGGGGGACCGACCCCGGGGATACCTGGTTCGCCGCGGGGACGTCCTCCTGGACGCGACCCCGTATCGCTCGCACCGGTGGCTCGGGGTCGCGGGCGCGGAGGAGGTCGAGCGTCCCACGTTCTCGGAAGCGGCCGCGGAGTACTTCCGGACGGTCGTTCCGTCGGTCTCGGACCCGGCGGAGTCCGCGGCCCTCGAAGCGCAACGGCAGCTGGCCCGTCTCGTCGAGCGCCAGCGCGCGGCGGTCGAGGAGCTCGAGCGGGGGGTCCGGGACCGGCGAGAGGACGCGGAGGCCGTGCTCGCGCACTACGCGGAAGTCGAGTCCGCCCTCGCGACCGCGGCGTCGGCCGACCCTCGGCCGCGAAGCGTCGTGGTCGACCTCGGGGGGCGGCCGGTGGCGATCGCCGTCGAGCCGACCGCACGGAAGAGCGCCCAGCTCCTCTTCGAGGAGTCGAAGCGGCTCGCGGAGAAGCTCGACGGCGCGGCCGCGGCGCTCGAGGAGACCGAGCGCCGACTCGCGGAGCCGAGGACGGTGGTCTCCCCCGCACGACGGTCCCCCGCCCGCCCGGAGGCGAGACGGCGCTGGTTCGAGCGTCATCGATGGTTCGTGAGCTCGGAGGGGGCGATCGTCGTCGCCGGGCGCGACGCGGCCTCGAACGACGCGCTCGTTCGACGCAACCTCAAGGACGGCGATCTGTACGTCCACGCGGACCTGCAGGGCGCGGCAAGCGTCGTGGTCAAGCGTCCCGCGCCGCCCGCGGCCGTGACGGAGGTGACGCTCCGCGAGGCGGCCCAATGGGCGGTCGCCTTCTCGAAGGCGTGGCGGGCCGGCCTGGCGTCCGCCTCCGCGTTCTGGGCCACGCCCGATCAGGTGTCGAAGTCCGCGGTCTCGGGGGAGTTCGTGGCCCGCGGCGCGTTCGTCATCCGGGGCGCGAAGCACTTCGTGCGCGACCTGCCGCTCGAGCTGGCGCTCGGCCCGGTCGTCTACGAGGGCGTAGAGCGGTGGGTCACCGCGCCGCCCGGCGCGGTCGCCGCGCGGGGGAAGGTGGCGTTCCTCCTCACGCCCGGCGCGGAGCGGGACCGGGCCGCCGCGGAGGTCGAGCTCGTGCGCGACACCGGGGTCCCCCGGTCGGTCCTCCAGTCCCTTCTTCCGGCGGGGGGCCTCAGCATCCGCCGTCCGTAGGCCCGCCGGACCTCCTCCGCCGCGAACCCATCTCCGACGACCCGCCAGGTCCGACCCCGGGCGCGGAGGCCGACGATCACGACACGATCGCCGTCGAGGGTGAGGGTGGCGCCGATCTCCAGCCGCGCCGACGGGGGGACCCGGAGGAGACGCGAGGAGGTTCGCGCGCCGTCCACGACCGATATCGGAACGAGCGTCTCGTCGGCCCGGATCGCCCAGAGCGCCCGGACCTCGGAAACCGGGGACGACGCAGCCGACCGCCCGGAGCTCACCTCGATCCGGGTGATCCGCAGCGGGACCGTGGCCTCGGTCACCGTCTCCCCGATCCGTACGACCCGGCGTCCCGGCAGCGCAACGCGTCGGCGATCCGACCTTCCCCGATCCGAGACGATCATCGCGACCTCGACCGGGGTCTCCCGGGTCGAGGTGAACGGATGGGTCCACCGGCACACCCGACACCGGGCCGTTCCCGCCACGTTGGTCGGCGAGGGGCCGGAGGTGGGCTTCACGCGGAGGAGCCGGTGCGGCGTCTCCGCGCCGCAGTTGTCGCAGAAAAGAAGACCCGAGCCGAGGGCGTCCCTCCTCTCGGACGGCCCGGTGGCCGGTCCCGGTCCGGCGGCGTCGTTGCCTCCCATCGCCCTCGGGTCCGTCACCCCGACGACTGCGGAGCGGCCGCGGACTCCGCTGGAATGGGGCTGCCCGAATTTGAATCGGGGTCCCGGGCTCCCAAAGCCCGAAGGATGGACCAGTAGTGCGGGCGGAGGTGCGTCCTCACGTCCGTAGCTACCCCACAGCCCCGCATTGGGGTGGACCCAGAGGCGGGGGCCTCAAGGCCTTGCTGGGAGGAGGGAGACCGCATCCGAAGGAGCGGCGCGGCGACGGACCCGGTACTGCCGGACCGGCCATGATCTACGGCAAGGTCCGCTTGCGCCCGGCGTCGACTCGGACCGCTGCGATGGCTCCGGGCCGGGCGGCGAACTTGACGCTTCTCGATCCGATCCCCACCGGGACATCCCGGCTTGAGGGAGATCCTCGTGCTTGGGGTCCCGAGTCGCCACCGGTGGGGATGCGTCGCGCCGGCGGGTCCGGGATCAGGGCTTCGAACGCAGAGCGCGACCGTCCCGGCTCCCGTCTCGCCAGCGCCGTCCACCGTTTCCCCGTCCCGCTCCGGGGAGGTCACGGCCTCTACGGTGCGACCCTCGCTCCCCGGGCCGGCGGGCCTCTCGCCGTGGCGGTACGATGGGGAGACGCACGCGAGTCCTTCGAGCGTCCTCCAAAGTTCGCCCCCCGTCCGGGGACCCGCCCCTGGGCCGGTTTCACAGACCCCGCGCGGGACCCGGCCCCGCCCCAGGACTAATGGCCGCGCCGGCATTTCGTCCGACCATGCCGGTGTCCCGCCAGACCCGGAGATGGCTCACGGGAAGAGCGTCGGACCCGTCCGTCCGCTGGCGGTTCTGGACCGAGGTGGACCGCCGACCCGCCCACGACCCTCGGGTACGCGCCGCCCGGAAGGCGATCGGTCGCACCGGCTGGGCGGCGGGGATTCTCGACCTCCAGTTCCCGGACGGGCGTTGGGCCACCCCGGGTTCCTCGGACCCGGAACTCTACCGGCCCAAGTACATCTCGACGTACTGGCGCTTCCTCCTCTTGGCCGATCTCGGCATGACGCGCACCGATCCCCGGATCCGGCGCACCTCCGAACTGATCATGCGCCGCTGGACCGAGCGCGGCTCGGACCTTCTCGGAGGACCCGGCTCCGAGATCTGCCTCATCGGAAACGCGGTCCGGACCTTGATCCGGTACGGATACCTCGACCATCGCGTCGTCCGCCGGTCCATTGCCTGGATCGTTCGGACCCAAAAGGCGGACGGGGGCTGGTACTGCTGGTCCTCACGAACCGGGTCGTTGGATTGCTGGGAGGGACTGGCCGGCCTGGCCGAAGTCCCCGAGGACCGTCGCGACGATTCGGTCCGCGGATCGATCGAGCGCGGGGCGGAGTTCTACCTCAGCCGTCGGTTGATGAACGAAGGCAGGGTCCGCTACCCTCCGTGGTTCCGGATCCACTACCCGACTCACTACTACTACGACCTGCTCGTCGGGCTGGGGATCCTGACCCGTCTCGGGTATGCGTCGGATCCTCGGCTTCGGCCCGCGCTTCGATGGCTCCTCCGTAAGCGTCGACGGGACGGGACGTGGGCCATCGATGCGGACCACCCGGACCTCGATCCACGGCACGGGGGGTACGTGTTCGACGAAGGACCCGTTTGGCCGTTGCGCCTCGAGCCGCCGGGCGAGCCGAGCCGCTGGGCGACGGTGGAGGCGCTCAGCGTCCTGTCGCGGGCGGGCATGGTCTGACCGTCCGGCCGACCTCGGATGCGCCGCGCAGGGGTCCTCCCGCGAGGCGCGTCGCACGGGCAACGCGACCGCGGACGGGGAGCCCGGCTCCGGGACCGGTGCGCGGTCGGCCGCTCCGGTCCGGGCCCGTGACGCGGAGCGGGCGCGGCGTTCCGCATCGGGGAGCGGATCGTCCCCGACCGCGACGTCGGCGCGCGCGGGAAGCTCGGGCGCCCGGCTCAGACCGCGTCGACCCGCTTCAGCGTCCGGCCGATCCGACACTCCGCCGGCTCCGGATCGATGCGCTCGATGCGGAACCGCTGCTTCGCGGGGACGTCGGGGCCGGCGCAGATCCGCCAGTTCGGGCAGTCCAGTCGCCGGCACGGGTAGCGCCCCACGTCGACCTGGCTCCCGACGATCCCGCTGCGCGCCTCGACGACCAGGGAGCGGGCGACCGGCTTCACCTCGACCACGTGGGCGTCCGTCTCCTGGAGCGCGCACGGATGGGTGACATCCCGTACCTTCGTCACCGCGTAGCGCCGGCCCGGGTCGAGCGTCAGGCACGCGTGCCGGAACGGGCAGGTGCGGCAGACCGGCGCGCCGCCCTGGTAGACGAACTCGAACCCCTCGCGGGCCTCGGCGATCCCGAGGAGCGTGATCTCGGGCATCTCAGTCGATGACCCCCGTGACGGACGCGAGCCGCTCCGCCGCGTCGCGCGGAAGCCCCCCGTCGCCCAGGATCGTGTAGCGGTCAGGCCGGATCGATTGTGCCATCACGAGCGCCCGGACGACCTCCTCCTTCGTGACCCCGAGCTCGCGCGCGGTCGTCGGGGCTCCGATCGTCACGAGCGCGTTCTTGAGGCGCCGCCAGTCCCCGCCGTGGAGGTACATCATCATCACCGCCCCGACGCCGCACTGCTCCCCGTGCAGGCTCGGGTGCTCGGCGGTCCGGTCGAGGGCGTGGCTGAACAGGTGCTCCGATCCCGAGCAGGGCCGGGACGAGCCGGCGACGCTCATCGAGATCCCGGCGACGAGGATCGGCCGGATCGCGATCCAGACCGACTCCTCGAGGTTCGACTTGATCGAGCTCGCGTGGTCGATCACCTCCTGGGCGGCGTACTCGCTCAACGTCGCGGCGGTGCTCGAGTACTCCTCGCTCCGGAGCCGCACGGCGAGGCGCCAGTCGAGGATTGCGGTGACGTTCGAGATCACATCGGCGCACCCCGAGGCGAGCAGCCGGAACGGGGCCTGGACCAGGACCGCGGTGTCGGCGATGACGCCGATCGGGACCGCCGCGGCGAGGCTGGTCACGCTCTCGGCGCCGTGGAGCGACGCCCGGGGGGACGAGATCCCATCGTGCGCGGCGGACGTCGGCAGGCTGAGGAACGGGATGCGGAGGCGCGCCGCGACGACCTTCGTGATGTCGATCTTGCTCCCGCCCCCCGCCCCGACGAGGAAGCGGGCCTCGGCGGAACGCACCTCGCCGGCCACGCGGTCGACCTCCGCGACCGTCGCCTCGTGGGCCACGATCGTGGAGACCCTGAAGCCGTCCGAGTTCAGGATCTCACTCGCCCGGTTCCCCGCGAGCTCGGCCGTCAGGGGCCCCGTGATCACCGCCCCCCGGGTGGGGAAGTCGAACTGACGGCAGGTCGTCGCGATCTCCTCGATCACGCCGTGGCCCACGAGCACCGTCCTCGGGAAGACCATCCCCTTCGCCTTCCCGAACGGCGAGTCGGCCGCCGCCCGGGGGGTGGGCACCCCGGCCAAGCTCTCCGCCATGTCCCGAGAGGGGAAACGAGGGACCCGGCCTCTTTACGCTGGCGGGCGACGGACTAGCGCCCGGGAACGTCGCCCCACAGGACCTTGTGTTCCTGGACCATCACCCGCACGTCGAGACGGTCGCGGAGGACCCAGTCGGCGAGCCTGCCGGCGTCGGTTCCCCACACCGGCTGGAAGACGACGGTAGCCCCGCCCCCGTACTTTCGGAGCACCCGCCTCGCGTAGAGGTAGTCGCGGCGGTCGGCGATGACGAACTTGATCGCGTCCCTCGCCCGGAGCCGCGGAAGGTTCGACCAGCGATTCCTCCCCTCCATCTTCGACGACGGGCATTTTACGTCCACGCTGAGCACGACTCGGGGGACCCCGAGGAACGGCGCGACGTCGAGCGAGCCTCCCGTCTCGATGACCGTCGTGAGCCCCCGGTCCGAGAGCCGTTGGACGAGGGCGAGCGACTCTCTCTGCAGGAGCGGCTCGCCTCCCGTCAGGCAAACGTTCCGCGTGCGGTGCCGGGCGATCTCCGCGAGCAGGGACGCGATCGAGCGCTCCCGGCCAGGGCCGAACGAGTAGGTCGTGTCGCACCACGAGCATCGGAGGTTGCATCGCGCGGTCCGCACGAACGAGGTGCGGAGTCCGGTGAACGGCCCCTCGCCCTGGACCGAGTGGAACACCTCGATGATCCGCACGGCCGTCGATACCGGGACGGCGGGCTATAGGCGCTTCGCGCCCCGCCGGGGCACCGACGGCGGGAAGTCGTCGACGGTCCGGCGTCGTCCGCCTCCGCCTCCTCGTGGTGCGGAGCGGCGTCCGCGCGACCGCTCAAATACGGCCCGCCTCTCGAAGGCGCCCGATGGACCGGGGTCGCGCGGCGCACTGGCAACAGGCGTGGCTCCGCGCGGGTCTCGCGACCGGGGAGCGCCGGGCCGGAAAGCGAAAGTTCTACGCGCTGAACGCCTACCCCGGAACGAGCGGCTTCCTCCACGTCGGGCACCTGAGGGGCTACGCGTTCGCCGACGCCCTCCACCGGTTCCACCGGATGCTCGGCGAGCAGGTGTTCTTTCCGTTCGGCGTGCACGCGTCGGGCCTGCCGGCCGTCGCCTGGTCCCAGAAGATCCGCGACCGCGACCCGACGACGCTCCGATCGCTCGAGGAGGCGCGCGTGCCCCCGAGCGACTGGGCCCGCCTCGAGGACCCCGAGGCGGCGGCCCGCTTCCTGGGGTCGACGTATCCGCCCGTGCTCGCGTCGATCGGCGTCCTCATCGATCCCACGTCGTACCTGACAACGATCGACGACGACTACCGGGCATTCGTCCGGTGGCAGTTCCGCACCCTCCACGAGCGCGGCGCCCTGGTCCAGGGCACGCACTTCGCGTCCGTCTGCCCGGTCTGCGGACCCGTCGCCGTCGACGCGGCGGAGACCGACCTCGCGTCGGGGGGCGATGCGGAGGTCGTGACGTACTCGACCGTTCCGTTCGCGCTCGACGACGGAAGGATCCTCCTCGCGGCCACACTGCGACCGGAGACGGTCTACGGGGTGACGAACGTCTGGGTCGCGGTCGGCGGTACGCTGGCCGTCTGGCATCACGGCGAGCGGTCGTACCTGGTCGCCCCGGCCGCGGCCGAGCGTCTCGTCGAGCAGCACGGGGGTCGCGTCGGCCACACCGTCCCGGCGTCGGAGGTGGTCGGCCTCGACGCGAAGGTACCGCGGCGCGAGGACCGCGTGCCGGTGGTGGAGAGCGCGCTCGTCGATCCCCACGTCGGCACGGGGGTCGTGATGAGCGTCCCGGCCCACGCGCCGGCCGACGCCGCGGCGCTCGCGGAGCTTCCCGACCGCCTGCGGTCGAGGATCGGCTCCCCGAGGGTCCTCATCGAGATCCCGGCAGGATCCGCGCTCGCCAGCTCGGAGATCGAGCTGCTCCACGGTCACGGAACTCCGGCCGAGCGGGCGCTCCGGGCGGTGGGCGCGAAGGGCCTCGGCGAGCGCGGGAAGGTCGACGCGGCGACCGAACGGCTGTACCGTCTCGAGTACGTCCGGGGACGGATGTCGATCCCCGAGCTCGAGGGGATCCTGGTGCGCGACGCGCGGGACCAGGTCGCCGCGGAGCTGGTGGCGGCGGGCTCGAGCTTCCCGCTCCGGGAGTTCTCGAAGCCCGTGGTCTGCCGCAACGGGCACTCGGTGGTGATCCGCAGGGTCCCCGACCAGTGGTTCCTCCATTACGGCGATCCCGCGTGGAAGGCGGAGACCCGCCGGCTCGCGGAGGGCCTGACGACGTGGCCGGCCGACTACGCCCAGGAGCTCGAGGGGATCTTCGACTGGTTCGGCGACCGTCCGTGCGCCCGGCACGGCCGCTGGCTCGGCTCGCCGTTCCCGCTCGATCCCGCGTGGACGATCGAGCCGATCGCCGACTCGACGTTCTACATGGCGTACTTCGTCGTCCGGCGCTTCGTGACCGCGGGGCGCCTCACGCCCGTCCAGCTCACCGACGCGTTCTTCGACTACGTCTTCCTCGGACGGGGTCCGGGGGAGCCGAGCGTCGAGCGCGCGGTCCTCGACGAGGTCCGCGACGAGTTCCTCTACTGGTACCCGCTCGATCTCAACGTCGGCGGAAAGGAGCACAAGCGGGTGCACTTCCCCGTCTTCCTCTACACCCACGCGCGCCTCCTCCCGCCCGAGCTCCAGCCCCGGGGGATCTTCGTGCACGCCTGGATCACCGGCGCGTCGGGGGACAAGCTCTCGAAGAAGGAGATCGGGGCGAAGGGAGGTCGGGTCCCGTCGGTCGACGCGGCGATCGACGAGTGGGGGGCGGACGCGCTGCGCCTGTACTACTGCTCGGCCGCCTCCGCCTCCCAGGACCTCGCGTGGGACTCGGACGCCGTCCGCGCCTCGGCCGACCGGCTCCGCGAGGTCGAGCGTCTCGCGCGCGGGGCGACGGGCGACGGCGCGGGACCCCCCGAGCTCGACCGGTGGCTCGACTCGGTCATGCACCGGCTCGTCGGGCGGGTCCGCACGGCGTACCTCGCCGCGGACCTTCGCTCCGCGTCCCAGGCCGCGAGCGTGGAGATCCCCGCCCTCCTGCGGCGCTACTACGCCCGCGGCGGCGCTCCCGGCGGCGCGACCGATCGCCTGGTAGCGGCCTGGATCCGGCTCCTCGCGCCGGTCGCGCCCCACCTCGCCGAGGAGCTGGGCGAGGGGCGGTTCCCCGGCCTCGTCGCCGTGGCCCCGTTTCCCGCCGAGGACGACTTCCCGTCCTCGCCGGAAGCGGAGTCGCGGGAGGAGTTCCTCGCGCGCGTCGAGGACGACTTGCGGGCGGTCCTCGCCCCGTCGATCGAGCGCGGCGAGCCGCCGCCCGACGCGGTGGCGTTCTACGTCGCCGCGCCGTGGAAGACGACGGTCGAGCGGTGGCTGCGCGAGTCCGCCGATCGGGGCGAGGTCCCCTCCGTGCGCTCGGTGATGGAGCGGGCGCGCGAGCACGCGGAGCTCTCGGCGAGCCGCGCGGAGATCCCGCGCTACGTCGAGCGTGTCGCCCCGCTCGTCCGGTCCGAGCCCCCGGCTTCGGCCGTGAGCGAGGGGGAGGCCCTCCGCTCGGCCGAGGGGTACCTCGTCCGACGGTTCGGGTTCCGCTCGGTCGCGGTCTACCCCGAGAGCGAATCCGGCCCCCACGATCCCCTCGGGCGAAGGGAGCGGGCCCGTCCCGGTCGTCCCGCGTTCTACCTTGTCCGGGCGGCCGACCCGGGCCCCGCCGACGCGGAACGCCTTCGCCGGACCGGCGCCCGGTCGGAACGGAGCCGGCCGTAGACGATCACGTCGACCGACCGTCCGCCCTTGCGCACGGGTTCCCGGAGGCGTCCCTCGCGGCGGAATCCCTGCTTTCGCAGGACGCGCTCGGACCGCGAGTTCCCGGGAAAGACGCGCGCTTCGACCCGGTGAAGCCCGAGGGGGCCGAACGCGACGCGCACGAGCGCGCCGACCGCCTCGGTCGCGTACCCCCTACCCCGATACGGGCGCCCGATCAGGTAGCCGATCTCCCCGATCCCGTTCGAACGGTCGATCCCGTGGATCCCGGCGCCTCCCAGAAGCGCCCCGTCCCGGCGGCGGACGATCTGGAACGACAGGATGCGGCCGCTCCGACGGTGGGCGCGGGCCCGTCGGACGAACTCGGCCGCGTCCCGGGCGGTGTACGGGCTCGGGATGCGCAGGGTCCACCGCGTCACGACCGGATCGTTGAGGAGGCGGACGACCTGCTCGTTGAGCCGGGCCGACGGCCAGCGGAGCTCCAGCCGGCGGGTCCGGAACGGGGGATGGAGCGTCGGCACCCGCCGCGGATCCCCGTTCGCCTTCCGGGCCATGGGCATTCCGCCCTCAGCGGCGGCGGGGGCGCGGGGCGAAGTTGAGCTGCATCCTCGACGGGATCGGATGGGGAGAGACGCGTCGGTACTTCGCGGAGCGCTTGGCCGAGTAGCTCTTCCCGACCGGGCCCGAGATCTCGAAGTAGATCAGTTGGCCGACCGGCATCCCCGCGTAGATCCGCACGGGTAGCTTCACGCTCATCTCGAGCGTCCAGTGGTTGCAGAACCCTTCGTCGCCCTTGCCGGCCGTGGAGTGGATGTCGATGCCGAGCCGTCCGACGCTCGACTTCCCCTCGAGGAACGGCACGTAGCCGTGGGTCTCGGTGTACTCCGCCGTGACCCCGAGATAGAGCTGGCCGGGGACGAGGACGAAGCCGTCCGGTGGGATCCGGAACTCGCGGACCGGATTCGCCCGGCGGGCGTCGAGCGCTCCGTCGCGGTAGACCATCAGGTAGGGGCCGAGGTGCACGTCGTACGAGTTCGTCCCGAGGCAGTCCGGACGGAACGGGCGCACCACGATCCTTCCGTCCGTCATCGCGGCGAGGATCGCCCGGTCCGAGAGAATCATCGGCGCGGGCCCGCCGAGCCGAGCGCGCTATTTAACCCGACGTTGGGAATCCACCGCGCGCTCGAGGGTGATCGCCGCGTAGCCGACCACCCGGGCCGACGGCTCCACCTCGCCCGAATGCCCCCACCGAAGGAGCTTCGGGACCAGCGACTCGCCCGCCAGCGCGGCGAGCAGCACGGTCGTCGGCGCGATCCCGCACATCGAGATCTCGTGCTCGGCGACCGTGTCGTAGAGACGACGTGCGTCCGCGTCCAGGATCGCGTCGATCGCGAGCCGGTCGAGACGCTCCGCGGTCGACGGCGCGACGTAGTGGGAGAGGTCGGTCGAGGCGAGGAGGAGGAGGTCGTCGCCGGCGACGGCCCGGCGAACGACCCCGGCGACGCGCTCGAGGAACTCGAACGGGCCGAAGCCGACCTCGAGGGCGACGAACCGCGGCTGGGGAACCACGTACTCGAGGAACGGCAGCTGGACCTCGATCGAATGCTCCCGCGCGTGGGCGGCCTCGTCGACCGCGACCGGAGGGCTCGCGAGGGCCCGGACGAGGCCGGGGTCGACGGCGGTCGGGCCGATCGGCGTGAGCCAGGGCCGGGCGGAGAGCGAAGCTCCCCGGCTCAGCCCGTGGTGATCCACGCCGAGGATCAGCACCGCCCGCGGGGGTCGCTCCGCCGCGACGCGGGCGTAGACGTGCGCCGCGATGGCGCCGGAGTACAGGTAGCCGGCATGCGGAACGATCGCGGCGGCGATCCGCCGCTCGGTCGAGCGGTGCCGGACGGGGAGCTCGCCCGGGCCGCGGGCGTCGGTGAAGCACGCCTCGATTGCCCGGGCGAGGTCGGCGGCGTCGGCCGGATAGAACTGCCCGGCCACCGCGGGCGGGCGCGGACCCGTCGCCATCCCGTCTACGGGCGCGAGAGCTCCCGCGCGAGCTCCCGCGCATCGCCCTCGGCCAAGCGCGTGCGGGTGGAGGCGTGGAACGGGTTCGTCCCTCCGTAGCGCGGGATGACGTGGAAGTGGACGTGGAACACGATCTGGCCGGCGTGCGGCCCGGCGTTGAGGGCTACGTTGTAGTCGGAGGTCAACCGCTCCGCCCGCCGGCAGATCTCGTCCAGCGTCCGCACGAGGCGGGTCTGGTCCTCGAACGGGATGTCCGTCAGCCGAGCGCCGTGGCGTCGGGGGATCACCAGCGTGTGACCCCGGGTGAACGGGAACAGGTCGAGGAACGCCATCGTGGAGTCATCCTCGTAGACGACGTACGCGGGGGCGGCGTGCGCGGCGATATCGCAGAAGATGCACTTCCCGCGTTCGGGCGCCGCCGCATCGCCCATCGCGGCCGAGGAGGGGCGAGCGGACTAAACGGTTGCCCTGAACGTCGCGGCGCTTCCGTCGACGACCCGACGGATACTCGGGGCGTGGCCTTCCCGCTCGCCGGGGGCTCTACGCGGGCGGGGGTGCGACCGCCGGTGCCGGCGCCTCGGGTTTCGTGGCCGGAGCGGCCCCTTCGCCATCTCCGGATCCGTCCGGGGCGGGTGGCGGAGATGCTCCTGCCGGGGCCGCCGGCGCCGCGACGCCCAGCTTCTGCTCGAGGAAGCGCCGGATCTCCTCGGTGCGGCCCGATGGGATGCCGAAGTACTCCGCGAAGCGACGGGTGGTCGTGAGCTCGAGCGTCGAGCCCTTCGGCTCGGTGCGGACGAGGCCCAGCGCACGCAGGTGCTGGACCTCCTCGTAGGTGACCTCGCCGAGCATTCGGACGAGGACGCTCTGCAGGATCGGCTGGTGGTAGGCGACGAGCGTGAGCGCCTTCAGCGTGCGGGGGGCCATCTCGACCGGCGTCACTGCGTGCACGCCCGGGACGTAGCGCTCCTCGAGCTGGAGCGCGTAGCGGTCGCCGACCCGGCGCACCTCCAGTGCAGACTGGCGGTGGGCGTACGTCTCCTCGAGGGTCCGGACGGCCCGCTGGACGGGCCGGTGGTCGTCGATCTCGAGCGCGGCCGAGAGCTCCTTCACCGAGAGGGGCTTTCCGGCGGCGAACAGGATCGCCTCGACCCGGAGCACGAGGTCGTCGAGCTTCGACGGCATCGGTCAGGCCTCCGGGGCGACCGCGGCCCGGGCCTCGGCCGTCCGCACGACGAGCACGGGCGATACCCCTAGCTCGTCTTGGCGCAGCTCGATCGAGCGCTCGCGGGCGAGGAACAGGGCCGCGAGGAAGATCGCGACCAGGCGGTCCCGGCCCGAGAGAGGGTTCCACAGATCGAGGAACGGGAACGGCTCGCCGACCGGGTGGCGTCGGGCCTCCTCCCAGGTGTCGACGAGGTCGAGCTCGGGGATGTCGCCGTGCACGAGGACCTCGGGCGGGGCCCGCTGCTCCTCGCGGAGCCGCTCGCGCAGCTCCTGGATCTGGATCGCGCGCCGGGCCCCCGCCTCCGCCTCGCCGAACGCCCGGACCAGTTCGAGCAACGAGACCGGCCGGGACTCGGGGTGGCGGACCATGCCGATGAGGGGCGGCGGATCGGCGGTCCCGAGGACCGCGGTCGTGACGTCGACCGACTCGGGGCTCGTAAGTAGCGGGAGGTAGCCGTCGTCCGGGACGTCGCCGGGGTCGGCCGCGACCTCCGCGGTCCCGTCGGCCGCCGTGCGGACCTTGAGGACCGCCTCCGACTGGAGATAGAGGATGCTCCAGGCCATGTAGACGAGGCGGCCGGCGATCCCGAAGTTGAGGGCCCCGTCCGCCCGGACCCGGTCGAGGTAGCTCTGCGTGAACTTCACGAGGTCGATCTCCCACGGGTCGAACTCCTCCTCCATCACCAATTCGAACAGGAGCGCCGTCGCCTTCTGGTACGGATCGGGGATGACGACGTGGAGGCCGTCCTTGAGGTTCTCCACGAGGGTGAGATACCGCTCGAGGAGCGCGGAGCCGTCCTCGCTCTCGCCGAGGAGCGAACGGTGGAAGACGAGGTAGCGCAGGACCTTCTCCGCCGTCTCGCGGGGGACGGACGGCCGCTCCTCGACCGACGGCAGCTCGGTCGCGTCGAGCGTCATCGCGCCTCCACCGGCGAGGGACCCTCCGGGGCCCGCGCGCTGTCGCGGCTCTCGACGTCCTGGATCTCGTCGAGGCGGATCCCGACGACGCGGGAGCATCCATCGCCCCGCATCGTGACCCCGTAGAGCTGGTGGGCGAACTTCAAGGTCACCTTGCGCAGCGAGATCACGACGAACTGGGCGCGCTCGGCGTTGCGCCGGAGCAGGCGGCCGACGTACTCCGCGTTGAGGCCGTCGAGCGACATGTCGACCTCGTCGAACACGTAGAGCGGGCTCGGGTCGTAGCGCTGGAGCGAGAAGATGAACGCGAGGCTCGCCAGCGACTTCTCGCCGCCCGAGAGCTGCTCCAGCCGGGCGACCGTCTTGCCGACCGGCCGCGCCTTGATGAGGAGGCCGCCGGCGAGCGGGTCGTCCGGGTTCTCGAGCGCGATCTCGCCCTCGCCGCCGGCCGAGAGCTCGCCGTAGATGTCGTGGAAGTTCGTGTTGACCCGGGCGACGACCTCCGTGATCCTCTCCCGCTTCTTCTTCTCGATCTCGCCGACGAGCCCGACCAGCTCGTCCTTCTCGCTCCCGAGGCGCTGGACCTCGGTCGTGAACTCGTCGCATCGGGTCTTCTCCGCGTCGTACTCCTCGACGGCGCGCTGGTTGACATCGCCCATCGAGGCGAGCTGCTGGTCGAGGGTCGCGATCGCGCGCTTCAGTTCCTCGAGCGACATCGGCTTCTCGTTCGGCTCCGGCTCGGGGAACTGGCGGAGCGCCTCCTCGAGCTCGTGGAACTTCGCCTCGGCGACCGCGACGCGGGTCTCCTCCTGGGTCAGCATCGCCTGGCGGGACTCGAGGTTCGCCTGCACCTTCGCGAGCTCGCCCGCGACCGAGAGCCGGCTCTGCTCGAGGGCGCGCTTCTTCTCCGTCTGGGCGCGCGCCGCCTCGGTCTGGCGGGCCTCGACCGACTTCAGTCCTTGGAGCGCCTCTTCGGCGTCGCGGGCGGTCTTCTGGACCGCGGCGATCTCCTTCTTCTTCGCGACGAGGCCCGCGCGGGCCGCCTCGAGCTCCGTGCGGTGCTTCTCGAGCTGCGAGCCGAGGGCGGCGAGCGAGGCCCGGACCGACTGGAGCTCGCCGTTGGCGTGGACCCGGTCCTCCTGGGTCTTCTGGCTCTCCTCCTGCAGCGACTTGAGCCGGGCCGAGAGGGCCCGGGGCAGCTGGGCAAGGTACGACTCCTGCGCGCCCTGGATCGCGCTCCGCACATCGGCGAGGGACCGGGCGAGCTCGTCCACGGACTTCTGGGCCGAGCGGGCTGCCGCCTCGGCGGTCTTCCGCTCGCCGGCCGTCCGGGCGATCCGCTCGCGGGCGGCGCGGAGCCGCTCGCGGGCCGCGGCGAGGTCCTTCTCGACCGTCTCCCGCGTGGCCTGGTGCGCCCGATCCTGGATCGAGCGGGTCGAAAGCTCCTCGGCGACGGTCCGGATCCGTTCGGTGACCCGGGCGAGTTCGGTGCGGGCAGCCTCGAGCGCGGCATTCTTCTGGCGAAGCTCCTCCCCGAGCCGCTTCAGCTCGGTGGCGCTGTCGGCGCCCCGGCCCTGGCCTCCCGGGTCGAGATAGCCACCCGAGATCGCACCCGTCGCCTCGATCAGGTCTCCCGCGAGCGTGACGAGGCGCACGCCGCCCATCTGGGCCCGGGCGTGCGCGAGGTCGTCCATCACGACCGTCTCGCCGAAGACGTACCAGAACGCCGGCTGGAGCGCTTCGTCGAACTTCACGAGGTCGAGCGCGAACCCGGCGGCTCCCGACGCCTTGGCGGCGACGAGCGCCTTCCCGTGCGGTCGGCCCCCGAGCATCCGGTTGAGCGGCAGGAACGTCGCCCGCCCGCGTCGCTCCTCACGCAGGAGCTTGATGCACTCCTCGGCGACCTGGTCGGTCTCCACCACCAGCGCCTGGAACCGGCTCCCGCCGGCAACCTGGAGCGAGGTCTTGTACTTCGGATCGAATTCGGCGAGCTCCTCGACCGTCCCGCGGATCCCGGCGATCTTCCCGAGGTTGCGCTGCGAGAGGAGGAAATCGACGGCCGCGAGGGCGTTGGGACGGGCCCCTCCCTCCGTCCGGGCCTTGAGCCGCGCGTCGAGGGCCAGGTACCGGTGGTGGAGCTCCTCCACCTCCTTTCCGAGCCGCACCCCTTCCCGGCCGAGCGTCTCCTCCTTCGTCTTGAGCGAGAACAGCTCCTTCTGGAGGTCGCCGGTGGACGCCGTTCCCGAGGCGCGGCCTCCGGGCGCGTCCTTCGTGCGAAGCTCGAGATCCTTGACCTCGACCTCCCGCTCGCCGAGGTCCTCCTCCGCCTGGGCCTGGGTCCGCTCGGCCGCCTGGACCGCGGCGCTCGCGGTCTCCCGGGCGGTGACCGCCGCCTGCCAGGCCTTCTGCTTGGCCTCCTCCTGGCGCGCGAGCTCGAGCTGCTGCTTGCGGGCGGACGCGAGGCCGTCCGGCGAGCTCCCCGCGGGCGCGGTGGCCCGCTGGACCTCCCGTGTCTGTTCCTGGACCTTCTTCTCGAGCGTGGCGACCCGGGCCGCCAGCTCGGTCTCCTGGGCGGTCAGCCGGGCGCGCTGCGCCTCCTCCGCGGAGAGCGCCTTCGCGAGCTCGTCCGTCTCCTTCGTGGCGGTGGCGAGCGACTCGCGGAGGTTCTCCAGGTTCTGCTCGGCGCGGGCCCGGGCGAGCTTCTTCTCGTCCAGCTCCTGCTTGAACCGGACGGCGGACTCGCCGCCGGCCTCGGCGATCTCGCGCTCCAGCCGGTCGACCTCCGCCGTGAGCTCCTCCTGCCGGGCAGCGAGCTCGGCCCGCTTGGTGTCGAGCCCCTGGATCTCGGTCCGCACGCGCTCGACCTGGGAGCGGCAAGTGGCGAGCTCCTGCTCCGCGAGCCGGTGCCCGGCCCGGGCGAGCCGGGCCTCGGAGCGCCGCTTGTCGTCGAGGAGCTGCTTATGCTGGATCGCCTGGAGCCGCTGGCCCTCGAGCGAGGCGAGCCGACCCTTGATGTCCGAGAGGAGCGTCCGGATCCGGTCGAGGTTCTGGTCGAGGTCGGCCCGCTTCGCGGTCGCCCGCTCGAGCTCCTCGTCGTACTGGCTGATCCCCGCGAGCCGCTCGACCAGCCCCCGGCGCGGGACGGCGCCCATCGTCACGACCTTGTTCACATCGCCCTGCTGGACGAGGTTGTAGCCGTCCCCGGAGAGGCGAGCGTGGGCGAGCAGGGAGTCGATCTCCGTCTGCGTCGACCGCCGGCCGTTGACGTAGAAGTAGGAGTAGTAGCCGTCCGGATCGCTCGGGGCCAGCTTGACGTAGCGCGTCACCTCGACATCGGCCGACTCGGACGGCAGGAGCCGGTCCGAGTTGTCGAAGACGAGCGATACCTCGCATTCGGTCGCCGCCTTCTTCGACGAGCCGCCGTTGAAGAACAGGTGCGTGAGCCGGTCGGCCCTAAGCGCCTTCGAGCTCGTCGGGCCCAGCACGAACAGGATCGCGTCCGAGATGTTCGACTTGCCCATCCCGTTCGGCCCGGCCACGCCGGTGAATCCCGGATGGAACGGGATCTCCGTCGAGCCGGCGAACGACTTGAAGTTGCGCAGCTTGATCCGTTTCAGGTACATCCGGAACCTTCCAGCGTCCCTCGCCCCACCGGATACGTCGCCGATGACAATCCATTTGTCGGACGATTGTCAGCAGCGCGTCCCGAGCCCTGTCCGCCATATTTAACCGTTGTCTCGTATCGGAACTGTTCAGAATCGGGTGGTGGAGGGGTCTCGAAATCCGACTGTTCAGTTTGCGGGTGGTCGCCTAGCGCTCTCGAGAGAGATTCCGTGGCGGGAGCAGGTTCCAATGCGTATCGGGAGTGTCCGACAAACGGACGGACGGTCGATCTCCCGACATCCTGGCGCCCCTCCGGCTGATGGTGGGACAATCGAGTCCGGCAAGTTGTCTGACACGAGGCTTTCGCCCCATCGTTCAGCTTCCATCGGTATGGAAAGTAGCTCGGGCGAGTAGGTCGTCCGCTCGACCGTGGACCCCATCTCCTCCGCGGACCTCCTCGCACCTTGGGACGACGAGCGTACACCGGCGCTCGCGATCGTGGCCCGCGGAGACCAGATTCGCTCGGTGTCGCCGACCCGCTTCGAAGTCGCCTCCCAAAGCCGCCCGGGGTGGAAGTACGCGATCTCGGTCCACAGGGACCGCTGGTCCTGTTCGTGCGCGTTCCACCGTGCGACGCGTCGTCCATGCATCCACATCCTCGCGGTCCTCTATCGAGAAGGGCTGATGGAGCGCGTCGGTCGCTCGCTGCCTCTTCCCCGCTGCGAGCGATGCGGGTCGGTGCAGGTGATCCACTTCGGGCGACGTCACAACCGGCAGGGCGCGGTGAAGCGTTACCTTTGCAAGCGCTGCGGCGCGAGATTCACCGAGCGCGGAGGGTTGGTTCGGCTCCGATACGACCCTACCACGGTCGCGTTGGCGCTGGACCTGTTCTTCCGGGGCCTCTCGCTGAGAAAGGTCTCCGACCACCTCCGGCAAGCGTACGGAACTCGAGTGGCTCCGACGACCATCTACGCATGGGTCGCGAAGTTCGCCCCCCGGGCCGCTCGATGGATGGACTCGCTCGGAGCCCGTACCGGCGAGCGGTGGCACATCGACGAGACGGCGGTGAAGAGCGACGGGAACCCGCGTTGGGCGTGGAACGTCCTGGACGCGCAGACTCGGTTCCTGCTCGCCACGCATGTGACTCGGTTGAGGCGTACGCGAGATGCCGGCGTGGTGATCCGACGGGCCAAGGCGGCGACCCCGGACCGGCCGATGACCGTGCTGACGGACGGGCTCCCTGCCTACCGGAGCGCGATAGGTCGCGAGCTAGCGTTCCGGAGCGGAGGCGAGGTCGTCAACCCGCACTCCCGCGTGCCGTCGATCCGAGCGAAGAAGTCGAACAACCTCGTCGAGAGGCTCCACGGGACCGAGAAGGAGCGGCTCAAGGTCATGCGGGGCCTTCACGGAAAGCGGGGGCCGGGTCTGCTGATGGAAGGTTGGCGAGTGCACTACAACCTCGTGCGGCCGCACACGGCGGTCGCCGGGACGCCCGGGGAAGCCGCTGACCTGCCCGCACTCGGTCCGTTCCGGTGGAGGGAGGTCGTGAAGCGCTCTTCGGAGCGAGTCCCTTCCGGCCGGGTCGAGATCGAACTCGTCGTCCGCTAGCCTCCCTTCACCCTCGGAGGAACGCCACCGGTCAGCACGGTAGGCGTCCTGTCCGAAACGGGGGCTTCGAGGAGCCCTGGGTGTGCGACCGACTGGTGAGGTCATCTCTCGAGCTTCGGAGCCGTGAACGTCTTTACGGCCGATCCGTTGCGTCGACGGAGGCTCCGGGATGTTCGGCGGCATGGCGCTGAGTACGGCCAAGGAGGGAAGCGAGGAGGCGCTCGCTCAAGCGGCCCTCGACCACGCCCGGGCGTTGCGTCGGCAGCCCGGCTGCGTGGGGGCCTGGGTGCTTCGCGAGCGAGCCACGAGAGCCCAGGTCTCGTTGTCCCTCTTCGCCTCGGAGGAGGCGTTCTACGAGGCGGCGAAGGCCACCAGGACCGTGATCGCGGAACACCACCCCGAGCGGATGGTGGAAGGCACGTTCAGCTTCCGCGTTTTCGACGTGGATTGATCAGAACCGGCTCCCAGACTCCACGCGAGCGCGTCCCTCAGAAGGACCCACGTCGTTCCGCGAAGGGCGTTCCCCGCCGGGGTCTCCTCACCACCCGAAACCGAACGTGGCGGCCGGCTCGCCGGCCGCCACCCGTTTTCAGGACAGAACCGCCCCTCGGCGTCCGGGACCTAGGCGACCTTCCCCAGGAGGAGCTCCCATGGGTGGACCTGAGCGATTCTGAGCACTCCGGTCCGCATCCAGGGGTCCGCCGCCAGTCGGTGGCGGAGGGTCTCCTCGTCCGGAACGTTGACCACGAGCATCGCCTGGTGAACTCCCGGGGAGTTTCCGAGCGGGCCCCCGAGGACGACCACCTTCTCGGCCTCCAGCGCGTCCATGAAGCGAGCGTGCTCGTCCCAGCCCGGTTGCTCTCGCAGGCCCTGTCCGGGAGCCCAACCGGGGCCCTGCCGGCTGATCACGACGAAGAGCGTCATTCGACCGAACTACCTTGTACCATGGATAAGATCGACCCGGGACGTCGGTCTCCGAGGACCTGACCTGTCCGGCCGGGGCGGATCGCCGGGGGTCGAGGCAGGAGGACTCCGCTCGTCACGAGTTGGCGCGGATCGCCTCTTCGACGAGCTGGAGGGCCAGCGCGAGGTCGCCCTACACGGAGACTCGCACGGTCGCCCACTCGGCGGAAGCTCCTCGAGTCCGCACCCGCGAGTCGAGCGTTCCATCGGCCTTGAGCTCACGGATCCGTTCCCTCGTCAGGCGGAGATCCAGCCCTTGGTCTCCATGGAAGTGGGCGATCTCGCGGTCGGCCAGGAAGTAGGACTGCGACTCCCCGAATCTCGACTTGCGGCGGGTGAGCCGGGAGATGCCCTCGAGCCGTTTCTCCAGCTCCGCTCGGACCGACATGGCACGGGCGAAATCCATCGCCCCGATTCTCCCCTCCGATCCCCACCGCCGGACCGGGGGAAAACGGTACCCGGACCTTCCCGAGCCGGACCCGACGGAGTCCCTCACTTCCTGCCGCGTCGAGAGGCTCCGATCATGCCTGTCGCCGTGAGGCTCGCACCGAAGACGAGGAAGAAGAGTCCGAGATAGAGGTACCCTCGGCTCGCGAGCAGGATCAGCGCCACGATCACGGCAAGGATCCCCCCGTACGTTGCGCGCGCGAGGTTAGGGCTGTACTGCACGGTGTCGCCCCCGCTCCGGTGGTGGGCGCGGGAGAGAGGCTCGGGAACCGTAACGTCTCCTACCCACGGGTCGCCCGGTTCCCCCGACCGCTTACCGACCCCGCGACTCCGAGGGATCCCGACAGACGAGAACCCTCAGCCGAGGGTCGATCCGGGGAGGGGGTCGGGGCGGCTCGGACCGAGGATCGACGCGGAGCGCCGGTAGCGGCATCACGCGCGGCGACGGGAACGCGGGCCGGAAGACCCGGCGTTTCGGACGTCCGGACGCTCCGCGAACCGACGTCACCCGCGAGAGGCGCACGAAAACGGTCCCGATGGTCCACACCCGGGCGCGGTTCCCCGAAGGGCGGAGTCTGGTCCACGGAGACCGTCTCCCGCAGCGGGGTCCCACCACCCGAGACCGAGTGTGGCGGCCCGCTCGCGGGCCGCCACCCGTTTTAAGGACAGAGCCGCCGGGACGGGAGCCGCGGCGCCAACGGCTCATCGTATCCTGCCGGCTCCGGTACCTTCCGGCGAGTTCAGACGGACCTTCGGCGGGTTCGGCGGGAGCTCGAACTCCGAGGGGTCCTCGGCCCCCGACTTCGCGGAGACTTGCTGGCGAGCCGGGAACGGTTGAAGCTCACGGCCGCCCGGATCATCTCCCTCAGGGCCTCCTCGTCCACCGCATCTCCCTCGAATAGGTCGAGGGCGCGCCACTCGTTCCCGTCCAGCCCGGCGTTGAACAGCCTCCGGGGGTCGGGGAGGTGAGCGCCGTGGGCGAACGTCACCTTCACCTTGCCTTGGTGCGGGTTCGCGATCGCCACCACCCCGTCATGGGACCAGGTGGGCGTCCCCATCCACTTCCACTCCTCGACCAGCTCGGGATCCGCGGTCCGCATCACGCGGCGGATCTGAGCGATCCGTTCGCCCCGCCAGTCCCCGAGGCCGGCGATCAGGCGGTCGATGAGGACGGAGGGAGACGGCCCGCCCATGAACGAGTAGCAGAGCGGTCGGGATATATCGGGGATGGGACGGCTCGCGACGGCGACGACTTCGCGTGGAGCCCCTCCGGTCCCTTGCCGGTCGGAGCGAACGGCCCACGGCGGCGGCCCTGCGCAACGAGGTGGCCCGGGCGGGCCGGGGGTCCCGGAGTGGGGTCCAGCACTTCCGATACGGCTCCCTGGTACCGGGAGCCGAGCCGGACGGGAGGGGGCGACCGATCGCTCGGCATCGACCCGGGCCGCCCGCGTTCCGGACCCGGTTCCGACCCGGCTCGGCCCTACCCTCGAGCTCGCCCCGACCCGACCATGACCCTCAGGTTAATCCGATGCGACGCCGTGGCTCGCGCGCGGGGTGGCACGGGATGGCGAGAGCCGTCGTGGTGGCGATCGCGGCGATGGCGGTGGTCGGATTGATGGGGGTCCTGACGAGCGGGCTCGTCGGGGCCCCCGCGCTTTCGGCGACGGACGCTGCGTCGCCCGGCGCGACCGTGGCCCCGGGCGAGACGCTATCGGCTGCGGCCGGGCCGCTCGCGATCCACGACCCGTCGCCGAACACCGGATCGACCGGCCCGTCCGCGCTCGCCTCGGCGATTCCGTCTCCGATGAACGAGGCCCCCTGGGTCCAAGCCCTCGAGCACCCGGACTCCTCGCTCAAGCCGTTGGCTTCTCTCCCGAACCTCGGCCTTCTCCAGCACCCGGCGACCACCCGGGATGGGTCGGTCCAGTTGACGTACGATGCCCAGCCGGCCCCGCTGGGGCTCGCCGACTACGGTCTCGGCGCGCACACCTACGCGTACAACGCCACCGACTTCCTCGGCCAGGTCACGTTCTACTCTCCGCCCAACGCGACGGACCCCGGCTCGACGAGCGTCATCGTGCCGAACGCCACGGCCCTCGGCGACGTCGGGAACGAGTACGAGTTCGGGATCCAGTTGAACACCGTGGCCACCAACGTCACCTTCCCCGATTCGGACCAGGGATTCTTCTGGACCCAGAACGTCGTCAACTGGAACGACACCACCATCCACTTCGTCTCCGACACGTTCAATCTGACCTACAACGTCACGCCGGGAGCGGTGAACCTTCCCGGGGCGGTGCCCGACTACATCCCTCCCGGGACGATCGTATCCGGGTGCAACAACGGCACCGCGGGCGTGGACGAGATCCTCGCCGTGTACGGGGGCGTGTTCCAGTGCGTGGGACCGAACATCCCGGTGAGCCCGGCGGCGTACCCGGTCACGATCCAGCTCTACAACAACCTGAGCGTGAACGCGCAGAACGAGGACGTCCTCACCTACGGGTACTCGATCAACGAGTCGGGGATCGACCAGGTCTACTCGGGGGTCAGCGACGTCATCGTCTTCAATAACCCGGGCGCGCCGGCCGTGGCCCCGGCCACGACCCCCGGCTTCTCGGTGGACGGGTTCGCCCCTTCGCCCGGGGGCTTGCTCCGGGATGCCGAGCTGGACCTCGTCGGCGACATCGAGGGCGACAACGCCGTGTTCCGTTCGCTCGACGGGACCGTCAACCTCGAGTACGCGAACTCGCCCGGCGGACCGTTCGTCTCCGTTCCGTCGGCGTACAACTTCGGGGGCGATACGGGCGAGACGTCCACGGGCATCGCGGATTACTGGGAGCCGAACGAGACCCTCGTGGTCCACCAGGGTCCCTCGATGCTCTACGGTCTCTGGCACGCGATCCCGTCCGCCTCGGTCGCTTCCGGCGACATCCAGATCTCGGGGTCGATCACCCCCGCCTACGGGTTCGTGTTCGTCAGCAACACGCCGCCCGTGACCGATCCGTTCGCCGCCCGCGCGGCCGCGGACAACATGAGCTGGCTTCCCACGACCGACAACGGCTCGTTCGACACGTTCCTGCCTCCGCTCGGCGCGCCGTGGACGTCGCACTACTACGTCCAGGCGTTCGCCGCGGGCTCGAAGGAGGCCAACGGGACGGAGATATCGGGGAGCACCCAGGACTACCGGCTCACCCTCGCTCCGGACCCGGGGAACCTGAACGCGCCGCTCTACATGTTCGGGAACGCGCAGGCCGCGGAGCTCGCCTACAACCTCACCCAGCAGCTCGCGCCTCCGTACCTCTTCAACGACCTGACCGTGAACATCAACGCGTCGTTCGACCACCTGAACGACTACGCCTACCCGTCGTTCGAGCTGGTGATGGCGCAGTCGGTAACGGTGCCGATCTACGTCAACGACACCGTGCAGGGGAGCGACTCTCCGCTCGGGAACTTCTATTTTGCCGACGGCGCGCCGTACCCGCCGGGGGAGACGTCGACCCTCTATCCGGCGCCCGCGATCACGCCGAGCCTTCCCGACTACACCTCGCAGATCAACCTGTTCGGGGGCGTGGACGACGTGGTGACCAACCAGACGCTCTACGGCGTGAACGTGATCGGACCGGGGGTGTTCACCCAGGGCGGCGAGGTCGTCCTCTGGGAGGACCAGGGCGCCACCGTGGTCTCCACGCTCTCCGAGACCGGCTCGAACGGCGTGTGGATCGGCGCCTCGAACGGCACCGAGGTCGAGGACCTGGTCGCGGAGGACGCCTACGGTATCTCGGACATCAACTCCAACGGCACCACCGGCGACGATATCACCGTGGTCGCCGGCCTCGGCGTCGAGGCGTACAGCAGCACGAACGACTCGTTCGTGGGACTGAACGTGCTGGACGGCAGCGTGGGCGTCGAGACGGGCTTCGACATCGGTCTCGGCTCGGCGTTCGGGTACTACGACGTGCCCGGAACGGTCCACCTCACGGTGGAGGACCTGGTCGCCACGGGCGGATCGCTGGGCGCGAACATCACGTTCTCGAACGACACGGTGATCGACGGCGTCACCGCCGCGGGCGCCTACGCCGCGGTCACGCTGGACGGGACGTTCGGGGCCGACCTCACCGGCGTGACCGCCAACGACTCGGTCTACGACGTCCTTGTCTACGACGCGACGTACACCAACATCACGGCGTTCACCGCCTTCAACGACTCCCTCGCGCTGCCGATCCTCGGCTACACGAACTGGACGGTCGTCACGTTCGGTGTGTTCGTCGGGTCGACGGGACCCGCGGTACTCATCCTGGGTGGAACCAGCAACTACGTCTACGACAACGATTTCCTGGGCAACGACGGCTCGACCCTCGTCTACGACCCGGCGACGATCCAGGCCTACAGCGTGGCCGGCAACTACTTCAACAGCTCCGACGGTCCCGGCGTCGGCAACTACTGGGCCGACTGGCACCTCCTGCCGAGCCCGTACGTGATCTCGAACGGCGTGGAAGACTACTTCCCGCTCGCGATCGGCCCGGGGATGTACAACGTGACGTTCTCGGAGAGCGGCCTCCCCGCGAAAGGCAAGACCTGGAGCGTGACGTTCCTGGGCCTGACCGAGAATTCGACCCTCGGGTCGAGGCGGGCGACGGGGTCCGCGCTCACCTTCCTCGTACCGGTGGGCGACTGGCCGTACCTCGGGATCGGGCCCGCGGGCTACCGCGTCGAGCTCGTCCGGGACGGGAGCGGTCCCGGGCCCCAGGGCGAGATCTCGGTGACCGGCACGAGCGGTCCCACGGTCGAGTTCGTGCGGGGCGCGACGTACTCGCTCTCGTTCCGCGAGGTGGGCCTCGGGTCCGGCACGCTCTGGTGCGTGACGATCGCGTTGAGGTCGGTCTGCGGCTCGTCCCCGACCCTGTCGCTCAAGAACCTGACCCCGTCGACGTACGCCTACTCGATCCAGTCGTTCGGCGGCGTGACCACCCTCGAGAAGGTCGGGAAGACCTGGTCCGTCCAGTCGAGCGGCGAGGCGGTCGTCGCCACGAAGAGCGTCGCCTTCCAGGTCCGCTACGCCTACCCGGTGCAGTTCAACGAGATCGGGCTCACCGGCGTCACCAACTGGACCGTGAGCGCGGAAGGCGAGACCGTGACGTCGAACGCGAGCGCGATCGTCCTCTACCTGACGAACGGAACGCAGGCGTTCAGCGTGAAGTCGGTCGCGGGCTACACGCGCAGCCCGGCGTCGGGCAGGGTGACCGAGTTGGGGGCCCCGATCACCGTGACGGTCACGTTCACGCCCGTGCCGTCGCACCGCCACCTGCCGGAGGCTCTGCCGCCCTCGGCCGCCGGGCCGCCGGAGGCGGCGCGCGTCGCCTAGGTAGCTCGTACCGGCGAGCGCGACCGGGACCTCGGTCGAGGAGCCGGGGCCATGCCCGGTCGGCCCGGGCCTCGCCTTGTCGCACGCCGGCCGGCTCCGCCGGCCACCGGGGGACCCTCGGCGGGCCACCGGCGCACCGGGGACGCGGGGCGGGACCGTCCCCGCGATCGGCCGCCGTCTCGGGAGACCCCGGATCTCGCCATAAATGCTTTTAGCGAGGACGTCCCTCGGAACCTCGGATGCGTCGCCTCACGGCGGAGGGGTAAGCCCCCCACGGCCCTCACGTCCGCATCGCTTTGGTCGTCATGGACGTTCTCGACGCCATACGGTCGTACCGACCATGTCTCGCCTTCAGCTCCCGACCGGTTCCCCCGGAGAAGCTGAAGGCGATCCTCGCCGCGGCTCGGCTCGCCCCGAGCCAGCGCAACTTCCAGCCGTGGCGCTTCGTCGTCGTCCGGGACGACGAGCAACGGCGTCTCCTCGCCCAGGCGTCGAACCGCGGCAAACTGATCGCGGAGGCGCCGGCGGTGATCGTCGCGTTCGCCGTCGAGGAGGACATCCCGATCACGATCGGGACGTACATCTCCGCCTACCCGCTGGACGTCGCGGTCGCGGTCGATCACCTTCAGCTCGCCGCCACCGCCGAGGGCCTGGGGACCAGCTGGATCATCGAGTTCCACGAGGAGAAGGTCCGGGACGTGCTGCACGTCCCCGAGGGGGTCCACCCGATCGCGGTGATCCCGATCGGCTACCCGTCGGAAGCGAACGGCTCCTCGACCGGCCGCGGGGAGGCCGACCGCAAGAGCCCGGACGAGGTCATCGCGTACGACAGCTACCCCTGGTGAGGGCCGGCGTGACCGACGTCACGTTCGTGACCTCGAACCCCGGTAAGTTCCGCGAGGCCCGGGCCGTCCTGCGACCGTACGGCGTCGAGCTCGCCTGGCGCCGTCGGTCGCTCCCCGAGCCCCAGGCCGACAGCCTCGCGGAGGTCGCGCGGGCGAAGATCGACGGGGTCCGGGGGCTCGCGGGGTACGTCCTGGTCGAGGACTCGGGTCTGTTCATCCCTTCGCTGAACGGGTTCCCCGGCGTCTACTCGGCCCACTTCCTCACGACGTGGGGGTTCGGACCGGTCCTCGAGCTGCTGCGCCACCGCGACCGCCGGGCGTACTTTCGCACGGTCGCCGCGCTCGGACGGAACGATCGCCGCTGGACGTTCGTCGGAGAGGTTCGCGGGACGATCGCGCCCCGACCGCGGGGCCGGAACGGGTTCGGTTACGACCCGATCTTCGTGCCGGAGGGGTGGGAACGGACCTTTGCGGAAGCCCCCGCCGAGGCGAAGAACCGCATCTCGCACCGCGCCCGTGCGTTGCGCAAGGCGGGCCGCTTCCTGGCGCACCCGTCCCGGCGGACCTCCCGCCGTGGCTGAGCGCGCCCGATCCGGGCCCGGCCG
>JASHOP010000081.1 GCA_030041075.1 Thermoplasmata archaeon | reverse complement strand
GCCGCAGCGGAGCGCCTGCCGGAATCCGGTCGTCGGGGTTATCGGGTAACCGGTCGATATCGAACAACGGCTTTCCCCGGCCCACCACGCTGGGATAGACGACCAAACGAAGTTCATCGACCAGCCCCCGACGGAGGAGTGCCTGAGCAAGTCGGGGGCCACCCCCGAGAACCATGTTCCCGCCACGCTGCGACTTGAGTCGGTCGATCTCCTTCGAGATGTCGCCTCGGAGTATCCGGGACTTCTCCCAAGGAGCCGTCTCCAACGTTCGCGAGAAGACGATCTTCTCGACTCGGTCAGCGAACTCCGAAAACTGGCGCAGGTACTTCTCCGCGTCCGGCTTCTTCCTAATCTCGGGCCAGAAGCCGGACCACTTCACGTAGGTGTGCCGGCCGAGCAGCAGGGTGTCGACCGAATCCCAGTAACTGGTGTACATCGACTGCCAGAAATCCGAGCCGTCCGCATCGCTCTCATCGCTCTCGTCGGGGTAGACGGGCCACTCGGCGACCCCGTCGATCGTCATCTGCAACGTCGCCAGCACCCTCCGCGTCGGCATCTCGGGCGTAACGAGGTGCCGCTCTTCCTTGAGTTTTGGCACCGGTCTCGCAGGCTGGCTTCCCGCCCCGGGTCAGGGTCCGGCCAGGGTCGATTCGTTGTTCTGGGCGGTGTTGGTCGAGCGGAGTAAGGGAGTCAGCCCCAAGACGGTACGGGCGCTTCGGAAGCGACGATAGCACAGTCTCGGACCCGACCCTGAGGGCAGAGTTGACCATCGGTGCAAGAGCAGCCGGCCATCGAGGCGCTGACAATCGATATGTCGGAGGGGGGATTTGAACCCCCGGCCCCAGGATGTCCCTCGGGGCGCGCGTCACGCCCCGCTATGAGTCCCGTGCTCTACCAGGCTGAGCCACTCCGACAGTGAGCGGACCGATCCTCCGCATCCCCGTGCGACCCCTAGGTCGCCGTGCCCTCGGCGGCCTCGACCGGGGCGGCCGGGCCCTCGGGCGCGGCCGCGGGAACGGGGACCGGTAGCTCGTCGGCGATGATCCCAAGGACGATCGAGCGGCGGATCTCGATCTTCTTGAGCGGGTAGAGCGACTTCACCCCGTGGGCGAGCAGCTTCGAGAGCTCCCCCTGCAGCATCTCGTGGACGAACTCGGCCGAGGCGCGTTGCTGCGCCTCCTCCGTGAGGATCGTGACGATCCGGTGCCTCAGCTCGGCGCGGAGCCGCGTCTGGAGCCGCTGCTCGCCGACGGCCACCGGCTTGACGACGACCTGGACCCCGTCCTTCGTGGTCACCGTGAGCGCGAGGTCGATCTTCGAGCGCTTGCGGCGGGCGAGGCGCCGGACGTAGTCGGACGTGAGGTCGTGACCGACGAAGCGCGCCTCGGCCACGCCATCGCCGGAGAGCCGCTCGATGCGGAAGCGCAGCTTCACGTGCGCCTTGCCCGAGTCGGCGGCGCTCGACAGCTCGGGGAGCGTCGTCTCGAGCGTGCGGCCGACCAACTGCTCGGGCTCGCTCGCGACGGTCTCGCCGAGGTCGACGTGCTGGAACATCCCGGGGGCGCGGACCCGGTACCAGTGCTTGGAGCGCCACTTGTCCTTGACCGTGCGCGCCAGCGTCGGCTTCTTCGCGCCCGTCTCCTTCTCCGCCATCGCTCGCGGGCCGCCGACCCGGGTGGGCTACTTAAGGTCTATCCGGAATCCGGTCCCGTCGCCCACGGGAGGCGCGGCACGGTAGCCCGGGGCCGGCCGTGGGCGAGGTAAACTACATATCTCGAACCTAGCTCCGCGCGCCGTGACCGCACCCCCGGGGGAGGGCCCCTCGCCGGGCACGCGCGCGACGGCGGCAGACCTCCGGGCGGCCCACGCCCCGGTCGAGGCCCCCTCCGAGCGGTTCCGCCGGGAGATCCTCACGTCGATCGAGGCGTTGAAGGGCCGCGGGATGGACCGGGCCCAGACCCTGCGCGCGCTGTTCCCCCGGACGATCCTTCCCGATCGGACCTACGAGGACCTTGTCGCCGGGATAGTCGCCGGAGCGCACGTCCTGTTCTTCGGACCGTCGGGCGCGGGCAAAACCAGCCTCGCGAAGGACCTCTGGGATCTGTTCCCGAAGGGGGCGTGGGTCGTCGACGGATGCCCCGTCCTCGACCACCCGCTGAGCCTCGTGGACGTGGCGGTCGCCGCCCGGTTCCCGCCGTGCCCGATCTGCCGGCGCCGATTCGCCCCCGGCGGCGACATCGCGAAGTTCGATCCCGCCGTGGTCGACCCCGCGCGGGTCCCGGCCGAGTTCACGGTCCTTCGGGAAGGGTACGGCTTCGCGCGGGTCCAGGGAAGCTCCGAGGTGTTCCCCGACCACCTCACGGGCAACATCAACCTCCGCAAGCTCGAGGAGATCGGGGACCCGATGAGCCCCCTCGTCCTGGAGCCGGGCAAGCTCTTGCAGGCCAACCGCGGGCTCCTCCTCGTCGACGAGATCGGGAAGCTCCCCCTCGGCACGCAGAACGTGCTCCTGCAGGCGCTCCAGGAGGGGACCGTGACGCCGGCGAAGTCCCGGGAGACCTTCCCCGCGACGTTCGTCGCGGTCTGCACCTCGAACCTCTCCGACCTCGACAACATCAACGATCCCCTCTCCGACCGCCTGACGAGCCTCCTGGTCGGGTACAACCCGCGGCACTCCGACAACCGACGGATCGTCGCCATCGGAAGGGCGGGGGACGGCGTGGCCTACGTGCCCGAGATCCTGACTGACGCCGGGGTCCG
>JASHOP010000080.1 GCA_030041075.1 Thermoplasmata archaeon | reverse complement strand
CCTCGAGCGGAGCGACCAGAGGGGCGTCGGTCCGGTCGGCAACGTGATCGTCTACCGCGGGTCGCTCCGGGTCGGCGACGAGATCGTCGTGACCGGCCGCGCGGAACCGTTCGCCACCCGGATCCGGGGGATCTACCGCCCCGCGCCGCTCAAGCCGGGCCGCTCGCCGAAGCAGCCCCGGCTCGACTCGATCACCGAGGTGAGGGCCGCCGCGGGCGTCTATCTCGCCGCGACCGGGATCGAGGAGGCGATGCCCGGGGGACTCCTTCGGGTCGTCGGGAGCCCGGCCGACGTGGAGTCGATCCGGCGGGAGCTCGCCCGGGAGTCCACGCCGGTCGCGGAGCTCGCCGAGAGCGGGGTCGCGATTTTCGCCGACACGCTCGGGGGCCTCGAGGCGCTCGCGTTCGAGTGCTCGGGCCACCGCATTCCGGTCCACGAGGCCGGCGTCGGCCCGGTCGGACGGGCGACGATCCTGCGGATGGCGACGGTGCGGGACCCGACGCATCGCGCGGTGATCGCGTTCAACGTCCCGGTACTTCCCGACGCGGTCCTCGAGGGGGAGACGTCGGTCCGCGTCGTCCGGGCGGACGTGATGTACCGCGCGATCGAGGAGTACGAGGCCTGGAGGACCGCGCGGGCGCGCGAGCTCGAGGTCGCGCGTCGCGCCGAGCTCGTGCACCCCGCGCGGCTCGAGGTGCTGCGGGGCTTCGTGTTCCACGCCTCGAAGCCGGCGATCGTCGGGGTCCGGGTCCTCGGAGGCACGCTCCGGCCGGGGGTCCGATTGATGCATCCGGACGGGAGCGAGGTCGGCGTGCTCCGCAGCCTTCAGAAGGAGAACGAGTCGGTCAAGGAGGCCGCCGAGTCGAGCGAGATCGCCGCGTCGATCGATGGCGGGATCGTCGGTCGGAACCTGCACGAGGGAGACGTACTCCTGGTCGCGCTGCCGGAGTCCGCTGCCCGATCGCTGAAGGACCAGGCGCTAACGCCTCGGGAGAGGGAGATCCTCGACGAGGTCGTCCGGTTGCGTCGGGCCACCCATCCGTTCTGGGGCCAGTGATCGAACGAAACCGTCAGGGCACCGGCGGAAACCGGTCGTCCTGCGTCGGGTCGTCCGGGTTCCAGATCGGGTCGAGCGTAGCCGCCGCCGGCGCCCCGTAGACGCCCCCCGGCAGGAACAGCCCGAGGTAGGTCGCCATGCCGCCGACCCCCAGCAGCAGGCTCCCGCCGACCATCGTCCAGACGAACGGGACGAGCGGGAGCAGGTGCGACGCGGACGGGTACGATTCGGCGAACGACGCCGAGACGTTCACGGCATGGTCGCCGGAGTCCTCGACGTACAGGCAGTAGAGGCTCGCCACGCTCCCCTGCCACGCGAACTCGCCGGTCGTCGGGGCGCCGGACCAGTTGGCGAGAGGGCCGCCCTCGATGCACCAACCGGGTTGGGGGGTGCACGGGGCCTCCTCGTACCACCATACCTCGGTGGGAGCCGAGGCGCTCCAGACCATCTCGGCCGACCCGTCGCCGGTCGGCACGGCCGGCAGGAGCATCAGTGCGGCCGTCGACGGATCGACCTGCTCCGCGGACGCGTCCCCGATGCGAGTGGCGGTCGACGGCACGACCGTCAGGACCATCGATGCGATCACGCCGGCGCCCACGATGGCGAACGCAGTGCCGACCGCGACGAGTCCTACCCTCACGGCCCCGGCTAAAAGGGGCCACTCCACTTAATACTAAGCCGGCGCGGGAGGGCCGTTCCGCCGGCCGGCGCCGGTGCCCCCCTTAAGGTCTCGCTTCGACTGGACGCATGTTAATAAACCATCGCGACCAGTTACGGTACATGCCCGAACCGGGTTCGGGAACCGACGCACCGGACGGTCCCATGGCCTGCCCGATGTGCCACAGCACGCATCGGGTCACCGACCCGGTTCGTTCCGAGGTATCGTGCGCGGAGTGCGGACTCGTGCTCGACGAGACGACGGTCCTTGCCTCCCCCCCCCCGCCGCCCAAGGTGGAGCAGTCGGACGGGAGCGGCCGAGGCATCGGACCGTTCGTCCGCCCGGGGGGGACGAAGCGCTGGCTCGGATCGACGCTATCGCTCGCCCGGGACGGCCAGGGGAAGCGCCTCGACTGGAAGCGCCGCTACGAGTTCCAGCACCTCCGCCGGGTGATGCAGCGACAGACGGCTCGGGCCGCGGACGGGGCGCTCGACCGCTCCCCCGCTCGCGGGGAGATCCTCGTCCTGGCCGACAAGCTGGGCCTCCCGGCGGTCGTCGTCACGGAGTCCGAGCGGATCTTCCGCGAGGCCCGCGACAAAGGTCTGTTCCGCGGCCGGGGCCTGCCCGCCTGTGTGGGGGCAGCGGTCTACGCCGCCTGCCGGCGCTACGTGATACCCCGGACGCTCGGTGAGGTCTCGGCCGCGATCGGCGCTCGGCGGTCGGAGGTGGGCCGCACGTTCAAGATGGTCCAACGGGGGACGACCGCCGCGATCCCGGGTGTCGGGACGAAGGCGTTCCTCGGACGGTTCGCTCAGGAGCTCGCCCTCTCGCCCCGGGTACGTTCCACCGTCGAGGCGATGCTCGACACCGCCCGGGAGGACCCCGAGCTCTCGGGACTCAGCCCCCACGGGCTCGTCGCCGCGCTCATCTACCTCGCCGCGGAGAACAACGGCGAGCACCGGACCCGGGCCCAGGTCGCGCGCGTGAGCACCGTCACGGAAGTGACCCTGCGGTCGACGTGCCGGCTCATCGAGAAGGCCGGGCTCGTCCCGCAACCCGGTGGGCGGGCGACGAACGCCGCTACTTCGTAAGATAGTAGCCGGCGGCCTTCTCGCGGACCTTGCGGCGCGCCCAGCCTTTGGCGAGGAGCTCCTGGAGCGAGTTGAGGACCATGTTCTTCGGGAGCTTGGTGGCCTGGGTGATCCGTTCCGCGGTGCCCATCTTCTCCTCGGTCAGGAACCCGAGGTCCCGCATGGACTTGTAGACCCGGACCGAGTTGGCCGACACCTCGTCTTCGATCGCCATCCCGTGCGCCCGGCCAGCGCCGACTCGACCGCCCACATAATGGTGGCGGTCGACCTCCCGGCTCCGGCGCGATGACGCGAGGGCGCGCGGCCGTCGTATGGGACCCCCGGTTCCGCGCGTACGACTTCGGGCCGAGCCACCCGTTCTCGGAGGCGAGCCGCGACCTCGCGGTGCGCCTCCTCCGGGCGTCGACCGAGGGCCCCGATCCGGACCGGTTCGACTGGATCGACGCGGTCGGGCCGGGCGACGACCTCCTCCCGCGGTTCCATTGCGCGGGGTACCTCGAGCTCGTCCGGCGGGCCGGTGACCGCGGTGACCCGGCGGTGCTCGACCGGGGGGATACCCCGTCGTTCCCGGGTTGCTTCTCGGCGGCGGCCCGCCTCGCCTCGGGAGCCGACCGGGCGGTGCGCCACGCCCTCGAACGGTCGGCCCCCGCGTTCCACCCGGGCGGAGGGTTCCATCACGCCGGACCGGCGAGCGCCAGCGGGTTCTGCATCTTCAACGACGTCGCCGTCGCGATCGCCGGCGCCCTCACCGCGGGCCACCGGGTTGCGTACCTCGACCTCGACGCGCACCACGGGGATGGCGTCATGTACGGCTTCTTCGAGTCCGGTCGCGTTCTCGACATCGACTTCCACCAGGACGGCCGGACCCTCTTTCCCGGCACGGGGTTCGCCTCGGAGACGGGGCGCGGCGACGGGGCCGGCCTCAAGGTCAACCTCCCGCTGCCGCCGGGGGCGGGCGACGAGGCGCTCCGGCCCCTCTTTCGACGGGTCGTCCCCCCGCTCCTCGAGGCGTTCCGTCCGCAGCTCATAGTTCTCCAGCACGGGGTCGACGGCCATTTCGGCGACCCCCTGGCGCGGCTGCAGTACACTCCCGCCGCGTACGTCGAGATCCTCGAGAGCGTGCTCGGCCTGGCCGCGTCGGTGGCGGACCGGCGGCTGGTGGTGGTCGGCGGCGGAGGGTACCGCCCGGAGTCGGTGAGCCGGGTCCTCGCTCGCGCGGGACGTGTTCTGGGCGGGCTCACCGTACCGGCGGGGGCGACGCCCCTCCCGGCGTCGTGGAGGGAGGAGTACCGTGCCGAGACCGGATCGGAGGCTCCGGAGACCTGGGCCGACCCTCCCCGCCTCGCCCGATCCCCCTGGCGTAAGGAGCATGAGGAGAAGCTGATCGCCGAGCTCGAGGGCCACCTCGGGCGTACGTTCCCGGCCCCCCGCGGCCCCCCGGGGATCCGTTAACCGGCGAGCGCTCGCCGCCGGCAGCAGGCCGGGAGGCCCGGCGGACCCCGGCCTCGCCGCGCGCGCGGGGCTCCCCGAAGGCCCGGGGCGCACCGTCATAATCGACCCGGCGATCGCCGGGCCATGGTGTTTCAGGCGAAGGATATCATGGATCCGGACTTCCTCACGGTCGACGAGGACTCGGACGCGCTCTCGTGCGCGCGACGGATGGTGGCCGCTCGAAAGGGATACGCTGTGCTGACCCGGGGGGGCGTTCCGGGATCGGGCGGGATCGCGACCGAGTGGGATTTCCTCGAGAAGATCGTCGCGCCGGCGCTCGATCCCGCCCGGGTCCGGATGAAGCAGATCGCCTCCCCCGAGCTCCGCTCGTGCTCGCCGGATACGCCCACGGACGAGGTCGCGACCACCATGGCCGATCTCGGGATCCGCCGGATGCTCGTGCGCTCGGGAGACCGGGTCGTCGGGGTGATCAGCTCGAAGAGCGTCCTCGCGGTGTTCCGGCAGTACATCGACCGCCTCTCCTCGGAGATCGCCGGCTTCCAGTCCCAGGCGAGGCCGCTCGGATGAGCGGGTGGACCGCTCCGTCCGAACGAGGCGCATGAGACCGGCCTCGCCGAAGCCCCTCCCCCGACGGTCGCCGGGGGGACCCCCACCCCTGGCCTGACGGGACCGCCGGCGATGCAGTACAAGTGGCTCGTCCTCTCCAACACCACGGTCGCCACGCTGATGGCGGCGATTGACACGAACATCGTCCTGATTTCGCTCCCCACGATCGGGCGCGAGCTCGCGGGGACCTCCGCCACCCTGCTCCTCTGGGTCCTGCTCGGCTACTCGCTCCTCACCGCCGTGGTCCTCCTCAACTTCGGGCGACTCTCCGACATGTTCGGCCGGGTCCGGCTCTACACGCTCGGATTCGCGCTCTTCACCGTCGGGTCGGCCCTCTGCGGTTTCTCGCAGACCGGCCTCGAGCTCGTCCTGTTCCGGCTCGTCCAGGCGGTCGGAGCCGGGTTCCTCTTCTCCAACTCGGCCGCGATCATCACGGACGCGTTCCCGCCCAACGAGCGGGGCCGGGCCCTCGGGGTGAACCAGGTGTCGATCGTGGTCGGGGCGGTCTCGGGGCTCGTCCTCGGCGGCGCCATCACCGCGACGATCGGATGGCGTTGGATCTTCTTCGTCAACGTCCCGATCGGGATCGTCGCCACGATACGGGCCCGCGTCGACCTCCACGAGCTCGCGAAGCCCGAGGATAAGCCGCGCATCGACTGGGCCGGCAACGTGGTCTTCGCCGCCGGGCTGACGATCCTGCTCGTCGCGATCACGCTCGGGGCCCTCGGCGAGCTGCCCGACCCCGTCGCGATCGCGGGAAGCGCGACCGGTCTCGCCCTGCTGGGTCTGTTCGTCCTGGTCGAGCGCCGGGAGCGGTCCCCGATGCTCGACCTCTCCCTGTTCCGGGACCGTCAATTCTCGGCCTCGGCGATCGCGATGCTGCTCAACGCCCTGGCCCGCGGGGCGTTCACGTTCATCCTCGTGTTCTACCTCCAGGGTCCCCCGCGCTTCCTCGACCCGTTCACCGCCGGGCTCTATCTCATCCCGCTTTCGGCGTCGCTCGCGGTCCTCGGCCCGATCAGCGGGTGGCTCTCCGACCGCTACGGACCCCGGCCGTTCCTCGTGGCCGGACTCCTCCTCTCGGCCTCGGGCTTCCTGTGGCTCACGACGCTCGGCCCGGCGGCGACGTTCGTCGGGCTCACGCCCCCGCTCGTCCTGGTCGGAGCGGGCATGGGCCTGTTCGCGGCGCCCAACCGGGCCGCGATGATGTCGTCGGCGCCCCCGACGCGCCGGGGCGTGGCCTCCGGCGTCGGGACCACGTTCGTCAACACCGGCTCCACGATCAGCCTGGGCGTCGCGCTCGTCGTGATGTCGTCCGTGCTCACGCGCCCCGAGATCCAGGCGATCTTCCTCGGGACCGCCAAGTCCGGAGCGCCGTTCACGGCCGGCGCCGGCTTCCTCACGGCGATCCACCTCATCTTCTTCGTCGCCGCGGCGTTGCTGCTCACCTCGTTGATCCCCTCGATCCTGCGCGGACGGACACCACCGGCCCCGGCGCTCGCGCACGAGGACGTCGACTGACCCCCCCGAGGGAGGCAGGGTCCGCGCTAGCGCCCCCGGCCCGCGTCGGCGTCGAGCGCCGGAGGATGGGCCGCGAGGAACCCGTCGAGAACCGGCGTCAGCTTCCCGTCCCGGTCGGCGTACTCGTAGCGGACGTTGACGATCGGCTGCGGTACGTGGACGAGGCGGCTCAGGTCGACCGGGCTGCCGTCGAGGACGACCTCCGCCGGGCTGGCCCGGATCGTCGCCTCGAGGTCGCGAACCTGGTCCGGTCCGTACCCCATCGCCGGGAGGACCCGGTCCAGGTGGGGGAACTCCCGGAACACCCGGGCCAGGCTCCCGACCGCCGAGGGGCGGGGATCGACGATCTCCGCTCCCCGTGCGCGGGCGAGGAGGGTCGCGGCGCCGTAGGCCATTCCCCCGTGGGTCAGCGTGGGTCCGTCCTCCACGACCAGCACGCGGCGTCCCCGGATCGGCTCCGTGTCGGGGGCGTCGATCGTCAGGGCGCCCCGGACGACGATCGCCCGCGGGTTCGCCCGGGCCGCATCGGCCTCGACCGTGGCGATCCCTTCGGGCGTCGCCGAGTCTGTCTTGCTGATCACGATGACGTCGGCCTTCCGGAAGTTCGCCTCCCCGGGGTGGAACGAGAGCTCGTGTCCGGGCCGATGCGGGTCGGCGACGACCAGGTGGAGGTCGGGAGCGAAGAACGGCAGGTCGTTGTTCCCTCCGTCCCAGAGGACGATGTCCGCTTCGGCCTCCGCCGCGCGCAGGATGCGCTCGTAGTCCACGCCGGCGAACACCACCACGCCCTCGGCGAGGTGCGGCTCGTACTCCTCGCGCTCCTCGATCGTGCAGTGGGCGGCCTCGAGATCGTCGCGCGTCGCGAACCGCTGTACCGCCTGGGCCGCCAGATCCCCATACGGCATCGGATGGCGGACGACCACGACGCGAGCCCCCTTCGCCCGGAGCCGGCGGGAGACGAACCGGGTGAGCGGGCTCTTCCCGGATCCGGTCCGGACGGCGCAGATGCTCACCACCGGCTTCGACGAGCGGAGGGTCGTCGCGCGCGGACCGGGGAGGAGGAAGCTCGCGCCGGCCGCGAGGGCGATCGATGCCTTGTGCATCACCTCGAGGTGGGGAAGGTCCGAGTACGACAGGACGACGAGGTCAACGTTCTTCGTCGCGACGAGCTGGGGCAGCTCCGACTCCGGGACGATCGGGATGCCCGCGGGGTAGAGCGGGCCGGCCAGGACCGGCGGGTAGGCCCGGC
>JASHOP010000079.1 GCA_030041075.1 Thermoplasmata archaeon | reverse complement strand
TTCCGTCCAAGGGAAAGCTTTACTTTCTAACCGTGTCCCTTTCGACCAAGGACACGGAATGGTTCGCTGGGCTCCGGGACCCTCGGTCCGCCCGTGGCAAACGAGGGCAGCATGATGGGGGAGAGTGGGAGCGGGACCGCCGGGGTCCCCCCCGAGGTGGTGTCGTTCCTGAGCGGAAAGGGCGGCCGGTCGCTGATCGTGAAGGGCGGCGCCGGTACGGGGAAGACCACGTTCGGGCTCGAGCTCCTCGAACGGATCGGCCAGCCGAACCGGTCGTTCTACCTCTCGACGCGCGTCGGGGACGAGGCTCTCTACCGCCAGTTCCCCTGGCTCAAAACCGCGGAGATGCGCTCGCGGGTCCTCGACGCGGCGAAGCTGTTCCTCGACGCGATCCAGTCCGGCACGAAGGGCCGCCAGTCCGAGCTCCCGGAGAGCGAGCAGCGCAAGATCCGCGCGGGCAAGGAGGTCCTCGGGAGCTTCGGGCAGGAGCGGGGCCCCCCGACCCGCGTCGACCGGACGCACCTGGTCGCGCTCCTGAAGCGGAGCCCGATGCCGGAGGTCGAGAACGTCTACAACCGGATCGAGAAGGCGCTCCCCGAGAAGTCGCTCCTCGTGATCGACTCCCTCGAGGGTGTGACCCACAAGTACGGTCTCGAGATGGAGGAGTTCGTGATGGCCCTCCAGAAGGACCTCGTCGAAGGATCGAACACCGCGGTCGTGATGATCCTCGAGAAGCCGGAAGCGGGCGGGATCGAGTACCTGGTCGACGGACTGATCTCGATCCAGCGCGAGGAGCTCGACGAACGCCGGGTCCGGCACCTGCGCCTGGAGAAGCTCCGAGCGACCAACATCGGCCAGGCCCGCTACGCGGTCACGCTCGCCGGGGGACGGTTCGCGGCCCTCGGGTTCTCGATGGCGCCGAACGGCAAGGCGAACGACGACCGGTGGGCCCCGATGCCGGACCCGGATCGGTTCTACTCGACCGGGATCCCGACGTTCGACGAGCTGCTCGGCGGCGGCTTCCGGCGCGGGAGCTTCAACGCGTTCGAGGTCGACGTCAACGTCGGGGTCGACGACTACTACATGCTGTTCGTCCCGACGTTCCTCAACTTCCTCGCCCAGGGCCGCGGGATCATCGCGGTCCTCGCCGCGGGCGAGTCGCCCGACAAGCTGCGCGAGACCCTGATCCGCCACGTCCCGGCGACGCAGTTCGACACCCGGGTCCGGATCGCCGACTACAGCGCGGCGGAGACGGAGGACCCGTTCATCCTCCCGATGGCCCGGGGCGGACGGGACGACGCCGCGCGCGCGATGGTCATGGCCGAGAAGACCGCCTCCGGCCCCGATCGCAAGCCGTTCATGGAGTACATGGCGTTCGACACGTTCGAGAGCCTGATGGGGGACCAGGTCGCGATTCGGATGTACTTCCAGGGCATCTCCCGGACCAAGCACGTCGGGAACCTCGGGATCGGCCTCCTGAAGCCCGGGCTCCTCGTCTCGAGCGAGGTCCTGAACATGATGGACTCGTACTTCCGCATCATCAACATCGACAACGCCCCGTGCATCTACGGGATCCGGCCGCGCACGATGATCTACGCGATCAGCGTCGACGCCTCGAAGGGATCGCCCCACGCGGTCCTGACCCCGGTCGTGTAGGTCCGCGGGGTCACGGGCGGATCCCGAGGGCGAGCGCCCCCGCCCCGACGAGCAGCGCGGCGGGAACGAGCGTCATCACGAGATCGTCGTCGACCCCGCGCAGCCGCGGGCGCTCGGCCCCGACCGCGACCGCCGCCGAGGCGACCGCGAGGACGACGCCCGGCAGGAGCGGCCACCGGCCCACCTCCACGAGGCCGACGAACGCGAGCCCCGCGTAGAGCCCGACCGGCGCGAGCGGGTAGAGCCACCGCAAGCCCGCCCGGCCCCTAAGCTCCCCGATGAACGGGTCAACGAGCGCCGTGCCGAGGACCACCACGACCGCGATCGCCTCGGGCAGCAGCAGGACGGCGACGGTCAGCGCGACGGCGTAGTAGGCGTAGCTCCCGACGCGACGGGACTCGTAGGAGCGCACGGCGGCCATCTCGAGCCCGAACGCGAGGCGCAGCCCCTCGACGACCAGGACCGCCGCGAGGAGCGCGAGGAGGATCTCCTCGGTCGTCGCGACGACGAAGAACCCGCCCGGGATCACGAAGTAGAGGAGGACGGCCGCCCCCGCGACGTGGAGGATCCGGCGGAGGACCCGGTCGCCCAGCGCGAAGTCCCCGCCGAGCCGCGTTCCCAGCCACCGACGGAATCGCCCGCCTCCGTGGAACCGGATCTCCATCCCGCGGCCCCACGCACCGAGGGCTATGAAGGGTGGTCCCGGGGCCGCGCACCAAAGGTTTTCCCCCGGCGGCGGTCCCCGCCATCGTGAAGGTCACGGTCCTGGTCGGGAGCCGGTCGGACCTCGAGATCGCCGAGAAGGTCCGGGCTCGCCTCGCCGAGTTCGAGGTACCGTGCGACGTCCAGGTCGCGTCGGCCCACCGCACGCCGGAGAAGGTCGACCGGCTCGCGCGCGATGGGGCCACCGACGTGTTCGTCGCGATGGCCGGACTCTCGGCCGCGCTCCCCGGGACCGTGGCGGCCCGGACGCTGAAGCCGGTCGTCGGGGTGCCGCTCCACCGGGGCCTGGGCCTCGACAGCCTCCTCTCGGTCGTGCAGATGCCGCCCGGGATCCCGGTCGCGGCCGTCGGGCTGGACGCCGCGGAGAACGCCGCCCTCCTCGCGGTCGAGATCCTCGGGCTGAAGCACCCCGAGCTCCTGCCGAAGCTCGAGCGGTACCGGAGCCGCTGGCGCGAGGACGCTCCGACGCCGCCGGAGACGCCGAAGTGAACGACCCCGCCGCGTTCGCCCGGGCCGCGATCGAGCGGCTCCGGGCGGACGTGCCCGGGAGGGCGATCGTGGCCGCGTCGGGCGGGATCGACTCCACGGCGGCCGCCCTGCTCGCGGAGCGCGCTCTCGGCGACCGGGCCCGGGCGGTCTTCGTCGACACCGGGCTCCTCCGCGAGGGGGAGGTCCGCCGCGTCGGCGAGCTGTTCCGGTCGACGGGCCTCCGCTACGACGTCGTGGAGGCGTCGGCCCGGTTCCTCGGGGCGCTCGCGGGGGTCGCGGACCCGGAGGAGAAGCGCCGCCGGGTCGGGGCCGAGTTCATCGGGCTGTTCGAGGAGGAGGGCGCAAAGTTCGGCACCGACCGGCTCGTCCAGGGAACGATCGCCCCGGACTGGATCGAGAGCGGCGGCGAGCTCCGGAGCACGATCAAGACCCACCACAACGTCGGCGGGGTCCCGAAGGGGACCCGCCTCACCCTCGTCGAGCCGCTCCGGGACCTGTACAAGGACGAGGTCCGCGCGCTCGCCCGCCATCTCGGGATCCCCGAGGCGGACCGCCAGCCGTTCCCGGGACCCGGGCTCGCCGTCCGCGTCGCCGGCCCGGTCTCCGAGGACGGGATCCGGTGCGTTCGGGTCGCCAACGCGATCGTCGAGGAGGAGGTCGACCGCGCGGTCGCGGCGCACGAGATGCCCCGGCCGTGGCAGTACTTCGCGGTCCTCCTCGCGACCCGCACGGTCGGCGTGACCGGCGACAACCGGGTCCTCGGCGGGGCCGTGTGCGTCCGGATCGTCGACTCCGTGGACGCGATGACCGCGACGGCGGCGCACCCCCCGACCGCGGTCCTCGGCCGGATCGCCGAGCGGATCACGCGCGACCTCGCCGGCCGCGTCGTCCGTGTCCTCTACGACATCACCGACAAGCCGCCGGCGACGATCGAGTGGGAGTGACCCCCGGGGCTCGAAGAGTCTATCTACCGCCGAGCCTCGAACGCTGCGACCCATGGCCCCCCCTGCCCCGGGCGCGGAGAACCCGCGAACGATCCGGCTCCCCGCGGAGACCGTCCGCGCGATCGAGGCGCGCCTCGAGGGCTCGGCGTTCGAGTCGGTCGACGCGTTCGTCGCGTTCGTCCTCGCCCGGCTCCTCGAGTCGCCGGGAGGACCGGGCCTGACCGAGGCGGACGAGCGGACCCTCAAGGAGAGGCTCCGGTCGCTCGGGTACATCGACTGACGCGGGCCCCCGCCAACGATTTGCGCCGGGGAGGCGATCGGCCGGGGGTGCAGGCGTGCCCGTTCTGCGGCGCCCCCGAGACCGACCGGTTCGACCTCGAGGGCCGGCGCTTCCTCGTGTTCCGGTGCCTGTTCTCGCCCGCCGTCGACCCCCGGCTCTCCGAGGAGGCGATCGCCCACCACCTCGCGACCGACTACGGGCCGGCCGGCCCCGGGTATTTCCGGTCGATGTGCGACCGCCTGCACCGGTACGTCACGGTGGGGCCGGGCGCGAGGGCCCTCGGAGCGCGCGACGGTTCGGAGCCCGCCGGCTCGGCGGGTTCCGGGGCCGCGACGGGCACCCCGGGCCGGTGATCCGGGTCCGCGCGGGCCGTGCGGAGCCGACGCCGGGCGCCCGGCTCGTACGTGCCGGGCGGGGTCAGGCGCGCGCGCCCGGGGCGAGCTTCGCGAGCACCGGATCGGTCGAGACGAGGTGGCGCGACAGTCCCAGCTCGCTCGCCGTCGCCCCGAGCGCCAGGCCGACGACCTGCGGGAGATGGAAGACCGGCATGTCGAGCGACCGCCCGACCGCGCGCTCCGCGCGGTTCTGGTAGGCGTCGAGCGAGATGTGGCAAAGAGGACACGGGGTCGCCATCGCGTCGGCGCCGTGGTCCTTCGCCGCCGCGATCTGCGTGCCGGCGATGCGGCTCGCGGCCTCGGGCTGGACGAACTGGATCGGGAAGCCGCAGCACATCACCCGGCCCCGGTAGTAGACCGGGTCGGCTCCGAGCGCCTCGAGGAGGGCCTCGAACGACTTCGGCTCCTCGCCGGGCTCCCCTCCGGTCTCGTCCGAGGGCCGCAGGAGGTGGCAGCCGTAGAACGCGCCGACCCGGACGCCGGCGAGCGGGCGCCGCACCTTGGCCCGGAGCTCGGGAATCCCCACGTCCTCGACCAGGACGCGAAGGAGGTGCTTCACCTGGACCGTTCCGCGGTAGGCGATCCCGAGCGGCGCGAGGGCGCGGTCGACCCGCGCCCGGACGTTGGGGTCCGAGTACCGCCGGTTGGCGAGGGTGAGCATCCCCTGGCAGGTCGAGCAGATCGTGAGGAGGTCGAGTCCGGCGCGCTCGGCGATCGCGAGGTTGCGGACGTTGATCGCGACGTTGAGGACCTCGTTGGCCTCGTCGACGAACCCCGAGCCGCAGCACGAGAAGCTGGGGAACTCGACGAGCTCGATGTCGAGCGCCCGGCAGACCCAGCGCGTCGCCAGGTCGAGCTCCCGGCCCGACTCCTGGGCCACGCACCCGGGGTAGTAGGCGAGCTTCATCGCGCGCCGTCCTCCTCGTCCAGCGCGGCGTAGATCGACTCGAGCTCCTCCCGACCTTCGATCGGTCGGGGGCGTTTCACGATCTCGGGCTTCTTGCGCCAGATGCGGAGGCCCTGGCCGACCTGCCCGGCCGTTCCGGCGAGGCCGAACGTCTGGCGAACGAGCTTCAGCTCGTGGAGCGTGCCCCCGGTGCGGATGTTCTCCTTGAACCCGACCGCATGGCGGGAGCCTCGCTCGGTCGGGCCCTGGACCCGGATCGCCATCTCCTTGAGGTCCCGGATCCGCTCGGACGGGCGGACGTTCTTCGGGCACGAGTCGGTGCACAGGTGGCATCGCAGGCAGAGCCAGAGACCCTCGGTCTGGATCCGGACCAGCCGGTCCTGACGCCCGTGGTCCCGGGGGTCGACGACGAACCGGTACAGCTTCGCGAGCGCCATCGGGCCCGGGAACGCCGGGTCCGCCTCGACCGCGGGGCAGGCGGAGAAGCACGCGGCGCAGGCGATGCAGCGCGGGGTGTCGTGGAACCGCTCCACCTCCTCCGGGGTCATCGGGTTCGGCCGGTCCGCCGGCATCGGCTGCGCCGGGTCGAGCTTGAGATGGGGCTCGATCCGCGCGTACTGCCGCCAGAACGGCGTCTGGTCGACGACGAGGTCGCGCACGACCCCCTGGTTGCGCATCGGCTCGACCACGATCCGACCGTGCGACGCCACCTCCGGGCCGACCGGGGTCTCGCACGCGAGCCGGCTCTTCGCGTTGATCTGCATCGCGCAGGAGCCGCAGATCGCGCTCCGGCACGAGTAGCGGAGGGCGAGGGTCGGGTCGAGCTCCGCCCGGACCTTCAGGAGGGCGGTCAGGACCGGCGTGTGGGGTGCCAGGTCGAGGGTGTAGCGCTGGTAGCGGGGCTCGTGGTCGACGGCCGGTTGGTACCGGTAGACGTCGAGCGGGACGGAGACCGTCGCGTCGGCCATCAGTACACCCGCTCCGTCGGCGCCCAGCGGGTGTATCCGACCGGGGCGTAGGAGAGATTCGGTCCCTCGGGGGTCCGGCGGGCGATCGTGTGCTGCATCCATCGGGCATCGTCGCGCGCGGGGAAATCCGTTCGGGCGTGGGCCCCCCGGCTCTCGGTGCGGGCGTACGCCCCGACGACGATCGTCTCGGCGAGCTCGATCATGTGGCCGGTCTCGAGGGCATCCGTGAGGTTGAGGTTGTAGACCGACGACCGGTCGACGACGCGGACCCGCTCGAACCGGGCCTTGAGCGCCCGGACCCGGCGGATCCCCTCCATCAGGTCCGCCTCGTTGCGGTAGATCCCCGCGTAGCGCTCCATCGTGGCCTGGAGCTCCGCCCGGAGCGCGCTCGGGTCCTCGCCGTCCGTCCGGCTCGACCAGCGCCGCAGCGGGGCGGTCGCCTCCTCGAGGTCGGTCGCGCGCATCGCGGGCGCCGGGGCGCCCTCGGCGTAGGCGGCCGCGGCCAGGCCGGCCTGCTTGCCGAAGACGAGGGTCTCGAGGAGCGAGTTGCCCCCGAGGCGGTTGGCGCCGTGGATCGAGACGCACGCCGCCTCGCCCGCGGCGAACAGGCCGGCGACGCTCGTCTCGCCCCGGGCGTTCGTCCCGATCCCGCCCATCATGTAGTGCTGGGCCGGGTAGATCGGGATCGGTTGGGTGACGGGGTCGATCCCGGCGAACCGCCGCGCGAAGTCGCAGATCTCTTGGAGGCGCGACTCGATCCTCTCCCGGCCGAGCGCCATCAGCTCGAGGTGGACGTACGGCCCGTACGGGCCGGTGAACCCTCGGCCCTCCTGGACCTCGGTGACGATCGCCCGCGACACCACGTCGCGTGAGGCGAGGTCCTTCACGTGCGGGGCATAGCGCACCATGAACTTCTCCCCGCTCGCGTTCGTCAGGACGCCGCCCTCGCCCCGGGCGCCCTCCGTGATCAGGATGCTCGACTCGAGGAGCGCGGTCGGGTGGAACTGGACGAACTCCATGTCCTTGAGCGCGGCCCCGGCCGCGTACGCCGCGGCGACGCCGTCGCCGGTGCAGCTGTGCGCGTTGGTCGTGTGCGCGTAGATCCGGCCCGAGGGCCCGGTCGCGAGGACCACCGCGCTCGCCGCGATCTCGGCGAAATCGCCCTTCTGGCGGTCGAACGCGACGATCCCCTGGACGCGCCCGTCGCGCACGACGACGTTCGTGAGGTCCCACTCCTCGTAGAGGGTGAACCGTTCGCTGCCGAGCCGCTCCCACAGCGCCTGCAGCAGGGCGAGTCCGGTACGGTCCGCCGCGTAGATCGTGCGCGGAAAGTGCGCCCCGCCGAACGGCCGGCGGGCGAGCGACCCGTCCGGCGCGCGGCTGAAGATGGTGCCGAAGTGCTCCATCTCGACGACCGTCGGGCCGGCCTCCCGGCAGAAGAACTCGATCGCGTCCTGGTCGCCGAGGTAGTCCGACCCTTTCACCGTGTCGAAGATGTGGGTCTCGACCGAGTCCTCCGCGCCGACCGCCGCGTTGATCCCCCCCTGGGCGGCGCCGGAATGGGATCGGAGCGGGTGGAGCTTCGAGACGATCGCGACGTCCCGGCCCGCCTCGACCGCCGCGAGCGCGGCCCGCTGGCCGGCGAGGCCGGCGCCGACGACCACGACCTCGTGACGTGCCATGCTCAAACCGCCGCCCCGAGCCGGGTCGCCCATTAATGGGTGTCGTCCGAATCGGCCGCCGGACCCCGGGTCCGTGACGCCACGAGCTCCCGCAGGGTTCCTCGGTGATGCGCACGTAATCGCTCCGTGAGCCCTTATATAGCGACCCCGAGTCCGCCTCTCGCTGTCCTCAGGGGTAGGAGGTCGAACGATGCAGGGTGCGCCCGGTGCGGTCGAGGAGGATCGCCTCATGAAGGGCACGACCACGATCGGGATGGTCACGAAGGACGGGGTCGTCCTGGCTACCGAGCGTCGCGTGACGGCCGGGTCGATGATCTCGAACAAGACGGCCCAGAAGCTGTTCAAGATCGACCAGAACATCGGGATCACGATCGCGGGGCTCGTCGGCGACGCCCAGGTCCTCGCCCGCTACCTGCGCGCCGAGGTCTCGCTCTACCGCCTGCGCCGGAGCGCCCCGCTCAGCGCGGAGGGGGCCGCGACCCTCCTCGCGAACATCCTGAGCGGGAACCGCTACTACCCGTACTACGCGTGGCTGATCGTCGGCGGGACCGACGCGAAGGGCGGCCACGTCTTCTCGGTCGACATGGCGGGAGGGTGCATCGAGGACCGGTTCGTTTCGGTCGGCTCCGGCTCCCCGTTCGCCTACGGGCTGGTCGAGGACGGCTACTCGCGCGACATCTCGAGCTCGGACGCGGTCGACCTCGCCCTGCGGGGCCTGACGGCCGCCATGAAGCGCGACAGCGCGAGCGGGGACGGCTACATCGTCCACGTGATCACGCCGAAGGAGTACCGCGAGCTCGGCGACGACGAAATCAATAAACGCCTCAAAGCGCTCAAGATCCCGGTGCCGGCGCCGCTCCCGTAGACCGCGGGCGGCGCGCGCCGCCGAACCCCTTCCCGCGAACCCTTTCCTCGGTGGATGAGTTTCGACTCGCTCCTAGAGCAAACCCGGGCGACCCTCAAGGAGGTCCTTCCGGAGGCGATCGAGGTCACGGACATCGAGCTGGAAGGCCCGCACATCGTCCTCTACACGAAGCAGCTCGACGCGTTCCTCTCGAGCGGCGACCTCCTTCGGCAGGTCGCGCAGCGTCTCCACCGTCGGGTGCTCGTCCGGTCGGACCCGGCGTCCCTCATCGACCCGAAGGAGGCCGAGAAGGTGGTCCGCGAGGTCCTCCCGCCCGAGGCGGAACTGAGCCAGCTGTTCTTCGAGCCCGAAACCGGCGAGGTCGCGATTGAGGCCGCGAATCCGGGCGCGGCGATCGGCCGGGGTGGCTCGGTCCTCAACGACCTCAAGCGACGCATCGGCTGGGTCCCGACGGTCGTGCGGACCCCGCCGATCCCCTCGAAGACGGTGGAGGAGGTCCGGATCCACCTCCGCAACTCGTTCGACGACCGGCGCTCGTTCCTCAAGAAGGTCGGGATCCGGATCGCCCGGGACCCTCTCCCCGAGAAGCTCTGGGCGCGGTCGACCGCGCTCGGCGGGTACCGGGAGGTCGGGCGGAGCGCCCACCTCCTCAGCACCCAGAACTCGAAGGTCCTGATCGACTGCGGCATCGACCCCGGCTCCGACCGGACCCCGTTCTTCAACGCCCCCGAGCTCCTCCCGCTCGATTCGCTGGACGCGGTCGTCGTCACCCACGCCCACCTCGACCACTGCGGCCTGGTCCCGGTCCTCCTCAAGTACGGCTACAAGGGACCGATCTACTGCACCGCCCCGACGCGGGACCTGATGACGCTGATGCTGCTCGACGCGATCAAGGTCGTGAACCAGGAGGCCCGCAAGGGGCTCTACGACTCGTCCCACGTCCGCGAGCTCGTCACGAGGACGATCCCGCTCCGGTGGGGGGAGACGACCGATATCGCGCCCGACATCCGGCTGACCCTGCACAACGCGGGGCACATCCTCGGGTCGTCGATCTGCCACTTCCACTTGGGCGAGGGGGACCACAACCTCGCCTACTCGGGCGACATCAAGTTCGAGCGGAGCTGGCTGTTCAACCCGGCGACGAACCGGTTCCCTCGCCTCGAGACGCTCGTCCTCGAGTCGACGTACGGCGGCTACCGCGACGTCCAGCCGAGCCGCCAGCAGGCGACCGAGGAGTTCACCGCCCTCGCGACGAGGATCGTCAGCCGCGGTGGGAAGCTGATCGTCCCGGTGTTCGCGGTCGGCCGGTCCCAGGAGGTGATGCTCGTCCTCGAGGAGCGGATGCGGGAGGGGAAGATCCCGAAGGTCCCCGTCTATCTCGACGGGATGATCTTCGAGGCGACCGCGATCCACACCGCCTACCCGGAGTACCTGAACAGCCTCCTGCGCACCCAGATCTTCCAGCAGGGGGACAACCCGTTCCTCTCCGACATCTTCCGCCGCGTCGATTCCTCCCAGATGCGGATGGGCATCGTCGACTCGAAGGAGCCGTGCATCGTCCTCGCCACGTCGGGGATGATGAGCGGCGGGCCCGTGATGGAGTACTTCCGAGCCTGGGCCGCCGACGAGAAGAACGGCCTCCTGTTCGTCGGGTACCAGGCCGACGGGACGTTCGGGCGGCGCCTCCAGCGGGGGATGAGCGACGCGACGTTCCTCGACGGCTCCCGGCAGGCGTCCGTCCCCGTGAAGATCGACATCGCGACGATCGAGGGTTTCTCCGGCCACTCCGACCGGACCCAGCTGATGAACTACGTCGGCTCCCTCGACCCTCGCCCGCAGCGCGTGATCCTGAACCACGGCGAGGAGTCGAAGTCGCTCGACCTGTGCTCGAGCCTGCACAAGCGGTTCGGCGTCGAGTCGCGCCTTCCGTTCAACCTCGAGTCGATCCGCGTCCTCTGACGGAGACGAGGCCCGGGGGAGGGTCGTTGGACGGTACTCTAAATAGGCCCGGGAAGGATTCGAGCCCCGACTCGCCGTCGGTGTCCAAGATGGTATCCGGTCGTCGTTACCTCGTCCTCGGGCTCGATGGCGGAACGTTCGACCTGCTCGATCCGCTGATGGAGGCCGGGGAGCTCCCGTTCCTGAAGTCGCTCGTCCACCGGGGAGCGCGCGCCCCGCTGCGCTCGGTCTACCCGGCGAAAACGATCCCCGCGTGGTACTCGTTCGCGACCGGCAAGGACCCGGGGGAGCTCGGGGTGTTCGGGTTCACCGAGCCCGGCGAGCGCCCCGGATGCTCGACCGTGGTCCAGTCGTTCCGACCCCAAGAGGCGTTCTGGGACCGGCTCTCGCGCGTCGGGAAGACGGTCGGCGTCCTCAACTTCCCGATCGCCTCCGCCTACCCGCTCCACGGGTTCGTGCTCCCCGGCATGCTCTCCGAGCGGCCGAGCACCTACCCGGCCGGCCTGCTCGACGAGGTCGAGGCCGCGATCGGGGGCCACTACCCGGGCGAGCTTCCGACGTTCCGCGAGGCCGACCGGGACGGCTGGATCACCCGGGCGACGACCGCCGTCGTCCAGCGGGCGAAGGCGGCGGCGTCGCTCGCCGAGGATCGCCGGCCGGACTTCCTGTTCGCCCTGTTCCGCGAGACCGACCGGATCGAGCACCAGTTCTGGGCGGAGCTCGAGCGGCCCGTCGGCTCGATCGCGCCCGATCTCCGCGCGTTCTGGCGCGCCGTGGACCGGGCGTGCCAGGAAGTCGACACCGCGTTCCGCTCCGGCGGCGGGGCGGCGGTGACGCTCGTGATCTCCGACCACGGCCACGGCGCCGTGCGCTCGGACTTCCTCACGAACCGCTGGCTCGCCCGGGAGAACTTCCTCGTCTTCCGCCGGGCCCGCGAGGCCGACCGGCGCCGGGTCGTCTCCCGCTTGATCCTCCAGACGCAGCGGTTCCCGTTCGCGCGACGCCTCGGTCGGCGGCTCGCGGACACGCTCCGCAACGGCCACTTCTCCGAGGTCGCGTCGCTGCTCGGCGGGGGCGCCTCGTTCGAGGAGCTCGCCGGTCGCGTCGACTGGAGAAAGACCGTGGCGTACTCGTACCCCGTCCCCGAGGGGATCTACCTGAACCCGTTCAACCCCGAGCTGACCGCCGGCCGCCGGGCCGAGGTGCTCCGCGACCTGCGCGCGCGCCTCGAGAGCTACGGAGAGGCCCGGATCGAGGTGTTCCAGCCGGAGGAGTTCTACCGCGGCCGCAACCTCCGGCGGGCGCCGGCGCTCCTCATCCGGGTCGACGGGATGACGACCGAGCCCCGGATGGACCTCAGCTACCACGAGCCGCTCATCCGCGACCGCCCCGAGTTCTTCTACGGCTCCGGCTGCCACCGGATGGACGGGATCCTGATCGCGGCGGGCGACGGCATCCGCCCCGGGGCGCGACCGGACCCCCTCGAGCTCCTGGACGTCGGGCCGACCATCCTCGAGGGGATGGGCGCGCCGGACCCGCTCGGCCGCTCGTTCGGCTCCCAGCTCGCCGCGGCGCCCGGATAGGGCTCGGTCGGAACGCTCTTACGGGGACCCCGGCTCGAGGCCGGTCCCGATGGCCCCCTCTGCGGTCGACGTCGTGGCGGGCGGTCCGCCGCCGGTCGACCCGTACGAACCCGCCGCCCCCGCCTGGGCGCTCGCGGAGGGGCTCGCGGCGCGGGGGCGGACCGTCCGGGTCCTGTACGCGTCGCCCCCCGCGGCATCGCCGCCCCCGGCGCCCCCGGGGGTCGCCGCCGTCCGGGTGGAGGTCCGCCTCCGCCGACC
>JASHOP010000078.1 GCA_030041075.1 Thermoplasmata archaeon | reverse complement strand
AGGACCGGCGGGTAGGCCCGGCCGGCGATGTTGGGGATCTGGGCGGCCGTGAACGCCACCACCTCGAACTCGGGCCGGTCGCGGTAGAGGCAGTTGAAGTTGTGGAAATCCCGCCCCGCCGCCCCCATGATCACCACGCGCTGGCGCGACATGACCCCGGTAGACCGGGGAGCGTCTAAAGGCTCGCCGGCCGTTCGGGGGCGAACCCCGCTTTGGTGCAGCCGAGGGGTACCGACGGCCGTCGACTTCGACGGGCGGAGCGGGAGTCCGATGGGGTCGGTCGGCGAAATCAGGCTTGGGAGCAGTCGAGGACCACCGCCCCGACGACGCGGTCGTGCTTGAGGTCCCGGAGCGCATCGTTCGCCTCGGCCAGGGGCCGTACGCTCACCGTGCTCTCGAGGTTCAACCGCGTGGCGAGGTCGAGAAACTCCCGCGCATCCGCGCGCGAATTCGCCTCCACGCTCCTCAAGCACCGCTCCCCGAACAACCAGCGGTCGTAGTCGATCGCAGGGATCGGGCTCATGTGGATCGCCGCGATCGACACGGTCCCTCCCTTCTTCGTCGCCCGGAGGGCCTGGACGACTACCTCGCCGGCCGGAGCGAAGACCACGGCGCCGTCCAGCGTGGGGGCGCGGCCCTCGAGCGAGGACCCACCGCTGAGGAACGTCGCCGACGCCCCGAGCTTGCGCGCGAGCTCGAGGTGCTGGGGGTCCCGCGCGTACGCGACGGCGTCGTACCCCTGGCGGATCGCGAGCTGCATCGTGAGATGCGCCGAGCCGCCGAAGCCGAAGAAGCCGATCCGTCCGCCCGGCCTCGGCAGGGCGGCCTTGAGGGCCCGGTAGCCGATGATCCCCGCGCACAGGAACGGGGCAAAGTGCGCGCCATCGCCGGTGGGGAGGCGAAGGACATAGCCCTCGTCGCCGACAGCATACTGGGAGTACCCGCCGTTGACCGAGAAACCCGTGAACTCCTTCTGGTCGCAGAGGTTCTCACGACCGGTGGCACAGAACTCGCATCGGCCGCAGGTGCTGTGCAACCACGGTATGCCGACCCGGTCGCCGACGGCCAGCGACCGAACGTCGGACCCCAGGGCCGCGACCTGGCCTACGATCTCGTGGCCCGGGACGATCGCGGGGAGCCTCGGCGGTAGGTCCCCCTCGACCACGTGAAGATCGGTCCGACAGACCCCGCACCGGTCGACCCGGACGAGCACCTCGGCACCCCGGGGCGCCGGCGTCTCCACCTCCTCCAACCGAAGCGGCGTCGACTCCACCGGCGACGGCCGGTGAAGAACCATCGCCTTCAATCCTGCCCTCCGAGGATCCGTCCGGAAGGGGCGGCCCTACGCCCCTGTCCCGCCTTGCAAGGCCGGGCCACGGATAATCCCTCGTTGCCGGGGTTCGGTGGCAGCTTCGCCGGCGGAGTCGAGCGACCCGCAGCCGACCGCGGACTCGACCCGGCAAGAGGGACACGTGCCTTCCGCGCGGGGGTCAAACCATCCCGGGCACCGGGGGCCCGGGCTCTCTCGGATCGAGTCAGGGCACCACCGCGAAGCCGGCCTGGGCAAAGTCGGCATCGAGGGCGAAGGCGGTGCCGACCCCGAGGGCCCGCATCACGAGGAAGCTCGTGCAATCGGTGAGGCTCCAGTCCTTGTCATCGTGCTGGGCCATCAGGGCCACCGCCTCCTCGTGATGAACCCGCTCGATCCAGAACGTGCTCAGCTGCCGACTCCGGCGGATCGAGGCGTTCAGCTCCGCGGCCGAACCGGGTCCCAATCGACGGGCGACCAGCGTGAGCGTCTCCTGGAGCACGTAGTTCGTGGTGATCGGTTGACCAAACTCGCCCCGGCCAATTCGCGCGTTGACGGTCCGGGCCCGGGCGTGGTCCCGGTCGTTCCGGTCGACCAACGCGAGCCACGCGCTGGTGTCGACGAAGATCATCGGCGGCGTGCGGGTCCGTAGAGATGCTCGTCGTGTCGCCGAGCCGTCTCATGGCCCTTGCGGCCACTCGCCCCCAGCGGGAAGGCGTGGAAGATCGCGTCGGCGGGGTCCACGGGCTCCTCGTGAAGGTAGGCATGGATCGCCTGGCGAACGATCTCCTTCATCGGCTGGCCCCGGGTCGTCGCTCGCTGGCGCAGGAGACGGTACTCGGACTCGGGGACCTGGGCTTGGACCAATGTCATTGGACATACTGCATATGCCATGGGAGATAAGGCCTACGGCTTGGCGGGCGCGCGGATCCTCGCGGACGACGGCGAGCAGCGCCACCGGAGCGCGTGGTCGTACGAACGGTCGACCGGACGACCCCGCGGTGGTCCTGCCCGTGCTGGCCGTAGCACGTTACTACTCGAGGTCCGGTATCTCCGGGCGGGGCAGCCGTATCCGGATCGATCGAGGCTGGCCCGGAGTCCGGGCGAGAGCGCCGGCCACCTCGAGACGGAGGATCATTTGGTGGGCCGAGGGACCGTAGACCCCGAGGAACTCGGCGATCTCATTCTCGGAAGGAGGAATGCGGTGGACCTTCGTGTAGCAGTATACGTAGGCGACGAGTTGCCCCTGCTTACGCGTAAGGCGTACGTTCGTCACGGGCCCCCGTCGAGGAACCTCCGACTCCAGTGTAAAGGCTTCGTCGGGCCCTCCCTCACCGCCCCGAGTGCCGACGTCGGATCCACGATGGCCGCAGGTCGCGCACACGCTCGTCCGCCGGAATACTCTTCCCCCGACCATGTTACACTAATGACACTGGTCGAAGGAAATCTACTTAACTAGCCTCGACCACGACCCTTTGTGGGCCGAACGCGGGGGCACCGCACCGCCTCCGCCGACGTCAAGCGCGCCGCGCTCCGCCTCCTCCGTCAGGGCACTCCGGTCGCGAAGGTCGCCCGAGCGTTCCGGGTCAGTCGGTATGCCCTCTGGAAGTGGCAGG
>JASHOP010000077.1 GCA_030041075.1 Thermoplasmata archaeon | reverse complement strand
GTCACGGACGACCGGGGCCGCCTGGTCGGCTTCGTGAGCGCGAAGGAGCTCCTCCGCCACGCCGCGGACTCGACGATCCCGCTCGGGCAGATCATCCGACCGGGGACGTACACCGCGACGCCGGAGACGGCGCTCGATGACGCCGCGCGGGTCATGTTCCGGTTCGGCCTTCGCGACCTTCCGATCGTCGACGCGGGAGGCCGCCTCTGCGGGATCCTCTCGAACCTCGACATCGTTCGGTCGCACTTCGAGCGGGCGTCGCCCGCGAAGGCCGACACGCTGAAGCGCCTGCTCGCCGAGCGCTACAACCTCCCGTTCTCGTTCCACCGCGGGCTCGTCCCGATCGACCGCCTCACCCCGACCCAGTGGAAGGTCTACGAGGACGAACTCGAGGGCCGCCGCTACGAGCTCGAGCGCGGGTTCGCGGAGCCGGTGCTCGTGGTCCAGAAGGGCGACTCGTGGATCCTGGTGGACGGCCACCACCGCGCGCTGGCCGCCCGCGAGATGGGACTGACCCAGCTCCAGGCGTTCGTCCTCACGTGCGATCGGCCGGACGAGTTCGCCCGGCAGCTGACGGGCTTCGAGCGCGTCGCCGAGGAGCATCACCTACGGACCGTCCTCGACGTCGAGATCGACCGGTCGGCCCACCATCCCCTCGTCGAGGTGACCACCCAGCTTTTGCGTCGGTTCGAGAGCGGCGCGGAGCCGACGGAACGGTCGATCTAGGCCCGGTCGGTACCGCGAGGATATGAAACGCGCCCGGCTCGTCGCGGCGCGCGATGCTCCTCCCCCTTCCCGCGATCGGGGTCTCCTCCGCCCTGGTCCCGTACGCGACGATCGCGATCCCGATGATCGCCGTCACGATCGTGGTCCTCGGCCTTCTCCTCCGGACCGAGAAGGGGCCGCCCCTCCTCACGCAGATGCTCCTCGCGCTCGCGGTCCTTCTGGGAGGCTCGGTGCTGCTGCTCGCGCTCCTGTTCGTCTTCCTCGACCCGAACGGTACGACCGCGTGGACGTGGGTCCTCGTGGCGTTCAACTTCATGATGATGGTTCCCCTCGGGCTCTGGTTCATCGGGCTGGTCGTGTTCCAGGACCGCCGGATCCTGACGCGGGGGTGGAGCTGGCCCCTCGCGTTCGGCGCCGCCACGACCGGATCCGAGGCGCTGATGGGCGTGCTGTTCGCGCTCGGGGGAGCGAACGGAGCGCTCTCCGCCGAGTCGACGTTCGCCCTCGGCCTCTCCTCGGTGTGGTTCTTCTGGTCGATGGCGGGCGTGATGGCCGCCCTGACGTTCTGGGCCCGCGTCCCGGCGGCGGGACGCGCCGGCGCCGCCACGCTCACGGTGGCGGCCGTCCTCGCCCCGTGGGTCACGTCGCATCCGGCGGTGGGGGCCGTGGCGATGTCGGGCGCGATGGCCGCCTGGTTCGGCTACCTCGGGCGACTCCTTAGGCTCCGCCGCGTGGCCCCCGGCGAGGTGGGTCTCGTCGTCGGCACCTCGGTCGCCTTCCTCGCGATGGCGTCGGGCGGGTTTCTGGTCGTGGCGACGGCGGGCGCGTCGTGGGCCGCGATCGTATTCGGCTCGGCGATGGGCCTCACGATGGTCGCGGAGGTCGCCTATCTCGTCCGATCGTGCTACCACGAGCCGGCCCCGCGGACCTGGAACGCCGGTGCCGGCGAGCCAGCCCCGATCGGCGCGCCGCCGCCCGTGCCGGTCCCCTCCCTGGAGCCGCGCTGACGGACCGGGGGTCGTGTCGGACCGCCGGGACGATTCGTACACCGACCATATCAACGGCGCTCAGGTCCCCGCGCCGCAAGGGAACGTCGTGACCCATTCACGGCCCGGGGAGGTGCCGAGGCGTAGCCTGCGACCGGCGATCTGGATCGCCGCGGGGCTCCTGCTCGCCACCCTCATCGTCCCGACCAACGCGGGCGCGATCCACATCGTCCGATTCGCCCCGTCCGTGGGCTACGCGCAGGGGGGGCCGCACAACGTGACCTACCACGTGAACCTCACCGACACGCCGTCGTTCGATCCCCGGTTCCTCACGGTGGCCGAGGGGGCCACGGTCACCCTCGACCTCCACAACAACGGGTCCTACAGCCACTCGTTCACGCTCTCCTCCGTCGCGAACCGAACGCTCAACTCGTCGTGGACCCCCGCGCAGCTCGACGCGAACTTCTCGGCGCACCCGCCGCAGACGGGGGCCAACATCACGCTCGCGCCGGGGGGGATGGCGACAGTGAACCTCACCTACGGAGCCTCGTACGCGGGCGACTCGTTCGAGTTCGTCTCGCTCGTCCCGTACCAGTTCCAGGACGGCATGTGGGGGTTCCTCAACGTCTCGTTGAACTCGCCGCCGTACTACCTGTCGGAGAACACCACGAACACCCCCGCGTTCGTCCCGGACGTGCTGTCCGTGACGCCGCACGCCTACCCGGCGGTGCTCAACGTGACGGTCACGAACGTCGGGGACTTCATGCACACGTTCACGGTCGCGTCCCAGACGAACGTGACCGTCCCCCAGTCGTTCGGCGCCTACTTCGTGCAGTATCCGTTCCTCACCAACACGACCGTGCCCGCCGGCCCGCCCCTCGTCGCGATCGCGAACTTCTCCGTCCCGGCCCCGGGCATCTACATGTACATCTGCGAGGCGTCCGGCCACTACGCCGCCGGGATGTACGGGTACCTCTACGTCGGGGTCCCGACCCCTCCGGTGGCGCCGACCCCGAGCACGGCGGTCGTGGATACGTGGATCCTCGTCGGCTCCCTCCTTCTCGTCGGGATCGGGGCGATCCTCGCCGTCGCCGCGACGTATTCGGGCCGCTGGCCCCGGTCCCACGGAAAGCACGGCGGCCACTCGTAGGCCGCCCGCCGTCCGGGCGGGTTCACCGTGGGGCGGTTCCGGGCAAGCCGTGGCCCGTGCCGTCCGGTCCGCCTACACGAGGACGAGGAACGAGCGCATCGTGCCGTGGAACGTCCCGCAGAATTCGGTGCACTGGATCAGGTACTCGGTCCCGACGGGAGCCGAGGGCACGGTGAACGCGAACTGGTTGACGCGCCCCGGGATCGCGTCGATCCGGACGCCGAGCTGCGGGATGTTGAACGAGTGGATGACGTCCGCACCGGTGACGTTGATCTGCACCACGGCCCCCGGCTGCGCCCAGAACGCGCCGCCCGAGACGGTGTTGGTCGTCGCGTCGTAGGTCGAGTTGAAGCAGGTGTTGTTCGAGTAGCAGAACTCCCAGTACCACTGGTGACCGGTGACGTCGACGTACTCGTTCGGATGGGCCGGTAGCGCGTCGAGCTGGTAGACGAGGACGGTCGAGTACGCCCCGACGCCGGCGATCAGCCCGACGACGACCAGGGTCCACATCACCTCGAGCCGGTTAACCATACCTTCGCCTCCGGGTCTTCGGGTCGCGGAACCTCCACACGGCGTACACCAGGAACGAGAACGTCACGATCGCCCCGGCCACGCTGATGGCGATCATCACCCAGAGGAGCGGCTCGGTCAGCTGGAGGTTCGTTTCGCCGGCGCCCCAGGCGCCGAACCCGGCGAGCGCCGCGGCCGCGCGGGGGTCGGTCCCCCCGAAGGCGCCCGGCGCCGACGTGGACACGCCGGAGCGTGGAGACCGGCGTACATATTCTCGGTGTTCGTACCGCCCGAAGCGGCCTCAACGGCGCGTCGTATCGCCCGGCTCCGGGGACGTACGTACGGAGGGGGTTTGAACGGGTCCCCTCGTCCGTTCGCCGTCGCGAGGGACCGGCGCGCGGATGAGACGGAAGGGACTGAAGCGGGCGTTCGCCGCGGTGGGCATCCTCGTCGCCCTCCTCCTCGCCGGGATCACCGTAGTCGGAGTCCCCCGGGTGGCGCTCGCCGTCGGCGAGCCCCTCGTGACCGACAGCTCCGCCGACCTGAACGTGACGGGGGTCAGCTTTGCGTTCACGCCGTCCGAGTTCCAGCTCCTACCGCTCAACGAGAAGATCTACGTGAACTTCACCGACGGCGACATCGCCACCGCCCACACGTTCACGATCCTCGGGTGCCCCAACTACACGATCCCGAACCCGTCGACGGCCTCGAACGGGTTGGTCCTCAGCGACGCCTACGGCTCCGGCTGTCCGCACAACCTCGTCAACGTGAACGCGAGCGGCCCCGGCACGTTCCCCGCCGCCGGGCCGGCGGTCATTAGCCCGGTGAAGAACGCCTCCTGGTACGAGTTCCTGTGCACCGAGGGCGGGCACTTCCAGGAGGGGATGTACGGCTACGTCGCCTTCGGCGAGGACCTTCCCGCCAACCTGACGGTCTCGACCCCGTACACGGGCGCGGGCCTCGCCGTCTTCATCATCGTGGGCACGATCGTCACGCTGACGGTGATCGCGATCGTCCTCGGGTTCGTCGTCGGTCGCCGTCGGGGGTCGGAGTTCGAGATGCCGCCCGAGCGGCTGGGATACGCCGAGCCTCCCAGCCCTCCGGCCAGCCCCCCGCTCAAGCCCGGCCCCCCGACGCCCCCGTGACCTGCCTCGCCCCGGTGCGGACACAACGTTCAAAAGCCCGCGAGGTTAGAACCTACGAACCCTGTAGTAGGTTCGAGGCAGAAAAATGGCATGGAGCACCCCGAGCCGTGAGCGCCGCGTCCTGAAGGCCGGCCACTCGTCGATCGCCGTCACGCTCCCGAAGCCGTGGGCGGAGGCGATGAACCTTCGGCCCGGCGATCTGGTGGTGTTCGACCAGAACAACGACGGCAACCTCTACCTGAAGCCCGCCCCGATGCCGGGCGTCGTCGCGGCGATCGCTCCGTTCGTCGTCCAGGCGCGGTCGTTCGACACCCCGGGCACGCTCTCGCGCCTCATCGTCGGGGCGTATCGCGTCGGGCACGACGCGATCGAGATCCGGACGGAGGTTCCGCTGTCGCCCGACCGGACCGAGGAGGTCCTCGAGGCCGCCCGGGGCCTCCTGGGGGTCTCGGTCGTCGCGCAGGAACCGACCCACATCCTCCTCCAGAACTTCATCGACCCCTCGAAGTACGGGTTGCCGCAGCTCGTCCAGCGGATGAAGATGATCCTCGTGACGTTCCTCGAAGAGATGGAGGAGGTCGCCCGCCGGCACACCCGGAGCCGCCGCCTCACGACGCTCAAGGACGAGGGGAACAAGGTCCTGGCCCTCCTCGTCCGCCAGCTCTTCCTCGCCAGCCGCGACTGGTCGCTCGCCCGCCGCATCGGCAGCCCCGACCCCCGCCAGCTGTTGGAGTGGCGCGTCGTCGTCCACGCGCTCGAGGAGCTCGCGGCGATGTTCGCGCAGACCCTCGCGCTCTTGAACGAGGAGGCGGCGGCGATGCCGGCGCAGTCGGCCGAGGCGCTGAGCGTCTGGGTCCCCGAGCTCAAGGGACATCTCAAGTCGGTCGTCGAGGCGCTGATGCGACCGTCGCTCAACCATGCCTGCGAGGTGTTCCAGCTCGGCGAGCAGATGGGGATCGGCCCATCCGCTCCCGAGACGCGACGCGCGCGCTCGTCGCGCGCCCCCTCGATGCGGTCCGCGTCCCACCTGCTCCAGCGGTCGTCGACGTGCCTCGAGCTGCTCGCGGGCGTCGCGATCGACCGGGCGGTGGCGGCCGGCACCGAGTCGATCCTCGTCGAAGCCGCCTGATCGCTCCGGGCCCGGACGCCCGTCGCGATCGGCGCGCGCCGTCCCTCCGAAGGGTATTATCCCTCCGGGATGCGAACCGTCCGGACCGGTCCTGTCCTCCCGTACGAACGCCATATCGGCCGACCCCGGGTGCGACGCCGAGGAGGACGCGTGTTCGATTCCATCGACGACTGGTTGATCATCGCCGTGGTGGCCGGGATCCTGTTCTACGGGTCCAGCAAGATACCCCAGCTCGCGCGCAGCCTCGGGCGGTCCGTCGGGGAGTTCAAGAAGGGCCGGCTCGAGGTGGAGCGCGAGATCCGGGCCGAGCAAGCGGCCCACGCGAGCGACGCGGCTCCGGCGGCCCCGCCCCGCTAGAACGTCCGACCGGTCGCGGATGCAGGACGGAGACGAACACCGCGAGCATCCCGCTCGGCCCCGACGGCGCCGGGCGCCGGCCCGCCGGAGGTTCGAGGGTGGCTGATGGGCGACCTCGACCGCATCCTCTCCGTCGTCTCGGAGGCGCGCCGTCGGCTCGTCCGCGTCGGCGTGGTCCTCGCCGCGATCTTCGGCTTCCTGATCCTCTTCGAGCTCGTGCCGATCCGGCTCGCCATCTTCGGGGTCGCGGTGCCGCTCGCCTACCCGTGGCCCAGTCCGTTCTACAACGTCACCGCCCAGGTGTTCCGGGCGATGACCGTGTGGATGCTTCCGCCGAACGTATCGCTCCTCAACGTGGGCGTCGCCGACTCGATCGTCGCCCAGATGGAGATCGGATTCCTCCTGACCCTCATCGTCGGGATGCCGTGGATCGTCCACGAGGCCGGCGCGTTCCTCGTGCCGGCGCTTCGCCAGAACGAGCGGGGCCTCCTCCGGCAGGTCGGGATCCCGGCCTCGATCCTGTTCGCCATCGGCACCGCCCTCGGCCTGTTCCTCCTGACGCCGTTCACGTTCCGCCTCCTGTTCTACTACGTCGCCGCGATGAACCTCGCGCCCGTGCTGGGCGTCCAGTCGTTCGTGACGTTCGCCCTCCTCTACTCCCTCGCGTTCGGCGTCGTCTTCGAGCTGCCGGTGTTCCTCTACGCGCTGACCCGCCTCGGCGTCGTCCGCGCGGCGGCGTGGCGCAAGCACTGGCGGGGGGCCGTGATCGGCGCCCTCGTGTTCGGCATGGTCGTGACCCCCGACAACTCGGGGATCACGATGCTCCTCATCGCGCTCCCGATGTTCGGGCTGTACCTCGGGGGGGCGTACTTCGCGGTGCGGTGGGAGCGCCGGCGGGAGACCTCCGGTCGCCGGACGACGGCGGCAGGAGCCGGATAGGCTGATGGGGCTGTTCTCGGACCTCGACTGGGTGATCATCGCGGTGGTCGCCGCGTTCCTCCTCTTCGGGCAGGGCAACCGGGATGCGCTGCGCACCCTGGGCCGATGGTACGGGCGGGCGAATCGGCTCAAGCAGGAGCTCCTGAACGAGTTCTCGAAGGCGGCCGACCTCCCGGCCTCCTCCGGCGCCGCGCCGGTATCGATCCGCTCGATGCTCCTCGGTCTCGACCCGACCCCCGGCTCCGCGAGCGGGATCCCCGCGGCGGTGGTCCGCGAGCCGGTGGCACGGCCGCTGGCCCCCACGACGGCGGGGGAACTCCCATGGACCGGGGCGTTCCCGGTGCCGACGTGGTCCACGACCCCCTCCTCGGGCTACTCCTCGACGGGGGCGATCCGGTGAGTGTCCTCTCGCCCGACCAGATCGTCGAGATGACGGAGATCCTGGTCGTGCTGATGGGGCTCGGGATCATCTGGGCCGTCTACCACGGGAGCGAGAACGCCGAGCTCCCGGGCGACGCGGCGATCCCCGATCCCGCCGAGGCCGACGACGCCAAGCCCGACACGCGGGGGAGGACGCTGTCGTGACCGGGACGTTCGACGGCGCGGCGTCGTGTCCCTGGACCGGGCTCCGGGGCGAGGCGTTCGACTTCCCCGTCGGCCAGATCCGCCGCGTCGCGGCGGTCGAGCCCGAGGTCGACGAGACGAAGCGCAACCTGCTCAAGCTCGCGGCCGTCGCCGGCGTGCTCGGCGTCGGCGTCGGCGGCGTGGTCGGGGGGACGCTGCAGTACGTCCAGCCGCCGACGATCGGCCTCTCGAGCTATCCGACCGTCCAGCTGCTGGACGTCGACGGCACGCCCCTCACGGTCGACAAGGTCGAGGCGGAGTACAGCTATCTGACCGGTGACCTCCTCCTCTTCAACTACCCACTCCGCAACGAGCCGAACTTCCTCCTCAACCTCTACACGGGATCAGCCGGGTCGCCGCTCCCGCCGGGGGTCTCGTCGATCCTGAACGCGATCGGCCCGCCCGGGTCCCCGCCCCCCCTGCCGCCGACGATCGTCGCGTTCAGCGCGATCTGCCAGCACCTGGGCTGCCCGGCGCCCGCGATCTCCTACTACCCTCCCGGTACCTGCCCGAAGACGTTCGGCTCCCTCACGTTCTACATCCACTGCTCGTGCCACGGGTCGACCTACGACGTCACGAACGGAGCGTCGAACCTGACGGGTCCGGCGGTGCTCCCGCTCCCGCAGGTCGTCCTCGAGGCCGATCCGACGACCGGGATCATCTCGGCGAAGGGGATGACCCCATCGAGCCCGCCGGTCAAGGGCCATCTCAACACCCTCCAGGGCGACTACGGGGTCGGCAGCACGAGCGAGCTCGCGAAGGAGTCGCCGGTGATCCTGTGCTCGTTTCCGAGCTCGTAGCGGAGGACGAAGGTGACGTTCGGTCGATGGTACAACCGCAATCTCAACAAGATCTGGGGGTTCGTCGAGGACCGCACCGCGATGAAGCGGTGGGCGCTCCGCCCCCAACCCGAATTCACGTTCAAGCCGTCGTACTGGACGGGAGCGTTCGTCGCGAACGCGTTCATCTACCAGGTCGTCTCGGGGATGCTGCTCCTCCTCTACTACCAACCGAGCACCACGACGAGCGCGACGTACTCGGCGTGCGGGCAGGCGGTCGGCACCCTCTCGCCGGCGCCGGCGGCGTGGTGCTCGACGTACTACATCATCCATTCCGTCCCGATGGGCTGGCTCCTGCTCACGACCCATCTCTACGGCGCCTACGCGATGATCTTCCTCGTCTTCCTGCACTTCTACCGCGGCTACTACCTCGGGGCCTACAAGGCACCCCGCGAGTTCTCGTGGATGGTCGGCACCCTCCTGATGGTCCTGACGCTCGGGATGGGGTTCACCGGCTACCTGCTCCCGTATACCCAGCTCTCGTACAACGCGACCAACGTCGGGATCGTCCTCGCGCTCGGCCTTCCGAAGGTCGGGCCGCTCCTCGGCCCGTTCATCCTCGCCGATGGGACTTCGCAGGGCCTCCTCTCCCGCATGTTCGACGCCCACGTCCTCCTCCTGCCGCTCGCGTTAGGGGCGCTCCTCTACGCCCACATCGCGCTGTTCGAATCCCACGGGATCGCTCCTCCGGCCACGTCGGACCCCCTCCAGCGTCGGCGGTTCACGGAGAAGGAGAGCAAGTCCCACGTGCCGTTCATGCCCCACATCGTTCTCTACATCGGAAAGTGGATGCTCCTCTACATCGGGCTCCTGTTCGCGATGGCGGCCCTCTGGCCGTGGCAGCTCCCGACGTACGTCGGGAACCTCGCCGTCGCACCGGCGGTCACGGAGCCCGACTGGTACTTCCTCTGGCTGTTCAAGCTCGTCGACTTCTACGGGGTGACGCCGATCATCGCGGTCACCCTCTCGACGGCGATCCTCCTCTACATCCTGTTCCTGCCGTTCCTCGACCGCTCGAAGCGGACCCACCCCCGCGACCGCCCGCTGTTCACCTGGATCGGCACGTCGCTGCTCGGATTCTTCGTTCTCATGACGGTCTGGGGCGGCGAGACGCCGGCGGTCCAGATCCTGCCGGTCGGGGTCCTCACGACGCTCGGACCGGTCTTCCTCGTCAACGGCGTGGCCGTCGGCCTGTTCCACTGGCGCTACGTCCGCCAGTACCGGCGTCGCCTCGCGGCCCGGGGATCGTCGTTCGCCGGGATCCACCCGGTGGCGCGGGTCCCCTCCGCCTCGCCCGCATCGATGACGGAGGCGAAGTCCAGTGACTGACGCGACCGAGCGGTCCCATTGGAAGACCGGGGTCCTCTGGGGCGTCCTCCTCGTCTTCCTCCTCGTCGGATCGCTAGGCCTCGCGGGGATCGTCTACGGGCTGATGGGGATCCTCGCGGGCGACTGGTTCGCCGTCCTCGCGCTGGGGGCCGGTGGCCTGGGCGCGTTCCTCGCGTTCCTGTTCACCGCCGGGATACTCTACCGCGTCGACCGGTACCGAGGGAGCGAGCAGCGGAGGGTCGAGATCTTTGAGTAGCGCGGAAGCCGACCTTGCGGCGATTCGTCGTCGGACCCTCAACCTCTACGACACGGTGACGCTGCTGATGCTGCTGGGGATCGCGATCCTCATCGCGTACGCGATCCACCTGGGCCCCCTCACGAGTCCCGGCACCCAGGAGTCGTTCGGTCTCGCGATCGCGCTCATGGCCCTCATGGGCGCGCTTCTCTTCCACGTGGTCGACCGGACCTACCGGTCCTGGCCGCTCGGGCGCCGGTTCTCCCCCACGCCGCCCGGGCCCGTGACGCTCCAGTCGCAGGTGCGGTTCGTGAAGGCGCTCGTCTTCGTCCTCGCGGTGGCCGCGATCGCCTACATCCTCGCGGGGTTGCTCACGTGATCGCGGAGGAGGGCCGGTGACCGACCTGTTCACGACCGAGGTCCTGGTCGCGCTCATCGCGACGTTCTCCGGGTTCGTCCTCTGGGTCCTCACTTACCACGGCGCGTGGCTCGTCGCGACGATGAAAAAGTGGATCTTCACGACCGACCACAAGCGGATCGGCCTCCTCTACATCGGGACCGGCATCCTGTTCTTCTTCATCGGCGGGATCTACGCGACGCTGATCCGGACCGACCTCGGCCTGGTTCAGGGACTCGGCCTCGATCCCCAGACGACCCTCGGGATCACGCCGGAGGTCTACTCGACCCTGTTCACGATCCACGGGGTCCTGATGATCTTCATGTTCGTGATCCCGACCCTTGCGGGGTTCGGCAACTACCTCGTCCCCTCGATGATCGGGGCGCGCGAGATGGCGCTCCCGCGGATCAACGCGATCGCGTTCTGGCTGATCCCGCCGGCGGGCGTGATCCTCATCCTTTCCAACGCGAACGCCGGGTGGACCGGCTACGTGCCGCTCTCGGTCCAGGCGCCCGGCGACGGGATCGACCTCTGGATCCTCGGCCTGCACATCCTCACCGTCTCGTCGATGCTCGGCGCGGTCAACTTCCTCGTGACGATCACCAAGCACCGGGCGCCCGGCGTGCACTACTGGAACATGCCGCTCTTCGTCTGGGCGACGATGATCAACTCCGTCCTCCTCATCTTCGCGCTCCCGTCCCTCTCGGTTGGCCTCACGATGATCCTCTCCGACCGGCTGTTCGGGACGCACATCCTGGCGGCCGCGAACGGGACGCCGCTCGGCGGGGCGCTCCTCTACCAGAACGTCTTCTGGTTCTTCGCGCACCCCGAGGTCTACGTGATGGTCCTGCCGGCGTTCGGCCTCATCTCGACGATCCTCCCGAAGCTCGCGCGCAAGGACATCTTCGGCTACGCCGCGATGGCGATCGCGCTCGGGGTCTTCGCCGTGCTCTCGTTCGCGGTATGGGAGCACCACATGTTCGTCACCGGGATCTCGACGAACATCCGGTTCGTCTTCATGCTCACGACGATGGCGATCGCGGTCCCCTCGGCGGTGAAGACGTTCAACTGGGTCGCGACGCTATGGGGAGGCCGGATCTGGATGGCGCTCCCGATGTGGTTCTGCGTCGCGTTCATCACCGGGTTCGTGATCGGCGGACTCTCGGGGCTGATGCTCGCCTCGATCCCGATCGACTATCTCTACCACGGGACCTACTTCGTGGTCGCCCACTTCCACTACATCCTCCTCGGCGGCACGCTGATGGCGATCTTCGCGGCGATCTACTTCTACTTCCCGATCCTGACCCGCCGCTGGTACAACCAGCAGCTCGGCCAGATCCATTTCCTCCTCACCTACGTCGGCGTGAACCTCCTGCTGTTCCCGATGTTCATCCTCGGCGCGGAGGGGATGCCGCGCCGGGTCTACACCTACCTCTGGACCGGCAACTTCCAGCTCCTCAACTTCCTCTCGACCCTCGGGGCGTACATCCTCGGCGTCGGTCAGCTCGTCTTCCTGTTCAACATGGTCTACTCCTACTACGCGGGCGCTCCCGTCACGACCGCGGACCCGTGGGGCGAGGAGTTCCCCGCGACGATGACCGGACCGGCGCGAACTCCCGCCCCGACCCGCGTGCCGGTCCCCCTGCCGACCGCCGCGCCTCCCGAGGGAGGACCGTAGGAGGGAGGGGAACGTGAAGGACCACGACCTCTTCCGCATCGCCGCGATCTACGCGGCGATCCTCTGCTACTGCACGATCCTCCTCGGGGGGACGGTGATGGCGAGCGGGGTGGGGCTCTCGTGCCCCCACTGGCCGACCTGCTACGGCAACGCGAACCTCCTGCCGAGCGTCGCCCACGGCGCGTCGATCGAGTGGAGCCACCGGGTGAGCGCGTTCTTCCTCGCCGTCTCGGTGCTGGTGATGGCGCTCCTCGGGGTCGTCTACGAGCGCGGGCGCCCGGTCCTGATGCGCCTGAGCCTTCTCGCGCTCGGGCTCGTCGTCACCGAGGCGCTGCTCGGGGCGGAGGTCGTCGCGAGCGGACTGTTCGTCACGCTCGTCCTCGTCCACCTCGCGATCGCGACCGGGCTGTTCGGGCTGCTCCTCATCCTCGTCCTGCTCTCGAACCTGCGCGAGATGCCCCGTCGCTGGATCGAGTGGGCCCGACGGGCCACGGTGGAGACCGCCCCGCCCGAGCCCCGGAGCGCCCCCGCTCCATCCTACGATCGGGTGCCCCTTGGAGAACCCCGGAAGAGCTGAGACCGGGCCCGCCTCGCCCGCGACGGTCTCCGTCGCCGGTCCCGAGACCCCCGAGCGACCCCCCCGGGGGCGCTTCGCGGACTATCTCGCCCTCACGAAGCCGGGGATCACCGCGCTCATCCTGGTCGTCGCGGTCGGAGGGTTCGTCCTCGCGGACCCGCGGACGATCGTCCTCGCGCGGCTCGCCGTCCTCCTCGCGACGGGCGCGGCGGCGAGCGCCGGCGCGGCGATGCTGAACCACTACCTCGACCGCGACGTCGACGAGCGGATGCGCCGCACCCGCGGGCGTCCCATCCCGTCGCGCCGGGTGACGCCGGGGTGGGCGGTGGGCGTGGTCGGGATCGCGCTCCTCGCGATCGGAGTGGGGGTGGCGGCGGCGACGCTCAACCTCCTGGCCGCGCTCTCGATCGCGCTCGGGGGCGTCACGTATGTCGTCGTCTACACCGTCTGGCTGAAGCGGCGGTCGAGCTGGAACATCGTGATCGGGGGCTTCGCCGGCAGCGCCCCGGCGCTGGCCGGGAGCGCCGCCGCGACCGGACACTGGACCGTCGGAGCCCTCGCCCTCGCGCTCCTCGTGTTCCTCTGGACTCCGCCGCACTTCTGGAGCCTCGCGCTGCTCCTGCGCGACGACTACGCGAAGGTCGGGCTCCCGATGCTGCCCCGCATGGACGACCCGGCGTTCTCGGGGAAGGTCGTGGTCGTCTCGGCCGGGCTCCTCGTGCCCGCCGCCGGCTTCCTCGCCGTGTCCGGGGCCGTCGTCGCGCCCGTCGGCGTCGCGCTGGTCGCCCTCGGAGGGATCTGGCTCGCGCTCGCCCTCCCGCTCTGGCGCTCGGTGACCCGCGGGGTGGCCCGACGCGGGTTCCTCGTCTCCGGGCCGTACCTCCTCGGCGTGGTCGCGCTGGTCGTCGCGAACGCCGGGTTCGTTCGCCTCGGGGTCCCGGTCGTCGGATGACCGCGTCCCGGCGCGAAGCTTATCTCGGCGCGCCTCCTCGATCGGCCCCGATGGGAGACTCGGTTCGGGAGGGCGACTCGATCGACCGGTTGCGCGTCGCGGAGGACGTCCTGCGTCGCCTGGGCTACGCGAAGGTGGCGCCGGCACCCCGGGTTCGCGAACCGGACGCCTCGTTCTGGGTCCAGGAGGCCGGCGTGCCGCGCCGGACGTACCCGGTCTACGTCCCGGCCGCCGAGCGCGCCGCGCTGTCGAACCGGATCGACCGGTGGCTCGAGGGCCTGCGCGGGGCCCCCGGGACCGGGCGACGCGCGATCTTCGTCGCGCCCAACGACGCGGCCGCGGAGGATGCCTGGTCGCGGCTCGCGGGACGCGACGGGACGACGATCGAGCACGAGGTCTCCATCCTCGTCGTCCCGCCGGCGGGCCGATCGGATCCCCCCCCGCATTTCCATCTCCGCAAGGTCCCCCCCCGCGAGGTGCTCCGCGTGGCGACCGGCGTGGTGGTCGGCCTGTTCCGCCGGGCCCACGCGCTCGAAGGCTCGAGCCAGATCGACTTCGAGGAGATGCTCGCCCTCCTCCGGGGCCGGTTCGGGATCGACGTGAACGGGTCGCTCGGGGTCCGGACGGACGAGGACGCCCTGTTCCTCCTCTACCAGCTCGCGCTCCGGGACTCGTACGCGCCGGGGGACGCCGGGGCGAACCTCCACGTCCTCGTGCTGAAGCCGACCGGCCCTGCCGCGCGGTTGCCGTGGTTCGCGGCGTAGGACGGGCGCCGGACGAACCGAGCCGTTAAGAACCGCGGTTCCGGTCGCGAACCGACGATGGGCGACGAGGTATACCGCCACCCGTACACCCCTACGCCGGGCGGCTCGACCCCGTCCGCTTCCGTCGGGCGGGAGGAAGGGGAGCACGAGCTCCGGGCGTTCTTCTGGCTCGCCCTCCTCAACACGGCGATCATCGCGGGCGCGATGCTCGTCGTCTGGTGGTTCGTTCACTAGCCCCCGCCTCCGGGCAAACCGTTATCCGAGCCACGCCCGTCGGCGCGCCGCCGGCACGTCGCGGGGCCGTGGGGTAGCTTGGACCATCCTTCTTGCTTGGGGTGCAAGAGACTCCGATTCAAATTCGGACGGCCCCATCCCGACGGCCGGCTCATGTAGCGGGGTCCGCTCCGGACCCCGATGGGGGGGCGCTTTCTCCGGGAACGCCGGCGCGACCCGTACTACCGCGCGGCCCAGCAGCAGGGCCTGCGCTCGCGGGCCGCGTTCAAGCTCGCGTACCTCGACCGGCGGTTCCGCTTGTTCCGGCCGGGCGGCCGCGTCCTCGACCTCGGCGCGGCCCCGGGCGGGTGGTCGATCGTCACCTCGCAGGCGGTCGGCGCCCGGGGCCGGGTGGTCGCGGTCGATCCCCGGCCGATCGACCCGATCCCCGGGGTCGAGGTCGTCCGGGCCCGCGTCGGCGAGACCGGCCTCGTCGACCGGCTCGGTCCCGAGCCGTACGACGTGGTGCTCTCGGACCTCTCGCCCCGGATCAGCGGCGCCTACGCGACCGACCACGCGCGCTCGGTCGATCTCGTGACCCAGGCCTGGACCCTCGCGCGTCGCGTGCTCGCCCCGGGGGGGACGTTCGTCGCGAAGATGTTCGACGGCGACATGGTCCCCTCCGTCCTCGAGACGATCGGGCGATCGTGCGACCGCGTGCGGCGGACGAAGCCCCCGGCGTCGCGCGAGGCCTCGTCCGAAATCTACGTGGTCGCGTCCGGTTTCCACCCGGACCGGGCCCGACCGCCCGGCGCTCCGGCCGCCGTCCGGGATTTCGCTATATAGGTTCGCGAAATAGGCCCCGCTCCCCTGTTTGAGGCTTGGTTACTTGTGATCCGATTCGGGCCCGCAGGGATTCCCCTCTCCTGCAAGGGCCGGACGCTTAGGGACGGGATCGCCGACGTCCACCACCTCGGGCTCACGGCGATGGAGGTCCAGTTCATCAAGGTGAACCCGCTCACGCGCCTTGCCCTGGACGAGGAGGTCGGCAAGCTCGCCCGCGACCTCCCCCAGCAACTGACCGTCAGCGTCGGTCCGCCCGGCGCCGAGGGAGGGACGCCGACCGCCGCCGCGTTCTCCGCGCCGATCCACCGCCGCGACTCGATCACGACCCTCACGTGGAGCCTCGCGAAGGACCACATCGACCTCGAGCAGACGCGGGCCCTCGCGCGGTCGCTGGACGTCGACCTCACGCTGCACGCCCCCTACTACGTCGACTTCTTCGGCTCGCCCGACGCCCGGGAGCAGTCGACGCGGCAGATCCAGTGGGCGGGGGTCCTCGCCCACGGGCTCGGGGCCCGGCTCGCCGTCACCCATCTCGGCTTCTACGGCACGGGCGAGCGCTCCGACTCGATCCAGGCGCTCACCGACATCGTGACCGACCTGACGTCCTGGTTCTCGAAGTTCACCCACGGCAAGGTCCGGCTCGCGATCGAACCGAGCGGGCACCCGGACGTCTTCGGCTCGCGCGAGGAGGTGCTCGAGCTCGCGCGTCGGACGAAGGGAGCGATCGTCCCGGTCCTCAACCTGCCGCACGTCGCCGCGCGCGAGCGACGGAGCTTCGAGGAGCCGGACGAGCTCGACCCGATCGTCCGGGAGTTCGTGAAGGCGACCGACGGGCCGCTCTACCTCAACTTCTCCGGGGTCGAGTTCTACGGCCCCGGGGAGTTCCGCCTCACGCCGATCAAGCGGGGGCTCGTCCGGTTCGACCCGCTCGCCGACCTTCTGTCGGAGCGGGATTACGACCTGACGGTGATCTCGAGCTCGCCGTTGCTCGAGCACGACGCGATGTACATGAAGCTGCTCTACGAGCGCGCGCTCACCCGGCGGTGGGCGAAGCAGCACGCGCCCCCGCCGACGACCCCGAAGAAGGCTG
>JASHOP010000007.1 GCA_030041075.1 Thermoplasmata archaeon | reverse complement strand
CGAAGTGAGGCGCGGGCGGCTCCTCGGATCAGATCGCCCGCACCGCGCGGTGGCACGACGGGCAGCGGCCGCTCCCCGCGGCCAGGTCGGCGCCGCAGAAGATGCAGAAGGCGACCGGGCCGGGCGCCGCCACCGGGGCGGACGGCGCGGGGGGGACGGGCCCGGCGGCGGCGGAGGCCGGGCCCGGGCCCCGGGTCGACGACCCGACCGGTCGGCTCCCCCAGCGCGACGTCAGGACGACGAATCCAACGACCATCCACGCGACGAACCCGTAGAGGACGTAGACCGCGTACTGCGGGAGCGCGAAGAAAGTGACGATCGCGACGATCGCCACGATGACGTTGAGGATGGAGAACAGGGTCCTCGCGATCACGGCCGCCCGACCGGTCGGTCGAGGCGCGCGCCCCTACTTCTCGGTTTGTCCCGGGGGGAGCCGACCGCCGGCGGACTCCGGGGGGACTCTCTAATAGCCATGGACGCTCGCCGCGCCCCATGCCGAAGGTTCCCGCGCTCGTCCGGCGCGACGAGTTCACCTACGAGATCCCCGTCTCCGAGGTCCCGGGGATGCGCGTGCCGGGGCTCCTGTTCTCCAACGACTCGCTCCTGGGAGCCGTCTCGGGCGATCCGTCGCTCCTCCAGCTGGCGAACGTGGCGACCCTGCCCGGGATCGAGCGCCACGCGCTCGCGATGCCGGACATCCATTTCGGCTACGGCTTCCCCGTCGGCGGGGTCGCGGCGTTCGACCTCGGGGAGGGGATCGTCTCCCCCGGCGGCATCGGCTACGACATCAACTGCGGGGTCCGCCTCCTCCGCACCGGCCTCCCGGTCGACGCGGTCCGTCCGCACCTCGCCGCCCTGGTCGACCGCCTCTTCCACGAGGTGCCGAGCGGAGTCGGCTCCCGGGGGGGGCGGGCCCTCAGCGCGTCGGAGATCGACGAGGTCCTCGCCGGGGGCGCGGCCTGGGCGGTCGACCACGGCCTGGGCCGGCCCGACGACCTCCTCCATCAGGAGGAAGGGGGCCGCCTCGCCGGGGCCCGGCCGTCGGAGGTCAGCGAGAGCGCCCACCGCCGCGGGCTCCGCCAGCTCGGGACGCTCGGGTCGGGGAACCATTTCCTCGAGGTCCAGGCGGTCGACGAGCTGTTCTACCCCGAGTTCGCCCGGGCGCTCGGCCTCGTGCCGGGCCAGGTGGTCGTGATGCTCCACACGGGCTCGCGGGGGCTCGGGCACCAGGTCGCGACCGACTTCATCGAGCGGATGGATCGGCGGCTGGCGACCGAGGGGGTCACGCTCGTCGACCGGCAGCTATCGTGCGCGCCGATCGCCTCGGACGACGGGGCCCGCTACCTCGGCGCGATGGCCGCGGCGGCGAACTTCGCCTGGGCGAACCGCCAGGCGATCACGGCCGCCGTGCGCCGGTCGTTCTCGGCGGTGTTCGGGGCCGGGGCCGGCGACGCCGGCGTCGAGGTCGTCTACGATATCGCCCACAACATGGCGAAGGTCGAGGAGCACCGCGCCGACGGGAGCTCGAGGAAGCTCCTCGTGCACCGCAAGGGCGCGACGCGGGCGTTCCCGGCCGGCCGGGAGGAGGTCCCGGAGGCGTACCGGCCCTACGGTCAACCGGTCCTGATCCCGGGCGACATGGGGACCGCCAGCTACGTCCTCGCGGGGCTGCCGACGTCGATGGAGCGGTCGTTCGGCTCGTCGTGCCACGGCGCGGGACGCCGGCTCAGCCGGCACGCCGCGGTCCGGACGTTCCGCTACGAGGAGGTCACGCGCGCGCTCGCCGGCCGGGGGATCGTGGTCCGGTCGACGTCGAAGGAAGGGGTCACCCAGGAGGCGCCCGGGGCGTACAAGGACGTCGAAGAGGTCGTCCGCGTCGCCGAGGGCGCGGGCCTCACCCGGCGGGTCGCCCGGCTCGTCCCGCTCGGGGTCGTCAAGGGCTAGCGCGCCGGCGCCGCGCCCCGAGGCCGACGGCCACGACCGCGAGCACGATCCCGGCGGCCGCGCCCCCGACGGCGATCTCGGCGAACGTGAGGAGCGGCACGGGGACGGCGAAGATCGTCCAGGAGCGCTCCGCGTGGCCCCCGGCGGAGTCCGTGACGTTCAGGGTCACGGGGAACGCGCCCACCGTCGGCAGGGAGAGGTTGAGGTCGGGTCCGTACGCCCGGGTGCCGTTGGGGAGGGTCCAGGAGTAGTTGTACGGCGGACCCTTGCCCCCGAACGCGCTGACGGCGAAGCGCACCGCGAGGGGCACGGTGCCCCGGTCCGGGCTCGGGCCGCCGGAGACGCCGAGCGGGCCGCTCGCCGCCACGGCGGACTCGACCACGGCGAGGTCGCCGTAGGCGTCGGAGGCGCTCGCCGCGAGGGTGAACCCGCCCGCGTCGCGGTAGGTGTGCGAGGCCGTAAGGCCCTCGGAGCCGTTGCCGTCGCCGAACGCCCACGCCACGCTCGCCCCGCCGGGTCCCGTCGCGCTCGCGTTCGCGGTGACCTCGAACGGCGTCACGCCGGACGCCGGTCCGACGGTCGAGCCGAGGTCGAGCGCGTCGGCCGCCGGCACGAACCCGCCCGGCTCGATCGCGAAGAACTCCGCGAGGGCGAACGGGATCCGGACGATCGGGACCAGGTACGCGGTCCCGATCGTCAGGCTCAGGTTGAGCGTGTCGTTCTCCTTCGCCGGGAGGGGCCCGAAGTACGTCTCGGCCGTCGAGCCGCCGTAGGCGGAGTGGCCCTGGCCGAGGCTCCAGAGGAGCGTCGCGTTGCGGGTCGCCCCGGCGGGTCCGACGAGCTGGGCGGCGAACCGGACCGTCGTCCCCGAGCTGACGTTGACCGCCGGCACGATCGTCGCGGTCGCCCCGATCGGGACCGCACCCATCGCCGGCTCGACGTCGATGAGGAACGCCTCGCTCGCGTTGCCGTTCCCGAGGTCGGCGAGCGAACCGGTCGCGAGGTACTCGCCGGGCGTATCGTACGTCGTCCCGACCGCGTCGCCCGTGGCGCCGGAACCGTCGCCGAAGCTCCACCGCGTCGCCGACGCCTCGGCGTCGTACCCTCCCGAGGTGACGCTCGCGCCGAACTCGACGGTCAGGGGCGCCGGACCCGACAGGGTCGACGCGGCGAACGCCACGTCGAGCGGGGGAGCGACCGTGACGTTGAGGCTCGCGTTCGCGAGCTCGCCGGCCGAGTCGTTGACCCACTCCCGAACGGTGTAGCTCCCCGCGGTGGGGAATATCGTGCAGCCGCACGCCTTGGTGTACGGGTCACCGGACGCGATCGCCGTGGTCGTCACGAGCCCCGAGCCCGGCTCGCCCCCCGAGGTCACGAACAGGGAAGGAAAGTCCGCCGGGGCGTCGCGGATCCCGGCGCTCTGGTTCGCCTCGATCGTCACGGGGGTCGGGGCGGACCCGCAGCCCGACCCCGCCGCCCCCCCGACCGCGACGGGTGTCGGCGGGCTCGCCCCGGCGTCCGGCGGGTCCGCGTCGTCCTCGACGACGACGACCGGGCAGAACTCGTCCGCCGAGACGTACGCATGCGACGCGTCCGGCGAGGTCGAGTTCGGCTCCGACGCGCCGTCCCCGAAGAAGAAGCTGTAGCGATACGGCGCCGTCCCGCCCGAGACGGACGCCGCGAAGCTCTCCACGGTGCCGACCGCGGGGGTCGCGTCGGACACCGTGAGGCGGACGACCAGGCTGCCGCCCCCGCCTACCACGACCACGAGCGGGGCCGACACCGCCTCGTTCCCGTCGCTGTCGAAGACGAACGACTGGACCTCGTAGACGCCCGCGTAGCGGAACTCGTACGACGCCTGCCCTGAGGTCACGATCGACGCGTTGCCGTTGCCGTAGTACAGCCCCTCGAGCGGATAGGTCCCGGAGCCGCCGGCGACCGAGAGCGTGAACTCGGCCGTGAGCGGCGCCGGACCGAACGTCGGCGACGCCACGACCGACGTCGTCAGGTTGCTCGGGGTCACGAGGCTCGGCGCGGCGAGGTCGTTCACCAGCGCCGAGACGATCGGGCTCCCGATCCCCGTCACCGGGTCCCAGCCGACGCCGGCGGCGTAGCCGTTGTTCCCGCTCGTGACGTCGTGGAAGTCGGCCGAGTAGTTCGACGAGTTGAGGATCCGGTATAGGCTCGGGTTGAGGAAGCCCAGGTCCGCGCCCGCGTACTGGTCGGCGATCGCCGTGATCCCGGCCCAG
>JASHOP010000076.1 GCA_030041075.1 Thermoplasmata archaeon | reverse complement strand
CAGATGATCACCGGCGCCGTCCTCGCGGGGCGCGTGTTCTGGCTCGACCGCCGCTGGGCGATGGTCGAGCAGATCTTCTCGGGGCCGTACCTTAGGGCCGAGTACCTCGCGGCGCTGCTCGTCACGGCGCTCCTGTTCTCGCTCGTCGGCGTCGGGATTATGGTCCTCGTCGCCCTCCCCCTCGTCGGGATCCCGGGCCTCTCGCCGTTCGAGCTCGGGGTGATCCTCGGGACGATCGCGCTCGGCAGCCTGTTCTTCGGGGGGCTCCTGATCGCCCTCGGGGGCCGGATCCGCTCGGCGAACCTCTACTTCACGATCCAGTCGCTCCTCCAGTACTTCCTCATCTTCATCTCGACCGTCTACTACCCGGTCTCGGCGAAGACCCCCGAGATCCTCCGGGCGATCGTCTACGCGAACCCCCTCACCTACGCCGCGAACACCGTGCGCGACGCGTTCACCCACCGGTTCGGCCCGCAGGACCTGATCGCCGGCGCGGTCCTCGCCACCCTCGCCGTGGTCGCGTTCTCCCTGGCGGTCGCGTCGTTCCGCCGGCTGGAGCTCGGTCCGGTGCAGTAGGCCGTCACCGGGAGACGCCCCCCGCGCGCGTCGCCCCCGGGGGCCGGCTACCCGGCCACGGTCCGTCCGTGGAACCGACGAGTTGATGGGTCGGGAGCTCGATACCCCGCGGGATGGCCACGAGGTATTGCACCCGTTGCGGGACCCCGGTGCCCGCGGGGAGCGCGTACTGCGCCGCATGCGGCGCCTCGGTGGCCCCAGGTCGGTCCGGGCCGGGTCCTTCGGCGAGCCCCCCGCCGGCGTGGGCCGGGACTCCCGGGCCGTACGTTCCCGCGGGAGGGCCGTACCCGGCCGCGTCCCCGGCCCCCCCCACCGCGACGGACCTTCGGGCCCTCTCGTCGGTGAGCGTCGCCGCCCTGCTCGGGCTGGTCGGGGCATTGCTCTCGCTGGTGGAGTTCGTCTGGACGCTGACGAGCGCGTTCGTCAGCTCCGTCGCCTCGGTACAGAGCGCCTCGTTGTCGTCGTTCCTCACGGAGCTGTATCTCGTGACGGCGTTGGGCGCGCTCGGCGCGATCTTCGGATTCGTCGGTCTTTGCTTCTATCTGATCGCGTTCCGGGCGCTCGCGCCCGGGGACGGGCGGTTCAAGACCCCGGCGACCCTCACGCTGATGGCGCTCATCTCGGTCGTCCTGGCGTTGGGGCTGTCGATCGCGTTGGTGGTCGTCCTGGTCCAGTCGATCTCCTGCACCGGCGCGGAGGCCGCGATCTCGTCGACCTGCCTCAACTTCGGCGCGCTCGCCGTGCTCTTCGGCCTGCTCCTGGTCGTGGCGATCGTCGCGCTGATCGGATGCATCGGGCTCCTGATCGGGATCTGGCGGCTCGGGACCCGTTTTGACGAGTCGGGGTTCCATGTGGGGGCGATCCTCGTCATCTTCCCGTTCGTGAACGTCCTCGGATACGTCCTGATCCTGCTCGCCGCGCGCTCCGCCCGACACCGCCTCGAGAATCGGGGCTTCGCGCTCGGATACGAATCCGACTTCTGAGGCGCCGACCCGCCGGACCCGACCCGGGTCGCTCGATTCCCGTGGCTTCAAGAGGGCGAGACCGTACCGCGGGCCGGTGCTCGACGACGAGGCCCGGTCGGCTTCCGAAGCCGGCTCGCTGCGGCCCCACGACCACGCGCGGGGGCTCTCGGGCGACGACCTCAGCCGGATCATCTCGCTCAGCGACGGGGTGTTCGCCTTCGCGCTCACGCTGCTCGCGCTTTCGCTGGCGGTCCCGACGTTCTCGACCGCCGGCCTCACGGCGAACCAGGCGTCGTCGCACCTCGCCCGGCTCCTCCAGCAGGATTACCGGTCGTTCTTCGGCTACGCGTTCGCGTTCGTGATGATCGCGATCTGGTGGGTCTCGCACCACCGCATCTTCCAGCACGTCGCCCGGTACAACGGGACGCTCGTCTGGATCAACATGGGGTTTCTCCTCCAGATCGCAGTCATGCCGTTCGTGCTGAGCGTCTACGCGGACTATTCGTCGACGCAGGTCGCCGTCGATCTGTTCGCCGGGATCCAGATCACGCTGGGGATCACGATCAGCGTCCTCTGGGACTATGCGCGGGCGGCCCGCCTCGTGAAGCCGAGGGTCTCCGAGCCGGTCGGGAGATACCTGAGCCGCCGGGGCTGGTACTCGGCGAGCGTGTTCGCGGTCTCGATCGCTCTATCGTTCTACAGCATCACCGCCGCCGAGATCGCCTGGATCTTCGTCTTCGTCGTCCAGCGCCTCCTCGATCGCCGGGGAACCGTGCCCCTGGCGTAGACGACCTCCGGCCGCGCGCCCTCCGGCCGAACCGCTCCGACGTCGGGGCCGAATGGCAGAACCTCGCGGGCGCGCCGCTCCGACAGGGTCCGGCCACGCCATCCTCCGGGCAACCGGGTACGGTTCCCCTTCGGCCCCGGGCGCGGAGACCTAAGCGATCCAAACGGTCTCCGCGCACTCCCGAAAGTGAGCGTCACCGGTCACCAGGGCGCTGCGCTCCCTGCGAGCGGTCGCGAGAATCAGTGCGTCCGCGAGACCGGGCGGTCGCAAGTTCCGCGACTTCGCGCCTCGCCGGAGCTCCACGACGGCGTGGGTCGCACGTAAGGCGATCTCGTCGTCGATTGGGACAATCTGCGACGCTTCGCGGATCGCCCGCAGCTCGAGGCCGAGCCACGCGTCGTCCATCCGGTCGCGGTGGCCCTTGGACGCCACTTCCGCGAGAACAATCGCCGGCGTGAGGCAGCGGACGGCCCGCTCCATCTCCGCCCGAGCGCGCGCCCCGGCCTCGGTTCCCCGGATGACCTCCCACCAGGCGAACGAGTCAATAGTGAGAGTCAAGTCGGTCCGCCTCTTCGAATTCTCCCAGTCGCCCTTTCCCGCTACCGAACATCCTGGAGACGGCGGCCATCCGCCGCTCCCGGAGCAGCTTCTGTATCGTCTCCTCGGCCGACCGCGTGCGGAACGCCTGCCGCAGCCGGTCGAGCTGACGGAGCGTATCGTGCGAGACCCGGATGGAAGTGTCCGACGCGCTCACGAAATGGTGCATGCATGCATGCGTTACATCGGTTCCCTCCGGCGCGGAGGATGGGCGATGACCGATCGACCCTGGCATGATCTTGGAAGCCACCGAGGCTCTGCAGGTAGGTGAACGGGGGATACGGCCCCGGGCTCGGCTCAACCGCGCGACCTTCCTCGGGCTACGCTGGCGAGTCATCTCGGCCCTCGAGACCTCGGCATGCGGGGTCCGACTCCGCGAAGACGGGACCGCGAGGCGCTCGCTCAGACGTACCGTTCGAGGTCATCGGACAGATCGTTTCCGAAGGTCGACGCGGAAGGGTGGCACTCGGGGAGAGCCCCGGTGGTCCCACCGGTGGCGCCATCGTATGTAAAACGAAATTACACAATATTCAAATATATGTTTAACTTCTGTTAAACGGATGCCAAAGGCCCGGACCCAGGCCGGGGCAACGCGCTTCTTCGGCGTTCGGTTCACCGAGGGCGAGATCGCCCTCCTCGACCGGTTCCGCGAGGAGCGCTCCCTGCCGAACCGTTCGGAGGCGGTACGGGACCTCGTCCGCGCCCGGGCGCCGGCCGTCCCGGGGTCGATCGAACTTCCCGCCACGCTCCGCAACGAGCTCGAAGAGCTGGTCGAGGACGGGTATGCCGCCGACCTCCCCGGGCTCATCGAGGCAGTACTGTCGCTCGGGTTGCGGGAGCTGGTCCGGACGCATACCGAGGGATTGCCGGCGATGCGCGCGCACGCTCGCGCGGTCCGGGATCGCCGAGCGGGCCGACGCCGGGCGGACCACGAGGGTCGGGAGCTCCTCGAGCGCTAGCTCCTGGGAACTGGGAACGGTTGGAACATGGAAGCGATGGGTATCGCGTGGAGCGAACGGAGCGGGTTCATCTGCCGACTGTGCCGACAGGACGCGAAGCATAATGAGGTGCTCCACATCTCGTTCTGTCCCGTCCACGGTCTGAGCTCCCCGCTGGACGAGCTCGCCGGGCGACCGGAGGCGAGAGCATCGCGCGTCTCTATACCCGCACGGGCGACCATGGAACGACCGGTCTCGCCGGCGGTGCGCGCGTAGCCAAGGACTCCCCGCGCCTCCGGGCGTACGGGTCGTTCGACGAGCTCGGGGCGTTGCTGGGTCTGGCGGGATCGCTCCTTCCCGTGGACGCCGGCGGGATGCGCGATCTCGTCCGGCGGCTCGAGCACGAGCTGTTCGTCGCCCAGACCGAGCTCGCCGTCGGTCCCGGGGGACCGGCTCCCAAGGCGCGGATCCTCGCGCGCCACGTCGAGCAGCTCGAGCGCGACATCGACCGGGTCGACGCGATGCATCCCCCGCTCTCGACGTTCGTCGTCGCGACCGGGTCGACCGCCGCGGCGGCCCTCCATGTGGCGCGGACGGTCGCGCGACGGGCGGAGCGCGAGCTCGTCGCGCTCCATCGGACCGAGCCGGTCTCGCCGGAGCTGCTCGCCTGGTCGAACCGGCTCAGCGACCTCCTGTTCGCGCTCGCCGTCGCCACCAACCACGCCGTCGGGATCGCGGAGACCGCCCCCGACTACGGCGTGTAGCCACGAACCCGGGACGGCGGTCATGGAGGTCGGCGTCGTCGGGAAGCCGAACGTCGGCAAGTCGACGTTCTTCAACGCCCTCACCCTGCTCGACGTGCCGATGGCGCCCTATCCGTTCACGACGATCGAGCCGAACCGCGGGATCGCCGCGGTCCGCGCGCCGTGCCCCCACGGCGAGAAGGGGATCGCGTGCACGCCGGGCAACGCAAAGTGCGTCGACGGCACCCGCTGGGTGCCGGTCGCCCTGGTCGACGTGCCGGGGCTCGTCCCGGGGGCGCACGAAGGCAAGGGACTGGGCCACCGGTTCCTCGACGACCTGCGGGCCGCCGACGGTTTCGTCCAGGTCGTCGACCTGTCGGGGGCGACCGACGCGGAAGGACGCCCGGTCCCTCCGGGGAGCCACGACCCGTCCGCGGAGGTTGCCTGGCTCGAGGACGAGCTCGTCGCGTGGATCGCGGAGATCCTCGGACGCGACTTCGAGCGGCGGGCCCGGAGCACCGAGCTGGACGGCCGGAAGGTCGAGGAGTTCCTCGCGGAGCGCCTGACGGGCCTCTCGATCGGGATCCCCGCGATCCTCGGGGCCGTTCGGGCGAGCCCCGTCGACCGGGCGCATCCGGCCCGATGGACGCCGGAGGAACGGGTGGCGCTCGCCCGGGAGCTGCTCCGCGCCTCGAAGCCGCGGCTTGTCGCGGCGAACAAGTGCGATCGCGCGTCCCCCGAGGCGGCCGGCGCGCTCGGCCGGTCGGTCGCCCCGGTGCCCGCCGTCCCGACGGCCGCCGACGCGGAGCTCACGCTCCGGCGCGCGGCGCGGGCGGGTCTGATCGACTATCGCCCCGGGGACCCCGCGTTCACGGTCCGCGTTCCCGAGAAGCTGTCGTCGGGCCAGGCGGCCGCGCTCGCGGAGATCCGCAAGATCCTCGCCGCGTGGGGGTCGACGGGAGTGCAGCGGGCGCTCGAGACGATGGTGTTCGACCGGCTGGGACAGGTGGTCGTCTACCCCGTCGAGGACGAGACCCGGTGGACCGACGGCCACGGCCGGGTCCTGCCCGACGCGTTTCTCGTGCCGGCGGGAACGCCGGTCCGCGTGGTGGCGTACCGGGTCCACACCGACCTCGGGGAGAACTTCGTTCGCGCGCTCGACGGGCGGACCCACCGGGCGCTCGCCGCGGACCATCCGGTCGAGCCGAACTCCGTCCTCCGGATCGTCGCCCGCAAGTGAGGGCGGGCGGCCGCGTCACGCGGTATCGGGCGCCTCGACGAGAGCCGCTCCCGCGGGCTCGGCCCGGACCACGAACGGCAGGGCGCCCGCCCGCGCGAGGAGCCGGACCAGCTCGCCTTCGCGCCCCGGAACGGGAAGGGCCACGATCGACCCGCCAGCGCCCGCCCCGGTGATCTTCGCCCCGTCCGAGACCGGGCTCGCCGCCCCGAGGAGCGCCTCGAGCCGCGGGTGGGACACGCCGACCTCGCGCAGCAGTTCCTGGTTGCGGCGGAGCAGCTCGCCCGTCTCGCGGCGGTCCCCCCGACCGACCGAGGCGATCCCGGCCCGAGCGACCTCGTCGAACCGGGCGAGGATCGACGGCCCGTCGGGCCGGGCGAGACGCTCGCCAACGGCCCGGACCGCGTCAGCGGTCGAGCGCGGGATCCCGCTGTAGGCGACCACCCACGTCCATCGGGGGTCGTCGACGCGGCGGACCGTCCACCGGTCCGATCCGACCCCGACCGACCAGAGCGGCTCGCCCCCGCCCCCGTTCAGCGCGACGTAGCTCCCCGCGACGCTCGCCGAGGTGTCGCCCGGGCTGCCGACGCCCTGGGCGCTCCGCTCGATCTCGAACGCCCGCTGGGCGAGCTCCGCCCGGCCGAGCCCGCCGGTGCCGGCCGCGAGCGCGGCCCCCAGCGCGCCGACGAACGCCGCCGACGATCCGAGCCCGGCGGACCGGGGAATACGGGTCACCGACCGGACGTCGATCGCGGGCCGGTCGCGCCAGGCGAGCGCGAGGGCGGCCCGGAAGTACGGATGGGTCTCGGCGGCACGGGGGTCGGAGTTCAGCGCGACGCGCCCGGCGGCGCGGACGAACACCTGCGTCGGGAGGTCGATCGCGACGACCAGCTCGGGGCACCCGTGGACGACCGCGTGCTCGCCGAACAGGACGCACTTGCCCGGAGCCCGGGCCGAGATCGGAAGGGGCCGGGCCGGGATCCCGTCGGGTCCGGTCATCGTCCGGCGGTCCGGGGGGCGCGCATCCGCTTGCCGTGGGCGGTGGGGACGATGCGACGCCGGGCGTTCCGGAACCGCCCCGGCCCCGGCACGCCGTGGAGCCCGACGAGCGCGACCGCGAGCGCGGCGACCTCGCTGTGGGGCTGGTTCCCGACCGCCACGTTGTGCGAGGCGAGCGCGTAGAGCGGTGGGGGTACCTTCGCCCCGCCGACGACGACCAGGACGCGCGCGGAGCGGCGGAGCCGCGGGAGGATCGGGTTGAGCGGGAGGCCGTACATCGTGAGGTGGACGACCGGCCCGCGGTGGGAGCGCACCACCGCCCTCCAGTCGCCGGTCGGGATCACGTCGAACGTCCCACCCCAGTCGTCCACGACCTTCGCCAGCCGCGCCCGGATCGCCTCGTCCGGCGGGTGGAGGTAGAGCCGTCGCGCGCCCAGCGCGCGCGCGGCGAGCGCCAGGTGGGTCGTGAGGCGCGGATCGCGGCCCGGCCGGTGCCCGACGCGGAGGACCGAGACCTCGGGGGCCGGCCTACGCGACCTCGGTTTCGGCACGGAACCGCTCGATCCGGTGCCCACGGTACTCCAGCTTCTCCGACCGCTTGACGAGGCCCTTGAGTCGCGTGGGGCTCATCCCCAGCTCCTCGGCGACGTCCGAGAAGAACCGGCCCTCCTTCCCGACCGCCTGGAAGATCCTCTCCTCGAGCTTCGCGTACTCCTTCGCCCCCATCGTGGCGATCGCCAGGACCTCCGAGATCTCCGCGAGCGGGCTGGTCGTGCTCATGTTGATCGTCGAGTAGTAGAAGTGGTAGCCCTTGTCGGGCTGCTTTCTTCCCTCGCGCGCGACCCAGCGGGTGTCGATGAGGCGCAGCTTCTCGAAGAACGCCAGCGCCTTCGACCCCTCGACGCCGAACTCGCGCTCGATGTCGGCGAGGGTCAGCCAGTCCTCCCCGAGGCGCTGGACGAGCTTGAGCTTGAGCGGCGTGTCGACGGCCCGGAGGATCGGCACGAGGTCGCTTACGTCGTTGACGACCTTGATCCGGTGGATCGACGCGGCCATGGCAGCTCACTCCGGCGGGGGGACGGGCCGGGACGCGGCCAGGAGCCGGCGCCGGTACCCGCCGTAGCGGTCGGTCGCGTCGTACCGGGCCGGGTGCGGGGTCCGCGTCGGGGCGTGGCACTCGGGGCACGCCGCGCGGAACGTGTAGCGGTCGCACGCGCGGCAGACGCGCAGGATCGACTCGGTCATGCTCGCGCGAACGATCCCTCGCCGCCGGCGGCCTTGATCGACTTGAGCGCCGCTTCGGTCGCCCGCTTCATCGTCTCCTCGGCCGCCTTGTACTGCGTCGACTGGACGCGGATGCGGTACCGCGGAGCCCCGACGTACTGGACCTCGACCGAGGACGGATCGACCCGCTCGGCCGCGAGCAGCGCCTCGCGGACGTGCCGCAGGCCGTCGGGAGCCCGGTCGAACACCTCGAGGGTGCCGAGGATCGTCACGTGCGGGGGGACGATGTTCTCCCGGGCGACCTTCAGGAAGGCGGTCGTCCAGGGTGCCTTCTCGTTCTCCTTCGAGAAGCGGGCCGGGTCGGCCGAGGCGACCTCGAACGCGCCGAAGAGCGAACCGTACCGCTCGACGAGTCCCGGCCCGAACTGCTCGACCGCCGCGTCGGCGGTCTTCGAGAGCGCCTGGGCGACCTGCTCGACGAGTCGCATCGCGCGCTGTTCGTTCTTCCACGCCTGGATCTTCTCGCGGCGCTGGTGGTCGTTGATCCGCTTCAGCGAGAGGTCGACCTGGTTCTTCGCGGGATCGATCCGGAGGACCCGGGCGACGATCTTCTGGCCCTCGCGGATGTGGTCGCGGATGTACTTGACCCACCCGGCGGCGACCTCGGAGAGGTGGATGAACGCCTCGCGGTTGCCGTACTCGTCCAGCTTGACGAACGCCCCGAAATTGCGGATCGACGTGACGGTGCCGACGACGAGCTCGCCTTCTTCGGGGAACTCCGCGCGCAGGGGCATCCGAACGACCGGTCCCCCGCTACGCCGCGAGCGGCCGGACCAGTTCGCCGCGCAGCTTCGCCTGGCCCCCGGTCGGGGTCGCCAGGGTCGCGCCGCACACGGAGCAGTTCACGACGGAAGCCGGCCGGCTGAAGATCGTCTGCTCGGTCGAGCAGTCGGGGCACTTCACGACCCAGAACGGCGACGGGGCGCGCATCGTGGGCCTAGTGCTCCTCCACGAGCTCCAGCGATCCGGCCCGCCAGCTCGCCGGCTGGACGGTGTACTTGCACTTCTTGCACCGGTACTTGAGATAGACCCGACGCACCGCCTTCGCGCGGCCCTCCGGCTTCGGTCGGGGGAATCCGCCGTACCCTCGCGTGGCCCGGCGGAACCGGCGCTGGCCCCACTTGAGCTCCGACGCCGGGCGCTTCTTCCCCTTCTCCACGTCGTGGGGCGTGTGCACCCGGCACCGCGGGCAATAGGTGGACACCACCTTCGGATAATGCATCGGACCGCGTTCAGGCCCGTTCTCTATTTAGGTATTGGGAGTCGCCGGGAGACGGCGGTCGATCCGGCGGCCCGGCGGGGCCCCGCTCGACCTCGGCGGGCCGCCGACGCGGGGGCGGGCACTCCTTTTGGACGGGGCGTGCTTCGCGCCCCCCGTGTCGCTGGTCCCCGGCGTCGCGAACGCGGAGCTGTTCGGGGTCGCCGCCATCATCGCCGCGACCGGCCTCGTCTTCCTGGCGATCGGCAAGATCCTCGACCGGTTCTCTCGGCGCGGAGGCGCCCACCCCGAGACGCTACGGGCGATCCGCGACTGGATGCTCATCCTCTGGGTCTGCCTCTCCGCGTACGGCGTCGTGGCCGTCGCCGGTCTCACGTCGGTCCTCTCGCTCCTCACGCTCTCGGGCCTGGCGGGCCTGGTCCTGACGCTCGCGCTGCAGAGCACGCTCTCCAACCTGATCTCGGGGATGTTCCTGCTTCGGGACCGGATCGTTCGGAGAGGCGACCTGATCGAGTACAGCGGCACGAAGGGGCGCGTGGTCCGGATCTCCCTGCGGAACACCTGGGTCGTGACCGACAACGGCTCGATCGCGGTGATCGGCAACACGTCGCTCTCGGGCGGGCCGCTGATCAACCACAGCGCCGGCCCCCGGTTCGAGGAGCTGAAAAGGGCGGGCTCGGAGTTCGACACCACGGCGGACCCGAAGGGGTCCGAAACGACGGGCCCGCGAGCGCGCGAATAGAGCGCTCGGCCGCGGGCCGGTCGGGAACTGGGGGGGGCAGGGTCGCCCCGCGCCCGCACCGGTCCGGGGGGTTCGGGACCGCCGCGCCGCCGCCGTGGGGGGGTGCTCCCCGAGGAGGATGCGGCCGCCGTTGGCGAGAAGCCTCATATAGCGAGGCCTTCTCGGCGCGCCGCGTTCGCGCCGAGAGGTTGTCGATGCCCGACCGTCCGTCCGTCGAAGCGATCACCGAGGCCCTCGCGAACGCGCCCGAGCGGAAGTTCCCCGAGCGGGTCGAGGTTTCCGTCAACCTCAAGGACCTGGACCTGACGGTTCCGAAGAACCGGCTCGAGGACGAGATCCCGCTGCCGAGCGGCCGGGGACCTCCGGCGCGCGTCGCGGTCATCGGCTCGCCCGAGCTCTGCCAGAAGGTCAAGGGTGTCGCCGACGTGGTCGTGACGGGCTCGGAGCTCGACGACTTCTCGAAGGATGCCAAGGCGGCGAAGAAGGCCGTCCGCGGGATCGACTTCTTCCTCGCCGAGGCCCCGTTCATGCCCGCGATCGGAAAGCGGCTCGGCGTCGTCCTCGGTCCCCGGGGGAAGATGCCGCGGCCCCTCGCGCCCGGAAGCGATCCGACGAACCTGATCCGCTCGCTCCAGCGCACGGTCCGGATACGGTCGAAGGGAAACCGCACGTTCCATGCGCTCGTGGGGACCCGGGCGATGAAGCCCGAGGAGATCGCGAGCAACGTCGACGCGGTGCTCGCGCGGATCGTCGCCAAGCTCGAGCGGGGGCGCACGAACATCGAGTCGGTCTACCTCAAGACGACGATGGGACCGGCGGTCCGGCTCTGGTGAGGGGGGTCCGATGCCGGGTCGTGGCGAGGTGTCGGCGGAGAAGGTCGCCCGCGTCGGCGCGCTCGCCGACGGGGTCCTCGCCCGGCCGATCACCGCGCTCGTGGGGGTCCGGGGCGTGCCGGCCGCAGCCCTGCAGACGATGCGGCGGGGGCTCCGGGAGCGCCACCACCCGATCGTGGTCGCGCCGAACAGCGCGATCCGCCATGCGCTCGAGCGGGCCGCGGCCCAACGCCCGTCGCTGAAGCCGCTCCTCGACCGGGTCGACGACCAGACCGCGCTCCTCACCGCGGACGGGAACCCGTTCTCGCTCCAGTTCGAGCTGACTCGGACGCGCACGCCGACCCCGGCCCGGGGCGGCGAGGTCGCGCCCCGGGACATCGTCGTCCCGGCCGGGACGACGAGCTTCAAGCCGGGCCCGATCGTCGGCGAGCTCCAGCACGCGGGGTTCCCCGCGGCGATCGAGAAGGGGAAGGTGGTCCTCAAGCGGGACACGACGATCGTGCGCGCCGGCCAGACGATCTCCCGCGAGGTGGCGGGCCTCCTGACCCGCCTCGAGATCCGGCCGCTCGAGGTCGGCCTCACGCTCCGGGCCGTGGTCGACGGCGACGCGTTCTACCCGCCGGAGGTCCTCGCGGTCGACCTTGACGACCGGCGCGCGGACGTCGCCCGCGGGGCCCGCTCCGCGCTCGGCGTCGCGGTCGCGATCGGCTACGCGACCCCCGGGACGATCCGCCCCCTGCTCTCGAAGGCGCACCGCCGGGCCCTCGGGCTGGCAATCGCTTCGGGATACCCCACGAAGGAGACCATCGCCCCGCTGTTCGCCCAGGCGATACGCGGGGCCGCGGCCGTCGGCCGCCTCACGGGTCCGTAACCGGATAGAGGGACACGGAGGGATCGAAATGGAGTACGTCTACGGTGCGCTGATGCTGAACGCCGCGGGAAAGCCGATCGACGAGAAGGGCCTGTCGGGAGTCCTCTCCGCCGCGGGGGTCGCCCCCGACGCGGCGCGGGTGAAGGCGCTCCTCGCCTCGCTCGAGGGGGTCAACCTCGCCGAGGTCCTCGCGAAGGCCGAGACGTTCGCGGCGCCGGCCCCCGCCGAGGCGGCGCCGAAGAAGGATGGGAAGGGCGCGGCGAAGGACGAGGAGAAGAAGGAAGAGAAGGGCGTCTCCGAGGAGGAGGCGGCCGAGGGCCTCTCGGCCCTCTTCGGCTGAGACCGGGGCGCACGGCTTAAGACCCGAGGCCGGGTAGCTCGACCGGGGGGCCGCTCCCGCCTCCCGGGCGAGCGATGCCGGCGCGGGAATTCTGCGGCGTCGTCGGGGTCTCGCTGCAGGGTAAGGGCGCCGCGCCGTACCTGTTCCGGGGGCTGCGGGCGCTCCAGCATCGCGGCCAGGAGTCGGCCGGGATCGTCACCTCCAGCCACGGGACGTTCTACCAGCGGCGGGGGATGGGGCTCGTCCACGAGATCTTCGGACAGGAGCTGCTCGATGTCCTCCGCGGGCCGGTCGGCATCGGGCACGTGCGCTACTCGACGACCGGGACGAGCGACCTCGAGAACGCGCAGCCGATCCTCGTGAAGGTCCGGGACCAGGACGCGGCGATCGCGCACAACGGCGACATCGCCAACTTCGAGCGGGTCCGCCACCGGCTCCAGTCGCAGGGCGTCGACCTGCTCGGCAACGCGGACACCGAGACGATGGCCCAGACGATCGCGCTCGAGTACGGCCGGACGCGGGACTTCGATGCCGCGATCCGGCGCGCGTGCACCGAGCTCGTCGGCGGCTACGCGGTCGTCTTCCTCGTCGGGAGCCGCGTCTACGCCTTCCGCGACCCGCTCGCGATCCGCCCGCTCGTCCTCGGGACCGTGGAGGGCGGGGTCGCCGTCGCGAGCGAGTCGGTCGCGATCGAGCTCATGGGAGGAAAGACGCTCCGCGACCTCGCCCCCGGCGAGGTCGTGGTGCTTGACCGCGGCCAGGTCGCCCATACGTCGTCGATCCCGAACTCGGGCGAGCGCGCGCACTGCATGTTCGAGTGGGTCTACTTCTCCCGGCCGGACTCGGTCGTCGAGCGCCAGCCGGTCTACGACGTCCGCTACCGCATCGGGCAGCGCCTCGCGAAGGAGAGCCCGGTCGAGGCGGACCTCGTCGTCCCCGTCCCCGACTCGGCTCGGCCCCAGGGGCTCGGGTTCTCGGCCGCGTCCGGTATCCCGTACGCGGAGGGCCTGATCAAGAACCGGTTTGTCGAGCGGACGTTCATCCTGCCCGACCAGAAGCGGCGCGAGTCGGAGGTCCGGGTGAAGCTCCACCCCGTTCCCGGGCTCCTCCGGGCGAAGCGGATCGTGCTCCTCGACGACTCGATCGTGCGCGGCACCACCTTGAGGGAGATCGTCGGGATGGTCCGGGCCGCGGGCGCGACCCGGGTCGACGTGCGGGTCGGATGCCCGCCGATCCGGGCGCCGTGCTACTTCGGGATCGACATGAAGGAGCGCAAGGAGCTGGTCGCGTTCGATCGCGACGAGACCGGCGTCGCGGGCGCGATCGGCGCGGACAGCGTACACTACCTCTCGATCGACGGGCTCGTCGAGGCGATCGGGTTCCGGTCGGAGGAGCTCTGCCTCGGATGCCTCACGGGCCGCTACCCGGTCGAGGTCCCGGAGGAGCGCCACCGGTTCCAGAAGGCGCTCACGGAGTTCTAGGCGCGTGCCCGCGGCGCTGGTCGTCGCGCACGGCCCGGCGCTCTACCTGTTCGTCCCGGGCGCCGATCGGCCCACCGCGTTCCGGTCCGGGGGCGAAGGCGGGACCGTCGCTCGGCCGGGCGCGGACCCTCGTCCCGAGGCCGTTCCGCCGGAGCTCGTCCGGGAGCTCGAGCGGATCGCTCCCGGGCGCGAGATCGCCGTCGGGGGCCCCCGGCTCGCCGCGGCGATCGCCGGGCGCCTGAACCGCAGCGTGTCCCCCGCGGCGCCGTCGATCTGGCGTCCGGCGCTGAGCCGCATTCCGGCGCCGGGCGCCGCCAGCGAGCGGAGCTACCTCCGGGCGGTCGCTGCCGCCGCGCTTGAGCGCGCCCTCGCCTCGCCCGAGGAGGTGCTCATCACGCTCGCCCGCGAGGAGGAGCGGCTCGAACGCACGGTCGGACGCGAGGCGCGGGCCGCGGAGTCGATGGCTCCTGTCCCGGTCGCCGCCGTCGCCACCTACATCGACCGGGGTCGGGCGGTCCGCGCGGATCTGGCGCGCCACCACGCCGAGCTGGTCGCCGCGCTCGAGGCGTCGGCGCGAGGCATCGTTCCCAACCTCTCGGCGGTCGTCGGGCCTCGCGTCGCGGCACGCCTTGTCGCCGCGGCGGGCGGGGTCGCTCCCCTCGCACGGTTCAGCGCCGGCCGGATCCAGCTCCTCGGGACACGCCGTCGGCCGGATCCCGAGCGCGGACCCCGCTTCGGCATACTCTACCGCGCGGAACGGATTGCCGACGTCCCGCCCCGACGACGGGCTGCCTTCGCCCGGAGCCTCGCGGCGATGGCGGCGATCGCGGTCCGGGCCGATGGGTGGACGCACGGGTCGATCGGGAGCCAGCTTCGCGCCCGGCGGGACCGGCGCGTCGAGGAGCTGACCCGCCGGGGGAGCTGATGCCGACCGCGGCCGAACGACCGCTCGAGCCGTCGCCGCGGCTCGTGCGGCGGAAGCGGCGCGACCGGACGGAGTGGTGGACGGAGACCGTCGGCTCGCTCCCGCCGGTCTACGGGGAACGGTGGAGGGAGGTCGACGGACGGGCCTACCGCTCGTTCGACCCGTCGCGCTCGAAGCTCGCCGCGGGGATCGCCCGGGGATGGCGCGGCCCGGTCCCCGCGGCCGGCGAGCGATGGCTCTACCTCGGCGCGGCGAGCGGCACGACGGCGTCGCACGTGGCGGACCTCGTCGGCCCGTCGGGAGCCGTCTACGCCGTCGAGAGGAGCCTCCGACCGTTCGCGCGCCTCCTCGCCGTCACCGAGCGGTGGCCCAATCTCCTGCCGGTCCTCGGGGACGCCCGCGATCCGGCGTCGTACGCCGACCTCGTCCGGCCGTGCGACGGCGTGTACGCGGACGTCGCCCAGCCCGGCCAGGTCGAGATCGTTCGCGAGAACGCGGCGCTCCTGCTCCGGGACCGCGGGGCGGCGGTCGTGGTCGCGCTGAAGACCTCGAGCATGGGCCGGACCCGCACGGCCGCCGGCCATCTCGAGCGCGCCGAAGACGAGCTCGCGGCGTTCGTCGACCTCGCCCCGAGCGTGCGGCTCGACCCGTTCCATCGGGCCCACTACCTCGTCGGGGGCACCGAGCGCCCCGCCGAGCCGCCGGCCCCGGGGCCGGGAACGCCTAGGCGGCGCCGCGCGACGCCCCGCGCGCCACCACCACGGTGACGATGTCCTCGTCGTCGAGCACGTGGTCGCGGCCGACGGTCTGACCGGCAAAGCGGGCGCTCCGCCCCCAGACCTGGGCGGCCCGGAACGAGGCGCCGAGGTCCGACGGGAGCCGGCGGAGGAGGTCGGCCACGCGATCGCCCCGCCGGAGGATCACCGGCTCGGCCAGGTCCGCCGGCCGGCCGGGGGGCTTCACGTAGATGCGGATGAACCTGAGGGCGCGACCGATCCGGCCGACGAGCTCGTCGACCCCGACCCCGCTCCGGGCGGAGATGAACGTCGCCTCGAACGGGCGCACCTCGGCCGCCAGGCGCGCGCGGTCGGCGGCGCCGAGGAGCTCGGACTTGTTGATCGCGAGCAGGGCGGAGAGATAGACGCGGTTCCCCGCGAGCGCGTCGATGAGCTGGTCCGCGGTCGCGTCCTCGCGGAACACGATCGAGCCGTTGTGCAGGTTGAACTCCCGGGCGATCGGCACGGCGAGTCCGCCCGCGAGATGGGTGAGACGCACGGTGCTCGAGATCGTGAGACCACCCCGGTCGGCGGACTGGACGACGATCCGGGGGGGCCGCTGGTTGATCCGGACCCCCGCGCCCTCGAGCTCCCGGACGAGGGCGTTCAGGTTCGGGTGGTCCGGGTCGATCAGGAACAGGACGAGGTCGGTCGAGCGCACGACGGAGAGCACCTCGCGGCCCCGGCCGCGCCCGCGGGCCGCGCCGGGAACGAGCCCGGGCATGTCGAGGATCTGGATCGATGCCCCGCCCCATCGGAGCATCCCGGGGATGATCGTGAGCGTCGTGAAGTCGTAGGCGGCGGTCTCGCTCTCCGCCGCCGTCAGCCGGTTGAGGAGGGTCGATTTGCCCACCGACGGGTACCCGACCAGACCGACCGTCGCGTGGCCGCTCTTGCGGACGGCGTAGCCCGACCCGCCCCCCCTCCCCTTCGCCCGGGTCTCCCGCTCCAACCGGAGCACCGCGAGCTTGGCCTTGAGGCGGCCGATGTGGAGCTGGGTCGCCTTGTTGTACGAGGTGTTCCGGATCTCGTCCTCGACCGCCGAGATCTCTTCTTCGAGGGACGACATCGATCCGAGTGCGCCGACCGGTGGCGGGACGACGACCCGGTCCCCCATAACGAGTCCCTCTCGTTTCACGGTTCGTGAGCGGGCGAGGGACGACCCGTACCCCGGAACTCCGGCCCGCGTGCCGAGAGCGCTCCGGACCGCCCCTGGGCGACGCCGTACATCGTGGGAGTTCTCGCCTCGGGCGGATCCTAGGCCCCCCCGGGAGGATGCGGACCGGTTCCGGGCGCGGCTCGAGGCGGCGCTCCGGGCGGGTCACGGCGTCGGCGCATCGTTCACCGTCCGCGTCGGAGCCGACACCGGCCGGGGCCTGGTGCTGTCGACGGACGATCTCGCGAGCGAGCGGTGGGTCGAAAGGGTCCTGGTCGCGGCCTACGACCCCGGACAGTGGCATCGGGTCGCGCCGGTCGAGGAACCCCGAGGAGGGTTCGAGCGCTTCGGTCGACGCATCGCCCTGCCGGGAGAGACGGCGGCCGGGCCCGTGCCGGTCGGAGCGATCGTGCGGACGGTAGGGCTGGCGTTCTCCGCGCTGCCCCGGGACAGTTCGATGCAGTGCGCCGTGGTGCCGATCGCGTCGCCCGCGGAGTTCGGGGCGATCTTCCGCTCGCCGCAGTCCACGCTCCGGGAGGCGTACGCGAGGCCCCCGGACCGCTACCGACCGGCGTCGAGCCCGGTGGCGTCGCCGCCGAAGCCCGCGCGATCGCCGCTCTGGCGGACCGAGGTCGTCGTCCGGTCCTCGGCCGGAGCGCCGGCGGACCGCTTCCGTCGCGCGATCGCTGCGGCGGAGAGCGGCTGGCGGCAGCTCGACGGCTCCGGGGTCCGGTTCGGCTGGAGCGGACCTCTCGGGAAGGGGCGACCCCGGCTACTGCTCGCGGAATCCGAGGTGCTGGGCCTTCTCCCCGGGATGGACGGGATGCCGTCGCGAGCCGGGCTGGAACCCGTTGGACCCTTGCGCCTGGCGTTGGGACGCTCCGCCGACGGGTCGGTCGCGGCCATCCCCATCGAGGCACACCAGGGCCGGCACCTCGCGATCGTCGGCGAGACGGGCATGGGCAAGAGCTCGTTGCTGGTCGCCCTTGCCGCGCACGCCGCGCGCCTCGGTGGGGTCGTCGTCCTCGATCCGCTGGGCGAGACGGCGCGGCGGGTCCGGTCGGAGCTTCGCGGCGAGGCGGGGCGGCTCCTCTGGGTCGACCCCGGCGACCGGCCTCCCGCGCTGAACGCCCTCGAGGGGATCGGCGGCGATGGTTCCGTCGACCCCGTTCTTGCCGAGCGGCGGATCGACGACATCGTCCACGCGCTGCGTCGTGTGCGGTCCGGCCGCTACGCCGACTCGTCGTTCTGGGGACCGCGCCTCGAGGAGATGCTGACCCGCGCGGTGCGAGCGGCGGCCGCGATCCCCGGGGGCACGCTGGCCGACGCGCACACCCTCCTCGCGACGCTGGGCCGGCTGCGTCAGGTCGTTCCTCCGAGCGCTCGGGACGCCCTCCGCGAGCTGGCCGATCGTGTCCGGGAGCGACCCGAGGACGCGGAGGGCGCTCGACGACTCCTCTACGAGATCGCCCGGAACCCGACGCTCGACCGGATGCTGTGCGCCCGGCTCCCCTCGCTCACCGCGCGCGAGCTGGTCGCGCCCGGGCGGATCGTCCTCGTCTCCGGCGACGCGTCCCGGGTCGGCGAGGCGACGGCGCGCTACCTGTTCGCCGTCTACCTCGCCCTCCTCTGGTCCGAGCTTCTCGCGCGAAGCGAGGCGAGCAAGACGTTCGTCGTGCTCGACGAGGCCCAGTGGTTCGCGCACGAGAGCCTCTCCGAGATGCTCCGGTTGGCGCGGCGCCTGAACGTCCACGTGATCCTGGCGACCCAGACCCTGGGATCGCTGCCCGAGGGGGTCCGCGACGCCGTGTGGGCGAACGTCTCCGACTTCGTGGCGTTCCGCGGGTCGCCCGACGAGGCGCGCGCGTTCGCCCGGACGGCGTACGGGATCTCGCCCGAGGCGATCCTCGCGATGCCCCGCGGCGAGGCGGTGGTGCTGCTGGGGAAGGGCGAGGCGGTCCGATGGGTCCGGACGGTCCGCCGGCCGGCAGTCATCTCCCGACCGGACGCGCCGGACGATCCGTCCGCCGGCGGTCCGCCCGAGAAGCCGCCCCCGGGCCGCGTCCCGGCGGACCCGCCGGACCGGGGTCCGTCGGGTGCCTCGCGCCCCGATCCGGTCGCGCGGGCCCCCCGGGGGTGCGTCGGCGTCCTCGAACGCCTGCGAGCGCTCGGTCGGGCGGCCGAACCCGGTCGTCTCTTCGAGGTCGTCGTCCACGATCTGAGGTCGGGGGACCCGGAAGGCGATGACGGCGTGCGCCGCGCGGGGGCGCTTCTCGGCCGCTCGGGGGCGATCGTTCGCGTCGAGCGAGGCCCGCGCGGGACCGTCTGGTGGATCGACCCGCATCGGATACCGCCGTCCGACGCGCCCGTCGCGGAGTCCCACGCCGAGAGGACTGCCGCACCTCCACAACCCTCTTAGGCTCGGGCCGGCTCGTTTTCCCGATGGAGTCCCCCGCGCCGCCGGCTCGCGCGCCGGTCCCCGCGCGGCCCGGGGACACCGGGACCGTTCTCGAACGCTGCATCACCGGGATCGAGGGCCTCGACAACATCCTGGGCGGAGGCATCCCGCGGGGGAGCGCGGTGCTCGTGGCCGGGAGCGTCGGGACCGGGAAGACGACGCTCTCGCTCGAGTTCCTGATCCGGGGGGCGGAGCGGGGCGAGCGTTCGCTGTTCCTCTCCGTGACCGAGGCGTCGGACAAGCTCGTGCAGAACCTCTCGACGTTCGAGTTCTTCCGCACCGACCTGGTCGTGGACGGTTCCCTCGTCTTCGTCGACCTGCCCGTGATCTACGAGAAGCTCGGCATGCTCGGCGCGGAGCTGTCGTCCGAGGAGCTCGACATCCTCCTGCGGACGATCCGCGACCTCGTGCGGTCGCTGGGCGTGAAGCGGCTCGTCCTCGATAGCCTCACGTCGCTCGGCTACCGCATCCGCACGGACGAGCAGATCCGCGAGTTCGTCCTGAGGCTCGGCGAGGAGATGAACGCCTGCGGATGCACGGCGCTCCTCGTCTCGGAGATCACGCCGACCCAGGGTCGGTACTCGACCCGCGGCGTCGAGGAGGCGATCGTGGACGGGATCATCCTCCTCTGGAACGCCCGGCGGCGCGGGGACATCCACCGCGTCCTCCAGATCATCAAGATGCGGGGCTCGGCGCACTCGCACGCCCAGTACGTGATCGAGCTGACGCCGATCGGACTCCTGATGACGCCCCACCTCAAGGGAGCCCGGTCCGAGGGGGAGGACTGAGCGGTGGCCCCGGCGGACATCGGCGACCGGCTCCGCGCCCTCCCGCCGGGCAGCGCGGTCGGCCTCAAGCTCGATCCCCGCGAGTACGCGGACCAGTACTTCGCCGTGCTGTCCGCCGCGCTCCGGGACGTCGGGAGCGAGCCGGGGACGCGCACGATCTACGTCGCGGTGACGAGCCCGGCCTCGTTCGTCTGGTCGCTGGCCCAGGCGCTCGACGTGCCGACGGACCGGATCTCGTTCGTGGACGCGATCAGCCACCTGATGATGCACTACCAGGACCCGCTCCCGAACGCGACGTACGTGGAGAGTCCGCGGGCCCTCGAGTCGATCATGCTTCGGGTCGAGTACCTCCTCCGCCGCAACCCGAGCCCGCGGTCGACCGTGATCATCGACAGCGTGAACTCGCTCGCGATCCACAACCCGTCCGAGCTGTTGTCGGAGTTCCTCCACATCCTCCTGAACCACCTCAAGAGCCGCCAGGTCCTCACGCTCGTGCTCGAGACGACGGAAGAGCAGGCGGCGAGCGTCGAGCAGCTGCTCAACCTCGTCGTGGACGAGACGATCGACATCGCCCGGCTGGGTCCGTGACCGTGGCGGACGAGTCGCTGGTGTTCGGCATCCCCGAGATCGACCGACCGATCCGGACCGTGCTCCCGATGGGGTGGCTCGCCCTCCTCAAGGGCTCGACCGGCGCTGGCGCGTCGGTCCTCGCCACGCAGTTCGCCAGCTCGGGCGTCGGGAGCGCCCCGGTCCTGTTCTACACGACGCAGGAGCGGACCGAGGACGTCCGTCGGTCGTTCGACGACTTCGGCTGGGACCCGGGCGGCGTCAAGATCGTCAACCTCGCGGACGAGTATTACGAGCGCGTCCTCGTCCGGGGCCTCGAGGTCGCCCGGGCCCGGGAGCGAGGGCTCGGCGTCGAGGGGCTCGTCCGCGAACACCTGGGCGAGCGCCCGACCACATCGTTCCGGCTCACGGACCGGATGCTCGCGGACCTCGCCGCGATCGACGCGCCGTTCCGCCTCGTCGTCGACTCGCTCGACTTCTTCTTCGAGGTCCTCGCGCCGCGCGACGTGACGACCGTCGCCCGGCAGCTCCGGCACCGGTGCCAGGTCGTCGGGGGGCAGGCGTTGATCACCCTCCACTCGGCGCTCCACGACCGGGCGAGCTCCGGGCTCCTGGAGAACCTCGCGGACGTCGTGCTCGACCTGCGCGCCGACCCCCAGGCCGATCGGTACGTCCACACCCTCTCGGTCGAGAAGGTCGGGCACCGGCCCGACCTCACGCGGATCTGGAAGGCGGAGCTCGGCGATCGCGGCTGGGGGGTCAAGCCGCCCCACTCGACCGCGCGATAGCGGCCTACGCGCGCGCCACCGAACCCTTATCCCCGTCGGCCGGCTCGTTTCGGGCGGGAGCCGCCGTGGAAGACGTCCTGATCCGCCCGCTCGAGAAGGTCGACCTCCGCGACCCGATCCTCGTCGAGGGCCTTCCCGGCGTCGGCAACGTCGGGAAGCTCGCCGCCGACTACCTCCGCGACCAGCTCCACGCGAAGCCGCTCGCGACGATCTACTCGAAGTTCTTCCCACCCCAGGTCTACGTCAGCGAGTCGGGGATCGTCCGGCTGGTCTCGAACGACCTCGCTTACTGGAAGGCGCCCGCCTCCGCAGCGCACGACCTCCTGATCCTCGGCGGGGACTTCCAGGGGATCAGCCCGGAGGGACAGTACGAGATCACCGAGCAGGTCCTCCGCTACTGCGCGGGCCTCGGGGTCCGGGAGGTCTACACGCTCGCGGGCTTCGCCCAGGGTCGGGTGATCGAGGAGCCCCGGGTCCTCGGGGCCGCGACGCTCCCCGCGCGCGTCGACGCGATGAAGCGGTTCGGCGTCCACTTCTCCCGCAACGACCCGGGCGGAGGGCTGATCGGCGCGAGCGGCCTGTTCCTGGGGCTCGGGCGCCTCTTCGGCATGGAGGGGGTATGCCTGATGGGCGAGACGAGCGGGTACTTCGTCGACCCCCGGAGCGCCGAAGCCGTGCTGAAGGTGCTGGCGAAGGTCCTGGGCGTCGCCGTCGATTTCACCGCCCTCGAGGCGAAGGCGAAGGAGATCGACCGGATCGCCCAGAAGATCCACGAGGCCGAGCAGCGGACGACCGAGGGGCCCTCGGGCTCCCCCCCGGCGAGCCGAGAGGACCTCGGGTACATCGGCTGATCGGCGCCGGACGAGACCGAGCCCCGTGCCGACGCTCCGGGACGCGGCGGGGTCCGGCGGGACGGTGGACCGGGCGGCCGCGCTCGCGCGGGTCCGTTCCGCCGCGGACCCGAACGGCTTCGTCCCGTTCGACCGGTTCATGGAGATCGCGCTCTACGACGACACCGTCGGGTTCTACGCCTCGGAGCGGCTCCGCCTGGGACCCCACGGCGACTTCTACACCGCCGCGCACGTCCATCCGCTGTTCGCGCGCGCGGTCGCGCGGAGGCTCGAGGCGGTGCGCGAGGCGCTCGGAGCGCCCCGGCCGTTCTCGATCGTGGAGGTCGGACCGGGCGACGGCGCTCTCGCCGAGGGGATCGTTCGGTCGCTCGGGGTCCGGGACGGCCCCCGGGGTCCGACGGAGTACGTCCTGGCCGACCGATCGGGGGCCCGACGGCGGGAAGCCCTCGCCCGGGCGCGGGCGGCCGGCGAGGTCTCGGGCATCGCGGTCCGGGAACGGTCGACGATATCGTCCGACGACCCGATCGTGGGGGCGGTGATCGCCAACGAGGTCCTCGACGCGCAGCCGACCCGACGGCTCCGGTGGGACGGGGCCGCTTGGTGCGAGCTCGGCGTGCGCGTCCGCGACGACCGGGTCGTGCCGGCCGAGTCGCATCCCGCACGGCCGGTGCCCGGTCCGCCGCTTCCCTCCCCCCTGCCGGAAGGGACGGTCGTCGAGCTGTCGCCCGTCGCCGAGGCGATCGTCCGGGAGGTCGGGGACGCGCTCGCCCGCGGGGCGTTCGTCGTCCTCGACTACGGCCTCGAGGAGCCGGAGCTCCTCGCCGCGCACCCGCGGGGAACGCTCGCCGGCGTCCGCTCCCACCGGGTCGTCGCCGACCCGCTCAACCCTGTGGGCGAGCACGATCTCTCGGCATTCGTGAACTTCACGCGGGTCCGGGCCGCGGCCCGCTCGGCGGGGTGGGTCGAGATCGCCTGCGAACGCCAGGCGGAGGCGCTCGGCCGTTGGGGGTTCGAAGCGCTGCTCCGGTCGGCGCTGGACGAGGTCCGGAGCTCCGAGGAGGAGGTACGGACCCGGCTCGCGGCCAAGAACCTTCTCTTCGGGTTCGACCGGTTCCGCGTCCTCGAGCTGGCGGCTCCCGCGAGCGCGGGGGCCCTCGCCCCGGTCACGCCCGGGGGCCGAGCGGACGGGCGGTGACCGGTTCCGCGACCTTGCCGGCGACGAGGATCCTCGCCGATTCGGTGGCGATCGAGAGAATGTCGTCCCGGCGGAGGTCGACGGTCTCCGACCCGACCTCGAGCGGTCGGCTGTCCTTGACGACGCGCACGTAGGCGAGCGCGTCGGACGCGGACCCGGCGGGAGGCGGGGTCTCGCTCGCCGCGCTCCCGGCGGGAGCCGTGGGAGGGCGAACCGACGCGGCCGGCGCCGACGCGGTCGGGGGGGTCGGCGTCGCCGGGGGCGCTCCTCCGGGCTCGAGATACGGCGCGGCGCTCCGGCGGACGCTGAGGAACGTCGCCAGCAGCTGGTCGAACATCGCCTGCTCCTCGGCGAGGGCGTTCGGCAGCTCCCTCGCCCCTCCGATGCTGGCCTGGAACGCCAGCGAGAGGACCTTCTGCATCCGACCCTCGAGCACGTCCCGCGCGACCTGGCTCGCCCGCTGGTAGGTCTGCCGGGAGATCTCGCCCTTGCGGGACGACGGGTTCTCGCGGAGGTCCGACTCGTACGACCGCCGGAGCTGCGCCAGGTACTGGGCGGTGGACGGGTAGTAGTCCGGGGGCAGCTTCGCGAGCGAGCGCGCGGCCGCCTCGTTCCGGCGCCACTCGAGCAGCAGGGTGAACGTGTCGGGCATAGGGAAGGCGGCGAACCACGCTAGACTATACGAAGTGCTCGCTCCTGCCGGACGCTGCGGGAGCCGCGCCTCCCCGGCGACCGACGCACCGATGCCCGCCGACCGGGACTCCGACAGGGCGTTCGCCGAGTTCCTCGACCTCTGGAATCGGCTGATCGCCGAGTGTCGGGAGCCGGGGACCGTGGTGGTCGTCGAGGGCGAGCGCGACCGTCGGTCGCTCCGGGGCCTCGGCATCGCGGGACCGATCGTGGCGATCCACGCCGGCCGGACGCTCTCGGGAACGGCTGCGAGCCTCGCCTCCCGAAGCCGGCGCGTGATCCTGCTCACCGACTGGGACACCGCCGGCGGCCGGCTCGCCCGGCGCTTGCGGGAGTTCCTCGGGGGGGGCCCGGTCTCGCTCGACCTCGACTACCGCCGGCACCTCGCGCGGGCCCTGCGCGGGGAGCTCGCCCATGTCGAGGGCCTCTCGGGCTGGGTGCGGCGCAACGCCGATCGCCGCCACGCGTCGCTCGATGCGCTGCTCGACCTCGGGGACCCGGCGGACGAGGACGCCGCTACGGGATGACCTTGTACTGCGTCCGGCGCGTCGCCCGCCGGTTGCGGGCCCGCGACGGCCGGAACCGCTCGGCGCCCTTGCCGGACCAGCGCAGGCCGCGCCCCTCGGTCCCCGCGCTCGTCAGGCCCCGGTAGACGCGGTTCTTGTTCGCGGGCGACCCGATCCAGGCGATCTTCGGGTCGGTGACGATCTCGGGATGGACCGGGTCGACCAGGATGACCTCGAAGAACTTCTGCTTGCCGTCCTCGCCGACCCAGTACGAGTTGAGCACCTCGAGGTTGGGATAGTGCTTCTGAGCCCGCTCCTCGGCGATGCGTCGCAGGCTCTTCGCGAGTGTCATGCGCAGGATCCCCTTGTGCTTCGGCCGACGACCGGCGATGATCGCGCGCTTGCGCTGGCCCCCACGACGCACGCGGACCCGGACCACGGAGTAGCCGCCCTTCGCCCGGTACCCGACGGCGCGGGCGCGGTCGAGCCGCGTCGGGTGCTCGAGCCGGGTCACGGTCGTCTCCTGCCGCCATCCGAGCAGGCGCTCGTGGCGCAGGCCCGACCCTTCGTCCCCCAGGGTCTGGCGGAACGACCGCGCCATGTAGCGATACGACGACCTCGACATCGAACGCCGCGCGGGGACCCGGGCACCGATTATAACGCTACCGACGCCGGCCGAGGGAGACCCGGGCCGGATCCGGGACCGGAGGGGATCCCCGGCCGGCCGATCCCGCGGTGCCGCCGGGGCTCACCCCGCGGAACGGATCCACGGGAGGTGCGGCTCGGGGGGCCGGAGCACCTTCGCGGTCGCGTGGCTCTCCGTCGCGATCGCGCGCTCCAGGTGGCTCGAGAGCTCGCGGACGAGCCGGTCCATGCGCGCGAGCTCCCCCGTCGGGATCTCGGTCGGGACCTCCCAGACGAGGGCGGCGCCCCCGCTGGTCGGGTAGAACCGGAACGACACGACGGACGCCGCCGGCGGCACGGCGGGGTTCGTCCGCTCGAGGCGGGCTCGGACGCGGCTCTCGGACGGCTCGGACGACTCCTCGCGGTCGACAGCGTAGCCGATCGAGGCGAGGTAGTCCGAGAGGTATCCCGCGAACCGCTCGCGGCCGATCCCCCGGACCCGGAGCCAATCGCCGTTCCCCGCCGTCATCTACGATCCTCGGACCGCATCGCGCGCTCCAGGCTCTTCAGGAGGCCGAGCATCATCCGATACTCCGCCTCGGTCGGCGTCGCGCGGCCCAGGACGCGACGAAACAGGAGGATTAAACCCCGTCGTTTGTGCTTCGGGTACTGGGTGCGCGCGACGAGCCGCTCCAGGCGGGCGAGGAACCGCTCCTTTTCGTTGCCGTTGAGCTCGAGGAGGTCGGGCGCGGGCGTGGAGCCGGGGTCGGTCGGTCCGCGCGCGCGGTTAACCGCGTAGAGGACGACCCCCGCCGCGTGCGAGACGTTGAGCGTCGGGAACTCCCGGCGGGCCGGTATGTGGACGAGCAGGTCGCACCGCTCGAGCTCCTTGCGGCTGAGCCCGTTGTCCTCGGGCCCGAAGACGAGCGATACCCGGCCCTCGACCGCGCGGAGCACCTCGCCGAGGCGCTCGGGGGTCACCGACCTCCGGTGGTACGCCATCGAGCGGCCGGTCGAGAGGTCGGTCGTCCCGACCACGAGGTCGGACTCGGCGACCGCGCGCTCGAACGTCGGCGCCCGGATCGCCGCCCGGAGCAGCGGGAGCCCGCCCATCGCCCGACGTCGGGCCTCCGCGCGGATCGGGGCCCGGGGGGCGACCAGGACGAGACGGCTCGCGCCGAAGTTCCGCGCCGCGCGGGCGACCGCGCCGACGTTCCCGTCCTCCTTCGGCCGGACGAGGACGACGTCGACCCGAGCGGTCACCCTGCGGTCCCCTCCGCGAACAGCCGCCGGACCATCCAGTCGGGGTCGAACGGGACCAGGTCCCGGTATCCCTGGCCCACCCCGACGAAGACGATCGGCTTTTTGAGCACGAACGTCGCGCTGAGCGCCGCGCCGCCCTTCGCGTCGGCGTCCAGCTTGGTCAAAACGAGACCGTCGAGTCCGATCGCTCCGTCGAACAGGCGGGCCTGCTCGATCACGTCGTTGCCGTTGAGGGCGTCCCCGACGAAGAGGGTGAGGCTGGGCGCCACCACCCGGCGGATCTTCTTCGCCTCCGCGATCAGGTTCTCGTTGGTGTGCTGGCGGCCGGCGGTGTCGACCAGGACGACGTCGACGCCCTTCGCGCGCGCGTGCTCGACCGCGTCGTACGCCACGGCCGCGGGGTCGCTCCCTTCCTGCTGCCGGATCACCCGGATCCCGAGCCGCTCGCCGTGGACGAGCAGCTGCTCGATCGCCCCGGCGCGGAACGTGTCGCCCGCGGCGATCACGGGCTTCAGACCCTGGCCGTTCAGCCACATCGCGAACTTGGCCACGGTCGTCGTCTTCCCGCTCCCGTTCACCCCGACGAACAGGATCGTGTACGGCTTGGGCGCGTGCGCCCGGATCCGCCCGACGAGGTCGATCGGGGGCTGCGCGAGGATCGCGCGGACCGAGGCCTCGAGGCAGGTGCGGATCGCATCCTCCGCCTCGATCCCAGACCGGAGCTTGCGGCCGGTGAGTTCCTTCCGAAGGTTGCGGCGGAGCCGCTCCACGACGGGGAGCGCCACGTCCGACTGGAGGAGGCCGATCTCGAGCGTGTCGAGGACGTCCTCGATCGTGGCGTCCTTCAGCTTCTGGCCAAAGAACCCGTCGGCGAAGATCGAACCGGGGTCCGCGGGGGCGTCCCCCCGGGCTCGGGGTCCGGTCGCGGGCGGGCTCGCCGGTCCGGCAGGGCTCG
>JASHOP010000075.1 GCA_030041075.1 Thermoplasmata archaeon | reverse complement strand
CGAACAGGACGAGCGCGAGGCCGCTCGCCCGGGCCGAGCGCCTCCACGGTCCGGCCTCCTCGAACGAGAGATCGGGGACGATCAGTCCCTCCGCGCCCGCCCGCCGAAGGGCGGCCATCGCCCCTCGGAGTCCGCGGCGCACGATCGGGTTCGCGTAGGTCATCACGGCCGTCGGCAGCCGCCGGCTCGCCGCCCGGAGCTGGGCGAGGAGGTCGGACCAGTCGGTGCCGCCGTCCAGCGCGCGGCTCGCGGCCGCCTCGAGGACCGGCCCGTCCGCGATCGGGTCGGAGAACGGGAACCCGAGCTCGACCGCGGTCGCCCCGCCCGCGGCGAGCGCCTCCACCACGGCGGCGAGACGGGGGCCGCGACGGCGGTCGACCAGGACGTACGGGACGACGACCGGCCGGCCGGCCGCGCGCGCCGAGCTAAGCGCCGCGCGCCAGCGCTGCAAGCACCACCCCGAGGTCCTTGTCGCCGCGACCCGAGAGCGTGACGACGACCCGCTGCCGCGCCGGCCTGCGCCGGGCCTCCCCGACCGCGGCGAAGATCGCGTGCGCCGGCTCGAGGGCGGGAAGGATCCCCTCGTCCTCGGCGAGCCATCGGAACGCGGCGAGGGCCCCGTCGTCGCGGACGGCGCGGTAGGTCACGCGCCCCCGGTCCCGGAGCCAGGCATGCTCGGGCCCGACGCCCGCGTAGTCGAGGCCGGCGGAGACGCTCTCGGTGGGGGCGACCTGCCCGTCGCGGTCCTGGAGCACGTAGGTGTAGGCCCCGTGGAGGACCCCCGGCCGCCCGCGGGAAAGGGACGCCGCGCCCCGGGACGCGCCCCGCGGTCCGCCCGCCTCGATCCCGAGGAGGGCCACGCTCGTCCGAAGCATCGGGTGGAACGTGCCGATGGCGTTCGATCCGCCCCCGACGCATGCGACCGCGAGATCGGGGTCCCGGCCGAACTCGCGTCGCGCCTGGCGGAGGATCTCCCGCCCGATCACGCTCTGGAACCCCGCGACGAGGGAGGGGAACGGGTGGGGGCCGACGGCCGACCCGAGGAGGTAGTGCGTCGTCCGGACGTTCGCGATCCAATCGCGCAGGGCCGCGTTGATCGCGTCCTTGAGCGTTCGGCTCCCGGCGGCGACCGGGACGACCTTCGCGCCGAGGAGGCGCATCCGCTCGACGTTCGGCCGCTGCCGGTCCATGTCGACCTCGCCCATGTACACCTCGGTCGAGAGCCCCAGGGCGGCGCCGATCATCGCCGTCGCCACGCCGTGCTGGCCCGCCCCCGTCTCGGCGATCAGGCGGGACTTACCCATCCGGCGCGCGAGGAGACCCTGGCCCAGCGCGTTGTTGAACTTGTGCGCGCCGCCGTGCACGAGGTCCTCGCGCTTCAGCCAGATCTCGGCGCCGCCCGCGCGCCGGGTCAGGTTGCGCGCGAAGTAGAGGGGCGTGGGGCGGCCCCCGAGCGTCCGGGAGAGGCGGGAGAGCTCGCCGCGGAACCCGGGGTCGGCCCGGGCCCCGCGCCACGTGCGCTCGAGCTCCTGGAGCGCCGGGACGAGCGTCTCGGGAACGTACGCGCCGCCGTACGACCCGAACCGCCTAGGCATGTCCGCTCTCGAACCGCTCGACGGCGGCGACGAACGCGCGCATCCTCGCGGGGTCCTTCGTCCCGGGCGCGCTCTCGATCCCAGAGGAGACGTCCACGCCCCACGGGCGCACGGTCGCGAGCGCGTCGGCGACGTTCTCGGCCGACAGTCCGCCGGCGAGGACGAACTTGCGGCCGGGGTGGCGGTCGACGATCTGGGCGCAGATCGCCCAGTCGGGTCGCGTCCCGCTGCCGCCGGGCAGCGGCTGGCCGGCCGCGTCGAGGTGGATCCGAGGGTAGTCCTCCGCGGGCGGGATCGCGGGCAGGTCCCCGGATCCGCCGGGCGGAACGACCGGCACCGAAGGGACGAGGTGGTGGATCTCGAGGAACTCGAGGTCCGGCGGGATCGCGCCGTAGACCTGGATGCGATCGACGCCGACCTCGTCGAACAGCCGATGGACGAGCTCGGCGGTCGGGGCGACGACGACCGCCCACGCCTCGGCCTCCGTCGGGACGTGCTCGAGGAGGGAGGCGGCCGCCTCGACCGTCACGTTGCGGGGCGAGGCGGGAACTTCGATCACGAACCCGGCGGCTCCTCCCGCCGGGACCTCCGCCACCGACGCGGGCTCGGTCAGCCCGCAGAACTTGACGAACGTCCTCATGCCCGTCCCCCGCGTCGCGGACGACGGAGCGAGGCGACGAACGCCGCGGGGTCGGGCGATCGGGCGACGCCGGTCCCCACGAGGATCCCGTCGACGCCCTGGGCCCAGAACTCGCGAGCCTCGGCCGGGCCCTCGACGCCGCTCAGGCCGAGCAGCGGCGTGAGTCCCGAGCGGCGGGCCTCGGCGATCGTCCGGAACGCGGTCGGCCGGTCGATCGCGAGCGAGTCGAGGTCCCGGACGTTCACCCCGAACATCTCCGCCCCGACTCCTTCGGCACGACTTAATTCCGCGCTCCGGTGCAGCTCGAGCAGCACCTCAAGGCCACGGTCGTGGGCCTCGCCGGCGAGCTCGGCCAGGGGCCGGTCGAGCAGGCCCTCCTCCTCCAGGCGCGCGATCAGGAGGATCGCGCCGGCCCCGGTCCGGGCCGCGACCTCGATCTGCTCGGCGGCGACGACGAACTCCTTGAACAGGACCGGCCGGGTCGTGAGCCGGGCGAGGTCGGCGACGTCCCGCGGCGAGCCATCGAACCGGGGTCCCGTCGCGAGGCAGGAGTAGCCCGTCGGCGACCCCGGGTCGACGGCGCGGACGAACGCCTCGCACGAGCGCTCCGGCCGGCGTGGCGCCGGCTGCCCGGGCGAGACCCGCTTGAACTCCGCGACCACCGCACCGCGCGCGCGGTCCCGCGCGAGGGCGGACCGCAGGCTGGGGGGCCGCGGCGGAGATGCGGAGGGCAGCCCGAGGCCGTACGCCTCGGAGCGCAGGCTCGCCCGCACGGCCCGGACGATCTCGGACAGGAAGCCGCCCATCAGCCGTCGCCCCGGCGGTACCGACGGCCGAGGTCCCGCAGCGCCACGAGGAGCTCCTCCGCCGCGCCTCCGTCCAGCGCCTCGCGGGCGAGCGCGATCCCCCCGTCCAGGCCGGCGCTACGTCCGGCGACCCAGAGCGCCGCCCCGCTCGTGAGGAGGACCGACCCCCGCCGCGCTCCGCCTCCTCCGGCGAGCAGCCGCTCCGCCTCCTCGGCCGCGGCCGGAGGCGGCAGGGGACCCCAGGGTCCGCGACGCTCGTCGGAGTCGAGATACGCCTCGGGCCGGACCGTGCGGCGTCGCGCGGTCGAGCCGTTCCAGACGAACGCGACGGTCGGGCGCCGGGGGGAGAACTCGTCGCACCCCTCCTCGGACGCCATCGAGATCCCGCGACGCACGCCGAGCCGCCCGAACATCCCCGCGAACAGCTCGGCGGTGGCCGGGTCGGGGGCGCCGACGACCTGGAACCGGACCCGGCACGGGTTGGACCACGGTCCGATCCGGTTGAACACCGTCGGCAGACCCAAGAGCTGGCGGACCGGCGCGACGGCCGCGGCCGACGCGTGGTAGAGCGGCGCGTGGAGGAACGCGAGCCGGTGCGCCCGGTAGGTCGCCGGCCCGAGCGCGCGCGACGAGGTGACCGGGAGCCCGAGCGCCTCGAGCAGGTCGCTCGAGCCGCACGGGCCGCGGGCGCTGCGGTTCCCGTGCTTCACGACCGGGGCCCCCGCGGCCGCGACCACGAACGCGCTCACCGTCGAGACGTTGAAGGTCGGGCGCGGCGCTCCGCCCGTCCCGCACAGGTCGGTCACCCCGCCCCCCGGGGGCACCGGGAACGGCGCCGCCCGTCGGCGCATCGCGCGGGCGAACGCCACGAGCTCGCCGATCCGGGGCGCCCGAGCGGCCAGCGCTACGAGGACGGCCGCCCGTTCCGGGTCCGAGGTCGCGGGGTCGACCAGGCGCTCGAACGTCGCCCGGACCTGGCGGTCCGGGAGCGGAGCGGCGCCGAGCAGATCGCCGAGCAGGTCGGCGATCACCGGCGCGCCCTCCGGAGGAAGTTCGCGAGCATCCGGGGTCCGTCCGGGCTGAGGAACGACTCGGGGTGGAACTGGACCGACTCCGTCGGACGGGACCGGTGCCGCAGGCCCATCACGACCGGCCCATCCCCCCACGCGGAGACCTCGAACGACGGCGGAACGGTCCGGGGGTCGACGACGAGGGAATGGTACCTCGCGCCGAGCGTGGGGGACGGCACCGACTGGAAGACGCCCCGGCCGTCGTGCCGGATCGGCGTCGCCTCGCCGTGGACCGGCTCGGCGGCGCGCACGACGCGCGCGCCGGCCCGCTCCGCGATCAGCTGGTGCCCGAGGCAGACGCCGAGGAACGGGCGATCGTCCTCCCACCGGTCGAGGAGCGCTCTCGAGAGCCGCGTGAACTCCCGGTCGCCCGGACGACCCGGGCCGGGGGAGAGGACGACGGCGTCCGGATCGAAGGCGACCGCCTCCCGCTCCGGCGCGCGCGACCGGACGCAGCGCACGGTCGCGCCGCGGCCGGCGAGCGCCTGCTCGATGTTGTGGACGAACGAGTCCTCGTGGTCGACGATGAGGACCTTCATTCGACGGCTCCGGCGAGCGACTGCTCGACCTGGGCGAGTTTCACCAGGGTCTCGTCGTACTCCCGCGACGGCGCGGAGCGGTGGACGATGCCGGCGCCCGCGGCCGTGTAGAGTCGATCGCCCGCCGCGAACCCCGTTCGTATCGCGAGCGCCCAATCGGCCTCCCCGTGCGGGCGGAGCCAGCCCACAGCGCCCGCGTACGGCCCCCGCCAGGTCCGCTCCTCCCGTCGGAGCAGCTCGGTAGCCCGGATCTTCGGGGCGCCGGAGACGGTTCCGGCCGGGAACGTGGCGGCGAGGACGTCCCACGGTCCGACCCCCGGCCGCAGCCGCGCCCCCACCCGGCTCACGAGGTGCTCGAGCCGGGCGTACCGCTCGCGTCGCTCCCGATCGAGGAGGCGGACCGTTCCGGGGCGGGCGACGCTCCCCAGGTCGTTCCGGGCGAGGTCGACGAGCATCCGGTGTTCCGCGAGCTCCTTCCGATCGGACCGGAGCGGTCGGCGGGCCGCGCCGGCGGATCCCGGCCGCGTGCCCGCGATCGGGTTCACGAACGCCCGAGCCTTCCGGACCTCGACCACCGACTCGGGGGAGGCACCCACGATCTCCCGGTCGCCGAACCTAAGGTAGTAGAAGTACGCGTACCGCTCCCGGCGCCGCAGCGCGTCGGCCCGGCGGAGGAGATCCTGGGGGCGACGCCAGCTCCGGCGGTGCGCCAGCACCACCTGGTACGACTCCCCGGCGCGGATCGCCTCGGCCAGCCTGCGGACGCTTCGCTCGAACGCCCGTCGCGGCAGGGTGTCGCCCCGGGGGCGTGGCCGCCCGCCGGCGCGGGACGGCAGGCGGGCGCGATGCGATACCCGACCCGTCGTCACCGGGTCAACGAAGGCGAGCTCGCCGAGCGGGAACGGGCTCGCGGCGGGGAATCGGGCGAGCGCGGGCTCGAACAGACCGACCGCATCGAACCCGACGTACCCGAGCACCGCACCCCTCGGGTGGCGGGCCAGGAACCGCTCGGAGCGGTCGGCGAGATGCGCGGCGTCGGTCGAACGATCCACGGTGACGACCTCCCCGGCCCGGGCGAACCACCCGGCCGTGCCGGGGGCTCCCGCGGCACCCGCGCGCTCGAAGTATCCGGCGATCTCGGACCCCCGGGCCCGGTCGGAGAATCGGGTCCACGGATCGCTCACGGCGACCTCCGCGGGACGAGCGACCGGTGGAGCGCCCGGACCACCGCCCGGGCCCGCGCCTCGGGGACGGCGAGCGACAGCGCGCGGGGGGTCGCGCTGAACCCCTGGGCCCCGCGCACGGCGTCCTGCGGGAGTCGGTCGAGGTCGTCGAGCACCCCGTCGCCGATCGCGGTCACGAGCGCGACACGGAACGGGCCCTCCACCTCGACCCCCCCGTGGCGGACCATCGGGGCGAGCGCCCCTCGGGCGGCCGGCACCGACGCCGGTTCGAGGACGAGGCAGAGCAGGGCCGACGAAGTGAACAGCTGCACGACGTTCACGCCGGCGGCGGAGAGACCCTGCGCGACCTCGGCGACGACGCCGGGGCGCTGGCGGCCCCCCGGGACCCGGAGGCGGAGGAGCCGGAGGGGACGCAGGACGGTGAGGGCCCGGTTCTTCCGACGGGGTCGCCCGGGGCCGATCGTCGTCCGCTCGCTCCGACCGCCGAGCGAGCGGACCGTGACGGTCATCCGGTGGGTCCGCGCGGGTCCGATCGTGAGCGGATGAAGGACCCTCGCGCCGAACTGCGCGAGCTCCTCGGCTTCCTCGAACGACAGGTCGCGGATCGGCCGGGCCCCGGGGACGTCCCGCGGATCGGCGGAGAGCACCGCGACGTGGCGCTTGACGAGCTCGACTCGGGTCGATCCGATCAGCGCCCCGATACCCGCCGCCGCGTAGTCCGAGCCGCCTCGCCCGAGGGTGGCGACCCGCCCCTCGAGGCTCCGGCCGAAGAAGCCGGTGACGACCGGCAGGTCCCCCCGCGCCAGGATCCTCCCCAGCCCCCGCCGGACCGCGATCCGCGACCGTTCCAGGAGGATGCGCGACGCTCCGTAGGCGTTGTCCGTGATGAGCCCGAGATGGTCGGCCTCGACGGGGACCGCGGGCAGGCCCTCCGCCTGCAGACGCGCGGAGAGCCAGTGCACGGCCAGGCGCTCCCCCTGGCTCAGGATCCGGTCGGCGAGCGGCGGGTCCACGGTCGGTGACGTCTCGAGCCGCCGGAGCAGACCGGCCAGGCGCTCGAGCCGCTGGCGTCCCGCGATCGGCAGGCCAGGGTGGCGCCGACGCAGTTCGGCGAGGATCTCCCGGTGGAGCGCGACCGCGCGAGGGTGGGCGAGCGCCGCCTCCAGAAGGTCGGTGACCCGCTCGCGCGCCGAGGCAACGACCACGACCGAGCCCTCCCGCCGGCGGAGCGCCCGGAGGTCGGCGGCGACCTTCGTCGGTTCGGCCAGCGACGCGCCGCCGAACTTGACGACCAGGGGCGGGATCCGGGCTGGCACGGTCACCCCGGTCCCCGGGCCAGGACGCCCCGACGCGCGGCCAGCTCCGCGTTCAGCACCGAGCCGCCGGCCCCCCCGCGGACGGCGTTGTGCGAGAGGACGAAGAACCGCAGGTACGGCGGCGTCCAGCGGACGCGCCCGACGACCACCGCCATGCCGCGCGCCCGGGACGGCGAGCCCGCCCACCGGTCGCGGACGGGCTGGGGCCGGTCCGTTTCCCGCCGCAGCTCGATCGGCGGATGGGGCGCCGTCGGCAGCGCATCGCGGGCCAGCGGATCGAAGGAGCGCCAGGCCCCGTCGATCTCCGCGACGGTCGGCCGGCGCGTCGCCTCGAGCGTGACCGCCTCCAGGTGCCCCTCGCGCGTCGCGACCCGGGCGCAGTGCGCGACGACGGGGACCCCCAGCCCCGCGACGCGGCCGTCCCGGAGCCGCCCCAGGATCCGGGACGTCTCGCGCTCGAGCTTCTCCTCCTCCTCGGGGATGTACGGCACGATGTTGTCGGCGATCGCCAGCGACGGGACGCCCGGGTAGCCGGCTCCCGAGAGCGACTGGTAGGTCGTGACGTGGATCGCGCGAGGCCTAAGCCAGGGCACGACGGGCGCGAGGGCGACCGCGAGCCCCGCGGCGGAGCAGTTGGGGTTCGTGACGAGGAGTCCGCGGCCGCGGGCGCGACGCGCCGCGAGCGCGAGGTGCGCGCCGTTGACCTCCGGCACGAGCAGCGGCACGCCGGCGTCCATCCGGTGGTCGGCGGCGTTCGAGAACACCGAGATCCCCCGCCGGACGATCGCTTCCTCGAGACGGCCCGCGGTGCCGGACGGAAGCGCCGAGAACACGAGCTTAACCCCGCGGCGGCTCAGTTCCGCCGGCGTGAGCGCGACGAGCCGGCGTTCCGCGAGCGACGGGGGCGGAGGCTCGGCGAGCTGCCAGACGTCCCCGAGCGTCCTCCCCGTGGAGGTGCGACCGGCGCCCAGGATCGGCTCGGCGAACTCGGGGTGGTCCGCCAGGAGGCGCGCGAAATGCTGGCCGATGTAGCCGCTCGTGCCGAGGATCGCGGTGGGCACGGCCGCCCCGGTCATCCCAGGAACCCTCCCCGCAACGCGAGGTCGGTCAGCGCGAACGCCACCACGCTCTCGAGCACCACGACCGCGCGCGGGACGATGCACGGGTCGTGTCGGCCGGTGACGACAAGGTCCGCGCTCGCGCCGGTCGCGAGGTTCACGGTGCGCTGGGGCCGGGCGATCGAGGACGTCGGCTTCACCGCCACGCGCACGACGATCGGCATCCCGTTGGCGAGCCCCCCCAGGATCCCTCCGGCATGGTTGCTGGACGTCCGGACCGCCCCGTTCTCCCAGACGAACGGGTCGTTGTCCTCGCTGCCCCGCATCCGCGCGGCGCGGAAGCCCGCGCCGAACTCCACCGCCTTGACCGCGGGAACCGAGAACAGGGCGTGGGCGAGGACGCTCTCGACCGAATCGAAGAACGGCTCGCCGAGCCCGACCGGTACGCCCGTGGCGCGCACCTCGACGACTCCGCCGACGCTGTCGCCGTCGCGGCGCGCCGTCGCGATCGCCTCCTCCATCCGGCGTGCGGCGACGGCGTCCGGCGATCCGACCTCGTTCTCCGCCGCCCGGCGTACGATCTCCGCGAGCGGGGCGGTCTCGGGCGCGGCCGCCTCGACGGCGCCGATCGAGAGGGTGAACGCCCCGATCGCGATCCCCCGGACCGCGAGCATCGAGCGCGCGATCGCCCCGGCGATCACGAGGCCGACCGTCATCCGACCGGAGAAGATCCCTCCTCCGGAGAGGTCCGCCTGCGGTCCATACCGCACGCGCGCCGGGTAGTCGGCGTGCCCGGGCCGGGGGGTGTCGGCCCGGCGATCGTACGGCTCGCGACGGACGTCCTCGTTCGCCACGTGGGCGCGGACCGGCGACCCGTCGGCGAGTCCGTCCACGACGCCCGAGTCGAGCACGAGCCGGTCCTCCTCCTGCCGGCGCGTCGCGAGGCGGCGTCCGACCGGTCGCCGCCGATCGAGCTGGGCCTGGATGGCAGCGGCATCGATCGGCCAACCCGCCGGCACGCCGTCGATCGACACGCCGACCTCGGGGCCGTGGCTGGAGCCGAACACCGTGACGCGGAACCGCTGGCCGAACTCCATCATGCGACGGATTCCCTCCCCGCGATCGACCGGAGCGCCTCCCAGAACGCGGGGTACGACTTCCCCACCGCCCGGGCATCCGAGACGGTCGAGCGCGTCGAGCCCGCCAGGGCGCCGACGGCCGCGCTCATGACGATGCGGTGGTCCCGGGCATCCCGCAATGCGAACCCCGTGGGGCGGTCCGTTCCTCGGATCACCAGCGTTCCGCCCCGGGCGATGACCATCGCGCCCATCGCGTTCGCCAGCTCCGCCGTGCCGACCGATCGGTCCGACTCCTTGTGCGCTACCTGGCTCGCTCCCGCGAGGCGGCTCTCGCCGCGCGAGGCCGCGGCCAGGACCCCGGCCAGGGGGTAGAGGTCGGGGCTGTCGGTGAGGTCGACCCGGAACGGCCGGTGCGGCTCGTTCCCCCGGACGGTGGCGGAGTCGCCGTCCCGCCGGACCTCCGCACCGTAGCGGCCCAGAAGGTCGAGCACCGCGAGGTCGGCCTGGGGCCAGCGGCCGGAGACTCCCTGCACAGTCACCCGGCCACCGGTGATCGCGGCAGCGGCCCAGAGGTAGGCGGCCGACGAGGCGTCGCCCGGGATCTCGAACGCCGAGCCGCGGTACGACTGGCCCCCGGGGATCGCGTACCGGTGTCCCCGCCGCCGCACGCGGACGCGACCGGCGCGGACGACCGCCAGGGTCGCCGCCACGTATGGGGCCGATACGAGCGGTCCGATCACCTCCACGGTCGAGTCCGGCGACACCGTCGGCAGGGCGAGCAGGAGGGCCGAGACGAACTGCGAGCTTTCCGAGCCTCGGATCCGGACGGCTCCCCCCCGCAGGGGACCCCGGATCGTCAGCGGGAGGGTACGACCATCGACCGGCCCCTCGACCGAGGTCCCCAACGTCCGGAGCGCCCGGAGCAGGGGCTCCATCGGTCGCAGCGGCAGGCGGCCTCGGCCGACCAGCGTGGTCGGGCGACCCGAGAGCGCCGCGAGCGGCGCGACGAATCGGAGCGTCGTGCCCGACTCGCCGCAATCGATCCGGCGCCCGGTCGTCCGGATCCGGTCCGGGGTCACCGACCACCCGTGACGGTCCGTCTCGACCCGGGACCCGAGCCGGCGGATCGCCTCCGCCGTTCGGACCGTGTCGTCGGACACGAGGGGGCGGACGACACGGTACGGCCGACGAGTCAGGTGGGCGACGACGAGCGCCCGGTGGGTGTAGCTCTTGGACGGTGGCGCCCGGATCGTCCCGGACACGGAGCCCGGCCGAAGGCGTACGACGCTCACCGCGACCTCGCTCCGATCTCGTCGATCGGCGGCGTGAACCCGAGCGAGCGCCGTTCGCCGGAGTCCCGGGGGAACTGGGCGAGCACCGCTTCGACGCGGTCGTGGGGGACGACCGCCGCGAACGCCGGTCCGAGCCCCGACGCGCCGGACGACCTCGCTCCCGCGCGCGCCACGGCCTCGCGGATCGGCCGGTAAGGGTAGCCCATCGCCCGTTCCACCAGTTCGGAGTTGAGCTCCATCGCGGTCCACCATTCGCCGCGGATCGCCGCCTCGGCCGCTTGGGCGGCGATCGGCTCGTCCGACGCGAACCGGGCCCGTACTCCCGACGACGGCGGGTGGGCGCCGGGCGGGATCCAGAGCGCGACCTCGAGGTCCGGTTCGAGAGGCGCGCGCCGGATCATCTCGTCCGTGTAGTTGTTCGTGACCACGACGCCTCCCGTGAGGCCGGCCAGCGCATCGTCGAACGCTCCCGTGGCGCTGGTTCCGGAGCGGCGCGAGACCTGGGCGGAGAGCCGCGCGACCTCCGTCGCCGGCGGGGCGGCGCCGGCGGCGTGGGCGAGGGCGAGGAAGACCGCGCTGGTCACGGCGCTCGAGCTCTTGAGGCCGACGGCCACGGGGATGTCGGAGGTGAGCTCGAGGGCGACGCGCACGTCGGCCGACGGGAGGAACCGCTCGACCGCCGCGGTCAAGGCTCCGACGACCAGCGGGGTCCGGGACGCCGGAGGGTCGATCGCCAGGACGGGTCCTCCGGCCACGCCGCCGGTGACCGTGGCCTCGGCCCGGGCGGAGAGGCGGATGCCGATCGCGCACCCGATCCCGGTCGATAGCGCGTTCACCACGGTGATCGCGGCGCTCGCCTCCCCTACGCCGCGCATCCGCCCTCCCGCAGCGCTTCCTCGATCCGCTCGGGTTCCGGGTCGTTCCCCCACCAGATGGCGTAACTCTCCGCCGCCTGGTAGACCAGGAGGCGCCAACCGTCCTCGTACGTCGAACCCGCCGACCGCGCGATCGCCCCGACGGTCGGGTCCGACGGACCGTACACCCAGTCGACGACGTGGCTCGAGGGCCCGAGCAGGCGGCCCAGCGGGACCTCGAGCGATCCGGCCCCCGGCCGTCCCGCGTCGGTCGCGTGGACGACCAGCGGGTACGGACGCGCCGCGGCGGGGTCCCCGACGCTCGCGGAGAACTCCCGGGCGAGCGCCCGGGCGGCTTCGCTGCGTCGGGCGAAGACCACGCTCTCCGCGGGGAGCGAACGGGCCGCCGCCAGCGTCGCCCGGGCGGACCCTCCCGCGCCGACGACCGCCAGCGACCGCCCGTCCCAGCGGCCGGACTCCCGGAGCTCGCCGAGGCGTCGGAGGATCGCGACGAGGTCGGTGTTCTCGGCCTCGATCGCCCCGTCGCGGAACGTGAGGCAGTTCGCGGCGCCGCACGCCTCCGCGCCGTGGGCGGCGGTCGTCGCGGCCTCGAGGGCCAGCGTCTTGAACGGCCGGGTCACGTTGATACCCCGGAACCCGGTCGACGCGAGCAACGGCAGGGAGGCGACGAACTCGTCGTCCGACTCGAACTCCAGGGGGATGTAGAGTCCGTTCCGGCGCTCCGCCCGCATCCATCGCGCGTGGAGCGCCGGGCTCCGCGAGTGGTCCACGGGTCGACCCGCGACGGCGAAGAGGGGGCCGGCGGGCCCGTCCGTCGCGAGGTAGGCGCGGAGCCGGTCGACCGGGACCTGGCTCGGCTCGACAGGTTCCCGGCCGCTCTCCTCCGGAAGGCTCCCGAACACCATCGGGAAGCCGAGCCGGCGGGCGAGCGCCCGCAGGATCGGCCCGGACGGCCCGACCGTGTGGGCGACCAGGGAGCCTTCGCCGGGCGGCGGGAGGCGCGGGATCAGGTCCTGCAGCGCGGCCAGGACCGGGGCGCGGACCACGAGCTTTCCGACGGTCCCGTCTTCCTGGGCGAGCTCGCGCAGGCGACGCGCCCACTCGTCGCCCGTCGCGGCCCCGAGGTGGACCGAGACGATGCGTCCGAGCCGTTCCGGCCCGGGCAGCCGACCGAGGACGGGGAGGTCCCGCGCGTGCTCGAGGTCGATCCAGCGGAACGGGAACGTAGCGAAGCGGAACAGCCGGCCCGCCCGCTCGTCAGGGTCCTCCGGTCCCGCGCCGCCCTCCCGCTCCGACCGGTAGGTGGCGAGCAGCGGAAGCGGCGAGGGGAACAGCCGGTCGAGATGCTCCAGCTCTTCCGCCGGCCATCGGTCGAGTCGGATCTCGGCGATGTCGGCCCCGGCCGCCCGGGCCAGATCGATCTCGGTTCGGATCGCTTCGGCCGACCGGCCCGGAAGCGATGCGATGATGAGGGGCGCCCGGTCGTTCATCGCTCGACGACCGTCTCCTCCACGGCCACGCCCAGGTGGCGTGCGGGGGCCAGCCGCACGCCGTGGAGCGGGACGGAAGCCGCGAGGTCGGTCACGGCGACCGGTCCGCGTTCGGTCGAGAGCCGCACCGTCTCGGCCTCCTGAAGGAAGACGGTCCGTTCTTGGCCCCCGTCGTCGATCGCGATGAGGGCCAGGGGGCGCCGCTCGATCTTGATGCGACCGACCCGGACGGTCCGCCCTCGTCCGCCGTGCGAGGTGGCCAGCACGGAGTCCCCCGGCCCGAGCTCGGCGAGGTAGCGGGTCGACCCGTCGGCCATCAGCACGTAGGAGTGGGCGGCGCCGGCGTTGACGCGGAACGGTCGCGGGCGGCTGAACGTCGAACCGACCGCTTCGCTCGTGACGAGGAACAGGAACGCCGCCGCGCTGCCCACGAGCAGGCCCTCGTCCGGCCGGAGCAGGGAGGTGGTGTCGACGAGCACCCGGTCGCCCACGCCCGCGGGCCGGACGGAGCGGGCGGGAGCCGCGGTCCACGACAGCGCCGTCGGGAGCGGGCTCTCGAGGACGCTCTCGAGCTCGTCGACTTCCGCCACCGTCCGTACCGAGACGACCACCCGGTCCGCGCCGTGCTCCAGCGCGCCGAGCGCGGCGGGTACCTCGGAGGCGGACCGGGCGAACGTCCAGAGGAGGAACCGCGAACCGCGCCGGGCGACCGCGTTCTCGAGCGGGATGACCCGGTCGCCCGTCCACTCGATCGCCAGCGTCGCTCCGGTCCCGGTCCGATCGAGGACCCGTTCGAGACCGTCGCGGTCGCGGACACGCTGCACCGGGATCGGGTCCCCGCCTCCGGCGAGAGTCAGGCGGTCGCCGTCGCGGACGGCCACGTCCTCCCCCTCCCCGGCAGCGACCGTCGACCCCGCGGGCACGACGAACCGCCGGAACCCCCGACGCCGGGCCCGCTCGACGATCGCAATCCGGTTCGCCTCGTCGGGCGCCTCGGGGGCGATCGCGATGCGCTCCCGCGTCACGCCCCGCCGCTCCTATCCCGGACCGTGCAGGACCGAGGCGATCCGGCCCGCGAGGGGTCCCACGGGGGGCCGCTGGAACAGGTTGCGCCCGATGCAGATTCCCGCGCCACCGGCGGCCATGCTCTCGCGCACGATCCCGAGGAATGCGGTCTCGTCCTCCAGGCGGATGCCGCCTCCGATCAGCACGGGGACGGGCGTCGAGCGGCACAGTCGGGCGAACTCCGGCCCCGAGCCCGGGTAGCTCGTCTTCACGATGTCGGCGCCGGTGTCGGCCGAGGCCCGGGCCGCGTGGCGAAGCTCGTCCGGGGTGCCTCCGCCGTCCTTCTTCACGTAGGCCATGCAGAGGAGCGGGACGCCCAGCTGGCGGCACTGGTCGGAAGCGATGCCCAGGTCGCGCAGCATCTCCGGCTCATCGGGAACCCCGAAGTTCACCTGGACGGAGAGGAGGTCGGCTCCCAGTCCCACGGCTTCCTCCGCGGTCCCGACCAGCACCTTGCGGTTGGAGGTCGGCCCCAGGCTGGTCGACGCCGACACGTGGACGCCCAGACGCACGCTGGGGGGCAGCAGCGGCGCGACCTCCCGGACGGCCCCCTTCGTCACGATCAACAGGTCGACCCCGTGGTCGACGAGTTCCTGGGCGAGCGGACCCAACTTCTCCAGCCCGTCGATCGGGCCCAGGGAGACGGAGTGGTCGAGCGGGACGGCGAACAGCCGGCGCTTCGGATCGGGAAACAGCCGCCTTAGTCGTATCTGCTTTCCGTACATCGGTTCTCCCGGTTTTGGTATCGGGCTCGGAGGGGGAGACGCCGAGAAGGCCCGCCCGAGGCTATCGAACGCGCATCGGGACGGCGCCCTCCCGGCGCCTCCCGCTCACCAGAGCCAGGGCGCGGCAGCCCGGGCCGACATCCGAAGGCGATCGCGCGATGTCCCCCGTCCTGCCATCGGCCCCGTAATCCCCCGAGCGCTATTTAGCCTTGGTCGAACCGCCCCGGTCGGAGGCGAGGAGCCCGTCCACGAGGAGGGCATGGATGGAGAACCCGCGCAGCATCTGCTCCCACATCCGCTTCCGGACCTCGGGCGTCGTCGCGAACGCGGCGACGATCCGGCCGATCCACTCGCTGTGCTCGACGTCCGCGGTGACGTGAAGCCGGTAGTACTCGAGGTGGTCCTCGTCGACCCCGTAGTGGGCCCGGAACGCGGGGAGGAGCCGCGCGCAGAGGTCCACGTTGGGCGGCTCGGACGAGCCCGCGGCCGAGATGTAGAACGGGTGGATGCGGTTCGTGTACAGGAAATCGTCGATCGCCACCATCGTGCTGGGCAACGGGGTCGCCGAAAGGACGTCGGCCCGGGGGACGCCGAGCCCCTCGCAGAAGCGCAGCCAGAGCTCCGGGTGGCTCGGGGCCTTGCCGTGAGGATCGCCGGCCTCCTCGAGCAGCTGGTCGAGGATCAGCCGCCGGTACGGGTCGTTCGCGGGCTCCGGCGAGCAGTTCGCGTAGCGCTCGGCCATCGCCGTCGGGACCGACGCGAGCCACGGATAGAACTGCTTCACCCACGCCCGGACCAGCGGCCTTGGCGTCCGTCCGTGCTCCAGATCCGCGAAGAACGGATGGGTCCGGAACGGGTGGTTCTCCATCTTGTAGCGGGTCAGCTCGTCGCGGAACTGCGCGCCCTCCCAGCGGACCCACGGCGGGTCGTCCATCCCCCGCTCGAGCGGGTCGGGGTATTTCTTCCGCAAGGTTCCCCGGTGAACCTCCCCGTTTAATGGGTCCGCCCGGGCTCGTGCCCCGTGGTCGAGGCAGAACAGCCCGGACGGCTCGTCCCTTCGTTCGGCCCGCTCGCCGGGTTGAGGGTCCTGGAGTCGGCCCGGTACGTTGCGGGGCCGTGGGCCGCCACGTACCTGGGGGAGTTCGGGGCCCGCGTGGTCCACGTGGAGGGGCCCCCGTTCGGCCCGCCGTACGCCGACCCGACCCGTCGCCTGATCCCTCTCCTTCCGGGAGGAGCTCCCGGCGATGTCGTCTCGGAGTCGTGGGTGCAGTACGCCCGCAACAAGCTCTCGGTCGGCCTCGACATCCGCGCGCCCGAGGGCCGACGCGTCTTCCTCGACCTGGTCCGTGAGTCAGACATCTGGATCGAGTCGTCACGGCCCGGGACCTACGACCGGCTCGGCCTATCGGACGAGGAGGTCTGGCGCGCCAACCCACGGCTGACGGTCGTCCACGTGTCGGGCCACGGTCGGACGGGCGCGCCGGAGCGCGTGACGGCCCCCTCGTACGACCTTACGGCCCAGGCGTTCAGCGGGTTCCTCTCCCTCCAGGGCCAGCCCGACCCGGAGCCGCCGATGCGGTCCGGCACGGCCCTGAACGATACCGTCACGGGCCTGGCCGCGGCGACGGCGGGGCTGATGGGGCACTACGGGGCCCAGCGGACCGGGCGCGGGCAGGCGGTCGACGTCGCCCAGTATGAGATCTTCTTCGTCCTGCTCGAGAACCTGGCGATCGACTACTTCATGCGCGGGGTGGTCCGGGGCCGGCACGGCACCGGCCACGCCCGGCTCCACCCGTACGACGTGCACCGGGCCGCCGACGGCTGGGTCGTGATCGCCGCCCCGACACCAGACCGGTGGAGCGCCCTCAAGGCGATGATCGGGTTCACCGACGCGTCGTACGATATCGGCGAGTACCGGCTCGCGCACCGCGAGGTGGTGGACCGCGCGATCGCGGAGTTCTGCCGGGCGCGCCCGGGCGCCGAGCTCGAGCATCTCGGACGGCAGCACGACGTCGCCGTGGCCCGGGTCTTCGACATCGCGGATATCGCGCGCGACCCTCACTACCGGTCGCGGGAGATGCTGATCGAATGGGACGACCCGGTCGCCGGCCGGGTGAAGGGGGCCGGTGTGGCGCCGAAGTTCTCGCGGACCCCGGGCGGCGTCTGGCGAGGGGCTCCCTGGCTCGGCCAGGACAACGATCGGGTGCTCGGCGAGATCCTGGGCTACCCGATCGACCGGATCGCCGCGCTCCGCAAGGACGGGGTGGTCGGAGAGGACCCGCCCCACGGTCCGCCCGCGCCGGGCGGTCCGCGGCCGCGGGTGGAGGACGGCTGACGTGTCGTCCCTCTGGCCGCTCCCGGACGACCCGATCGTCGCCGAGGTCTCGAGCGCCGCCCGCCGACTCGACCTGGGCCGGAGGTACCGCGAGCTCGACCGACGGCCCGAGTTTCCGTACCCGGAGTTCAAGGCCCTGGGCGCCGCCGGGCTGCTGGGCCTCTCGCTCCCGGCCGAAGTCGGGGGCCGCCACCTTCCGCTGCACCGGGTGGCTGTCGCCCTCTTCCGCTTGGGGTATCTCGGCGGCACGGCGTTCGCGAAGCTCGCCCTCCAGCCCGAGTTTGCCTCGGTGCTGGCGGAGCACGGTTCGCCCGCCCTCGTCGACGCATGGTTTCGACCGTTGGTGCGGGGGGAGCGGCTGGTGGGCAACCAGATCACGGAACCCGGCGCGGGCTCGGACGTCGGGGCGATCGCGCTCGAGGCGAGGCGAAGCGGTGACGAGTACGTCCTGAACGGAACGAAGAGCGAGGTGGCGTTCGCGGAGGACGCCGGAGCCGCGCTCGTCTACGGCCGGGTCCCCGGAGTCGCCCCGGGCGGCGGGATCACCGCGTTCCTGGTCGAGCAGGATCGGCCGGGCGTCCGGCGCGTGGCCGGCGGGGGTGACCTCGGCGAGCGCTGGCAGCGCCGGGGTCGCGTGGAGTACGAGGACGTTCGAGTAACGGCCTCCGCCCGGATCGGCGAGGAGGGGTCGGCGTTCCGCTACGTTCGCGGCGAGCTCGCTCGCGAGCGGGGCCTCCTGGCCGCGATCTACCTGGGCGTCGCCCGGGCCTCCTGGGACGAGACGGTCGCGTACGTCGGGGAGCGCGCGGCGTTCGGCCGGCCCCTCTCGGACCAGCCGTCGGTCGCGATACCGCTGGTGGACGACGGCGCCGCCCTCGAGTCCGCATGGCTCTTCTGCGGGCAGGCCCTCGACCGGCTCGGGACGGACGATCCCGCGGATGCGGCGGCCCGTACGGCGATGGCGAAGGCGATGGCGGTCGACGCGGCCCTGCGCACGATCGACCACGCGATCCAGTTCCACGGAGGGCGCGGGTACTCCCAGGCGCTCCCCCACGAGCAGCGGTGGCGGGACGTCCGCAGCGGGCGGATCGCCCACGGCCCCTCCGAGGTGCTCCGAGGAATCGCGGCCCGCCGGATCTGGTCCCGCCGCGCCGCCACCGGCAACCCTTAATCGGGGTAACCGACCTAAGGACCGGCGAGAAGCGAGAGGTAGCTCATCACGTATGGGACCGCGACATCCCCGCGATCGTCGTGGCCGCCGGGCAACGGGCGTGGTCTTCGTCGTGGCCGCGCTGCTGTCGATAGGGCTCGCCGTTCCGCTCGCCCCCACGGCCGCGACCCACCGGCCCGGAGCGGAGGGCTCGACGACCGGCGTGTCCGCGGGCCCGATCGACCTCTCCGCGCTCGAGTCCGCGCCGACCGCCGCGATCCCCGATGCCCCGACCGATCGGATCGTCCCCGGCTCCGAGCTGCGGAGCGCCCCCGCGACGGGCTCGCTCGCGATCCTCGTCAGCTTCGCTTACTCGAACCAGAGCGCTCTCGCGACGCTCCTGTCGGCCCTCGGCAACGCGAGCTCGCCCGACTACGATCATTTTCTCACCGCCGCCCAGTTCGACGCCGCGTTCTCGCCGCTGGCGTCGACCTACGACGCCGCGCGGGACTACTTCGTCGCGCTGGGGGCGTCCAACGTCACCGTGCTCCCCGATCGGACCGCGATCGCGTTCGACGCCTCCGTCGCGGTCGCCTCGCGGATCTTCCACGTCTCGATCGCTTCGTTCCGCGCGGGGCAGGACGACTACGTCGCCCCGACCGGCGCGCCTTCCCTGCCCACCCCGATCGCGCCGGCCGTGCTCTCGGTCGAGGGGCTGGGGACGGCGTCGGGGAGCTTGGCCGACGCCGAGGCGCTCGGATCCCCCCACGCCGGGGTCGACCGCCCGGACACGACCGGCGCGGCCGCTCCCCCTGATGGGTACCTGGCGCCCCCCACCGTCGGCGGGACCCAGCTCGAGTACGCCTCCGACCTCCAGGTCGCGTACGACGAGCAGTCGCTCTTCGCGGCCGGTGGTTACCCGACCAACGCCACCGTCGCCACGATCCTCTGGTCGGGGAACTACACGGGCCCGCCTCTGGCGACCTCGTGCGGCGACCTGACCGACGGCCAGGAGGTCGGCCCGTGGGTCCCGGGCGACATCGACACGTTCTTCAACGAGACGCTGCCGGCCGGCGAGCCCCATCCGACCGCGTACGCCGTGCCGATCGGCTCGGCCCCGCTTCCGAGCTGCCTTGCCTCCTGGGACTCCTCGGGGGCCCAGCTCGAGAACACCGCGGACATCGAGATGCTGGGGTCGACCGCACCGGGCGCGCAGATCTACACGGTCTACGGCCCCACCGAATCGCTGGTCTACCTCGACACCGCGTTCTCGGAGATCCTCAGCCCGCCGTCGTCGTTCGGGGCGAGCACCGTCGCGGGGCTCGCGAACGTCTCGGTGATCTCCAACGCCTGGGCGTTGGCCGACCAGGACGACGCATCCTGGCAACAGGACCTCGAACAGGCCCAGGCGCGAGGGATCACCGTGCTCGCGGCCTCGGGTGACTCGGGCGACGATCTCGAGAGCCTCGACTCGGTCGGCACGAACGCCGAGTTTCCCGCCTCGATGGCGTACAATTCGTACGGCGATGTGGCTGTGGGCGGGACGACGGTCGCGCTCGACGCGACGACCCTCCGCATCGCCAACCAGACCGCCTGGTGGGTCTCGATCAGGGCCGGGGGGCCCGAGGGGTCCAGCGGGGGGATCAGCTCGGTCTTCGCGGAGCCGACCTGGGAGGTCGACTCCTCGGCGAACGCGAACCTCTCCGGCAACGGGCGCGGCGACCCGGACCTCGCGGCCCTCGCCAACAACTCGCTCCTGACGATCACGTCCGACGGCTACCAGTACCTCGCGACCAACGCCTCCGGCTCCGGTCCGTACTACGCCGCGTCCGGGACGAGCGTGGCGGTCTCGGTGGTGGCCGGGCTCGTGGCCGAGATCGACCACGCGATGCGGTTCGAGGGGGCCGGTCCGCTCGGGTTCTTCGATCCGGCGCTCTACTACTGGGCGACCCAGCAGGACTCGGCCCGGAGCTGCGGGACGGCGGTGGAGGGATCGGACTGCGGCGGCGCCTACCTCTCGCCCCTCCCCGCGCTCCCGACGGACGACGTCCTCACCGGATCGAACTATCAATACGGCGCCGCGCCCGGATGGGATTTCGTGACGGGCTGGGGTTCGCTGGACGCCTACAACTTCACGATCTTCGCCCTCAACGTCTCGTCGGACGGGATCTACGGGCGCCTCGCCGGAGTCCAGGACCGCGCGACCGTCACCGACCTCAAGGTCACGTCGACACGGCCGAAGGGCGCCGGCGGGGGTGTCGACGACGACTTCAACGCGACGATCGAGCAGAACCTGTTCCTCGCGGACAGCCTCGGCGCCCCGATCTACGGGGTCCAGAGTATGGTCTACATCCATCGCGCCAGCACGGGGTGGGACGTGAACTTCACGGGGCGTATCTCCTACCCGTTCTCGGGGATCTACCCGAACCTGACCGTCTACTCCTGGTGGATCCCGAAGGGGTCGCTCGAGACGCTGCCGCTGACCGTCAACCTGACGGTCGAGCTCATGCCCGGGGTCGCCGGGGGCGAACCGACCGTCGAGCTCTCCTACGGGGTCAAGGGAACGAGCCCGCTCAATTTCTCGGTCCCCGGCGCCTCGTTCATCATCGGGGCCGACCCGTACACCTTCAGCTGGCAGGGCACGAACTACACCGACGGCCCCCGGGCGGGCGCCAGCCCCTCCGGGTTCCTCGACCCTCAGTTCGCCCTCGTCGGCGGTCCCGGGGGCGACCAGGGCGACTTCATGTCCCCCACGGACGGCACGGTCGAGGCGTACGTGGAGCCCGCCGGCTCGACGACGTTCGAGTTGGCGAACTCGTCGCTCGTGACCTCCGCGAACGCCCAGTCGACGGAGTCCGCATCGAACCTCTCGTACCGGTACGTCTCGCAGGGGACGTGGACGTTCGCGTACGACGCGGGATCGACCGACCAGGGGATCTTCGAGACGGTCCCGCCGCGGTACGCGGTCGAGTGGGTCGAGACCGGGACCCTGCCGCCCGGATCGACCTGGTTCGTGAACCTCTCGAGTGGCGTTCGCCTCTCGGCGGCGGCCGGTGTCTCGAGCGTCGAGACGCTGCTGGGGAACGGGTCGTACAAGTGGTCGGACGGCATCTCCACGCCCGGCTGGGCCTCCACGCCGGACAACGGCACGGTCCCGGTCGACGGCGCGGCGGTCCGGGTCGGGGTCACGCTGGCGATCGCGAGCGGCACGGTGACCTTCACGGCGAGCGGACCGACGTTCCCGTTCGAATGGTTCGTCAACATCTCCGGCGAGCCGTCGATGGAGGGCACGGCGGCGTCGGAGGCGACGACCCTGGTCTACGGGACGTACTCGTACAAGATCGCGACGGCGAACTCCACGTGGGCCGCGACCGTGCCGTCGGGATCGTTCACCCTGAGCGGCGTCGCGAAGGCGATCTCGGTCGACATCCTCCCGGTCCGGTATGCGTTCGAGATGATCGCCTCGTACGGCGTCAACGACTACACGGACTGGACGGTCACGGTCGGGACGACCCAGAAGTCGGACCCGATCACCGAGCCGCTAACGTTCCCGCTCACCAACGGAACCTACCGCTGGTCGGTCACCAACCTCAGCGCCGGCTACTACGCGACCCCGTCCGAAGGGTCGATTACGGTCCACGGCCCGATCGCCCACAGCGAGGTGGTCGTCATCACTCACGTCGGCTCCCCGAGTCGGCTCGGCTTCTGGGACTACGTTCTGATCGGGGGCGGGGTGGCGGCGGTCGCTCTGGCCCTCTTCGCGCTACGGCGCCGCCGCCGTCGGGCCGAGCCTCCCCCGCCCCGGCAGAGGCCCCGACCGGGCCCGCGTCCCCCCGGCACGCGCCCCCCGCCCCGGAGGCCACCCCCGCGTCGCGGCTGGGTCGACCCGACCGAGCTCTGAGCTACCGGACCCGGCTCCGGCCCGGCCGCCGCCCCTCCTCGGGGCGCGCGGCGGCGGGCGGCGATGCAAGGTTAAAGAGACGTGCCGCCGTCCGGCAGGTATATGAACCTACGGCCGACGCGATCGCTTCTGGCGGTCGGCGCCGGGCTCCTCGTCATCGCCTCGGCGCTGAGCGTCGTCGCGACGCCGGTTCGGGACGTGTTCCAGGGACCATCCCAGGCGACCGTCGCCCCGAGCGGTTCGGCTCCACCCCCCGCCGACGCCGGGCCTTCGGCCGCGTCCCCGCCCTCCGCCGGCCCGGGCTCGGATCCGGCGGCCACGATGGCGACCGCCGCCGTGGCCGCCACGGCGGCCGCGGGGGTGGACCCCCGGGTGGAGTTCCTGCCGCGGGCCTCGGCCACGCCGTCCGAGGAGCAGGCCGCGAGTGAGGCCGGCCACGTCACCCCGCTGTACTCGGAGATCCCGGCCCCGATCGGCCTCGCGGACTACGGGCTGAGCGCCGCGCCGAACGGTACCATCGAGGCGTCGTTCGTCAACACGACGAGCCTCCGGGGGGAGGTCGATGTGAACGCGACGGGGATCCAACCCCTCGACCTCATGCAGACCTCCCCCGACGGCTTTGCGATCCAGCTGAACGCGGTCCTGACGAACGTCACGCTGTTCGGGAAGCCGGGGTATTCGTACTGGACCCAGAACGTGGTGACCTACGATCCCGCGACCGACTTCATGAACCTGGTCACGAACGTCTGGAACTTCTCGGGGGGAGCGCTGAACGGGAGCGCGTTCTACAAGCTGGGACCGCACGGCGCCCTGGTCGGCACCAGCTACTACTACGCGACGATCCCGATCAGCAAGCTGATCGCGTACCCGTTCGACCTCGCCCTCTACCTGAACTCGACGATCCTGGACGGAAGGGACGCCGTCAACTTCTCCGTCACGATCTCCGGACCGGGCGTCCCCGGCGCAGCCGAGCGGGCGGCCTACCCTTCGTACGACTACGTCATCTTCAACTCCCTCGCCAAGGGGGAGCCCGCCCTCACGGTCCCCTCCAACTACACCGCCGACGGTTTCCGGTACAACCCGGTCGGGATCACGGACGACTTCGAGCTGGTGCTCGGGGGCCCGGGCGGCGGCAGCCAGGCCGACCTGTTCGCCGCCGATGCGGCGCTCGCGCTCGAGTACCTCGCGAACGGGACGTACGAGGCCGTTCCGTCCGCGTTCAACTACGGGGGGGAGACCGGCGAGACCGTCACGGGGGCGAACGTGAACTGGGAGTCCGGAGCCGGCGGGCCGAACTCCGCCGCGACGTACGGGACGATGACGTCCGGACCTTCCGACCTGCGGGGTCTCTGGAACGCGACCGGGGCCGCCGGAGCGTTCCCGGTGACGCTCGCGGAGTCGCCGTCGAACGCGTTCAACTTCGTCGCGCCGGTCGGCGGCCGGCCCGGGTTCGCGAACGACGAGCCGACGTACGCGCCGAACGCGTTCAACGACACGTTCTGGCTGAGCCCGGGGACGTACTCCATCTCGGTGGAGCTCACCGACTACGATCCCGAGGTCGTGAACGTGACCGTCCCGAGCGAGTCGGGGACCGGGCTGAATCTCTCGATCAACCTCACGAAGAACCTCACCGAAGGCATCTACACCCCCCTGTGGGCGTTCTCCAACGCCGAGGTGGCCGACCTCGCCTCCCGCGGCAACGGGACCCCGATGAACCCGTACGTTCTCGCGAACGACCAGCCCGCGCCCCTCGGGCCCGAGTTCGGTCTCTACAACGACTTCACGTTCCCCGTGTTCCCCGGGGTGTTCTTGATGAACACCAACGTCTCGGTCGAGCTGTACCAGCCGGCGAACTTCTCGACCACCACGAACGCGTCCCGGGCCCCCGGCGCGAAGCTCCCCGAGCTCAACGACCTCCCGATGTGGTTCTGGAACGAGTCGAACGTGTCGATCGTCGGGGCCGAGGGGATCAGCGGGTGGTTCGGCAACGATACGTGGTACCCCCTGGTGTTCGACCCGTTCAACGTGGTGTTCTACGAGTCGTCCGGCAACCTGATCGCGCACAACGACTTCGACACGGAGAGCGAAGGCCTGCTCCTGTTCAGCGGCGGGACCCCGATCGGGAAGGGACCGCTCAACGTCGGCGGGGGCAACAACACGGTCTGGGGCAACACGTTCGAGCAGCAGCCGACCCCGACCGCCTGCACGCCCGACCAGATCTGCGATCCGCTGATCCCCGGCGGCGACGACCTCGGCCTCGAGGTCGCGGAAGAGCCCGACCTCATCTACAACAACTACTTCGACACGGCGACGACCGCGTGGGAACCCCCGGTCAACCTCTACACCGGCAACAAGGACCTGTTCTCCCGCAACCTCTGGAACGTCACGCCCGAGCCCGCCTCCGACGTCCGCACGCTGGCGGACTTCCCGTTGGTCCCCCTCGCGGGCAGCATCGCCGGTACCGCCCAGCAGGGCGGGAATCTCTGGTGGGATTACGGGCTGGGGCTGAACCCGCACAACCGGGCCGACAATCCGTACGGCGTCCTGCCGTACGATGAGAACGGCACGACCCCGATCGCCGAGACGTATGGGTCCGGGGTCTACCATGCCAGCTACATCTACCCCGGCGGGGACCACGACCCCCTGATCGACGTGACGCTCTACTCGGTCGAGCTGGAGGTCTCGGGCCGGACCGCCCAGACCCCGCGGTGGGGCGGCACGGTCTCGATGGCGACCGGTGCCGGCACGGACATGGACGAGTTCAGCACGACGGTCGCGGACCACGTGATCTACCTGCCGAGCGGGACGTACCGGCTCGTAGTCCTCTCGCCGTACTACACGACGGAGGACTCGTCCGGCCTCGTGTTCACCGTCGCCGGCGCGAACTCGACGCTCGGCGTGAAGCTCGCGCTCGGGTCCGGCTTCAGCGTCCTCACGTTCCGGGAGCAGGGCCTGCCGACGGGGACGTCGTGGGGGGTGACGATCGTGGGCAACAACTCGAACACCTGGCCGTACAACGCGAGCGCCAGCAACTCGACCGCGACGCAGGCGTTCGACGTGGCGGACGGGCCGTACGGGTACAACCTCTCGGTGGTCCCCGGCGAGGCCCCCAACGTGGCCGTGGGGTATCTGACGGTCGCCAAGGCGACCACGGTGGTCGTCACCTTCAAGCCCCGGGTGTATCCGCTGACGTTCGTGGAAACGGGCCTCAAGACGAAGGAGTCGTGGAAGGTGACGATCGCATCGAGCGCCGGCAAGAAGGCGATCGCCTCGACCCGGTCGACGATCGTGTTCGAGGTCACGAACGGATCGTACTCGTACTCGATCAAGGGGATACCCGGAAAGAACGTGAGCGTATGGGACCCCGAGACGGACTCCAGCTCGTCCTGGACCGGCTCGGTGATGATCCAGGCCGCGGCCGAGAACCTCTCCGCGACGTTCACCCCCGACGACTACGTCGCGTCGTTCCAGGCGGTCGGACTGCCCACGAGCTCGATCTGGTCGGTCACGATCCACGGGGAGACGTTCTCGTCGACGGGCCCGTACATCAACGTCTCGTTGCCCAACGGGACGTACCGGTACAAGGTGACGCCGCCCACCGGGATGAAGGCGAGCCCGTCGAAGGGGTCGATCCGGCTGAAGGCGGCCGGGAAGAACGTAACGATCCGGCTCACGCTGCCCCCGTCCGAGCCTTCCGCCGCCCCGTCGACCGCTACGACGCTTACGGCGCTGGTGGCTCAGCTCGCGCGCCTAGTCGACCTCGCCTGAACGGCGCCCCCCCGGTCCCCCCGGAACCCGGGGGTTCCGGCTCGTCAGCGTCCGGGGTCCTGCCCCCGGAGCGGTTCGCGGGGGCGGGCGAGCCGGGGCCCTAGCTCCCCCCGACGGATCCGGGGACGGTCACGGCGGGATGAACCGGCGCCGGGCGAGGTGCTCGAGGATCTGCCGGGTCCCCTGCTCGACGGTACCGTTCGCGGTGTCCACGACCAGATCGGGGTTCAGCGGCTCCTCGAACGGGTCGTCGACCCCGGTGACCCGGGACCCGCCCGTCGGGGACGAGGTCCGGTAGAGCCCCTTCGCATCTCGCTGCCGGCACACCTCGAGCGGGCAGTTCAGCCAGATCTCGGTGAATCCGCTCCCGACCGTCGCGCGCGCCGCCTGGCGCGACGTCTCGTACGGTGTGATCATGGCGACCAGGACGCCCACGCCGTTGCGGGCGAGCATCCGGGCGACGTAGCTCACGCGCCGGGCGTGGAACTCGCGGTCCTTGCGGGAGTACCCGAGCTCGGGGGAGAAGATCCGGCGGACCTCGTCGCCGTCGAGCACCTCGACGCGGTGGCCCGCGGCCCGCAGCCGCTCGGCGACGGCCCGGGAGAGGGTCGTCTTGCCGGAGAGCGGGATCCCTTCGATCCAGGCGACGAACCCGCCCCCGCTCTCCGCGTCGCTCGCCGGCACCGCCGCGCGACGGCGTTCGGCATAGAAAGTCGTTGCTGGGGGCCCGGGCGGCGGTGCGGGCGCCCGGGACCCCACCGCGGGCCCGGAGGCGAGCCGGTCCGTCCGGGCGACCCGGCGCGGGGCCCGGGGGGCGATCCGTCGTGCCCCCCGCGCTCCCGTCCCCGCGTCGGACCGCACGCCCGGGCGGATCCCGCCGGGAAGATAGCGGCGCCGGGATGACCTGTTAATACATGATTTTATGTTGTCGGGTTCGTTCCCGGGGTCGTGCGCCGAGCCCCTCCCGTCCACCTCACCCGGGACGAGCGCCGCCGGTTGCTGGCCTGGGTCCAGGCTCGCGCCACCCCGTCCCGTCGCGCCTTCCGCGCCCGGATCGTCCTCCGGGCCGCGGACGGCGCCCAGAACCGGACGATCGCGGAGGAGCTCGGCACCGCGCCGGGAACGGTGGCGCTCTGGCGCCGCCGCTTCCTCGTGCAGCGGATCCCGGGGATCGAGCGGGACGCGCCGAGGCCGGGACGTCCCCCAGTGATTCCCACGTCCACGATCCAGGCGATCGTCCGATCGACGCTCGGACGCCGCCCCCCCCACGCCCCCTACTGGTCGGCCCGCTCGCTCGCGCGGGACATGGGCGTCAGCAAGTCGACCGTGCAGCGGGTCTGGAAGGCGCACCACCTCGAGCCCCGCCGGGCCGCCGCCTCGTTCCGTCCGGGCTCCGGTCCCGAGTTCATCCGGAAAGTGACCGACCTGGTCGGGCTCTACCTCAACCCGCCGGAGCGGGCAATGGCGTTCTCCGTCGACGAACGGGCCCGCGGCTCGGCCCTCCGGCCCAGCGAGCGTCGCGCCATCTCGGCGTTCCAGGAGCGGAGCCGCGCGGCCGAGTTCGTCGCGTTCCTTCAGACGGTCGACCGCGAGACGCCCCGAGAGCTCGACGTGCACCTGCTCGTCGACAACCGCGTCGCCCCGACCGCCCCGGAGGTGAGGCGGTGGCTCGTCCGGCATCCCCGGTTCTACCTCCACTTCCTGCCGTCGGAGGGCTCCTCCTCGAGCCTCCTCGATCGCCTGGTGGGGGAGTTCACGAGAAAGCGGGTCCGGTCGGGAACCGTCCCCAGCGTCGCGCGACTCCACGGCGCGATCCAGCACCACTTCACGACGTTCCGGGCCGGGCGCCGCCCGTTCGTCTGGACCGCGACCGAGGAGGAGATCCGCTCCCGCGCCGTCACCCGCGTCGATACAACCACTCATTAATGGTCCACACCCGGGAGTTTATCTTCCCGGCCGACCGTGCTCGCTGCGATGAGTTCGAACCCCCCGAGTCCCGATCCCGCGGGCCCGAGAAGCGACGCCGTGGACCGTGGCGCGGCGCCTCGATCCGCGGAGGGTGCGACTCGGTATGAAGATGCCTACGCCGGTCGACCGGGCCAGGAGCCCACCCCTCCGGCCCGGTCGGCCCAATCCTGGATGGAGCCCGCCGGTCCCAGTCTCCTCGCGAGGACGCCGCCATGAGCTCGGACGCCGGATCGGCCACCCCCGCCGCACCGCCCCCGGCCGCCGGGGCACCGCGCCCCGTCGTGCGCCGTCGAGGTGGGCGTGCGGGACTCTACACCATCGTGGGCGTGATCGCGCTGGTCGCCATTCTGGTCGGGGCGGGCTGGGCGACGGGGTGGTACGGACTCGTTTCGTCGTCGTCGACTCCCTCCACCACGCTCGAGGGATACGGGGCGTCTTTCCTCAATCCGCTCCTGAGCCAGTGGGAGGTCGACTACGCGAGCTCCAGCTCGAACCGGGTGAACTATGTCTCGGAAACCGCCGTCGCCGGGATCGAGGCGCTGGCGTCCGGGACCGCGGACTTCGCGGCGACCGATGAGCCGGTCACCCCGTCCGAGCTGTCGACCATGCCCGGACCGATCCTGACGCTCCCCGTCACCGGGGGCGCCTTGGCGATCGTCTACAACATCCCCAGCCTCTCGGGGACGCTCAACCTGACCGGGGTCGACCTCGCCGACATCTATCTGGGCACGATCACCAACTGGGACGATTCGGGGCTCGCCGCCAACACCTCCGGCCTTCCGGACCACCAGATCCTGCCGGTGGTGCGGTCCGGTTCGGCCGGAACGAACTTCGTGCTGACGAACTTCCTCTCCGACGACAGCTCGGCGTGGGCGAGCGGACCGGGCACGACGGTCGACCCGACCTGGCCGACGGTGTCGGGCGAGACCGGCGAGTCGAGCAACTCGGCGCTCGCGAAGTACGTCGCGGAGACGCCGTACACGATCGGCTACGTCGATCTCGCCGACGCGGAGAGCAACCATCTGCCGACGGCGGGGGTTCTCGACCCGCACCGGCCCGTCTGGCAGTTCGTCCAGCCCACGGTGGCGGACACCCAGGCCGCGGTCAACTACTTCGCGAACGACTCGTTCCCGCTTCCTTCGGGCAACTGGTCGGGCGTGTCGTGGGTCAATGCGAACGCCTCCGGCGACTACCCTCTCGCGATCGTCTGCTACTTCCTGGTCTTCGAGAACGCGGCGCTCGGGTACTCGCCTTCCCCCGCCCGGGCACAAGCGCTGGTGCAGTGGCTCGACTGGGTGGTCGTCTCCGGACCGAGCACCTCCGCGAGCCTCGATTACATCAATCCGCCCGCCACGCTCCTGGCCGCGGACGCGCTCGCCGTGGCCGGGATAACGTACAACGGGGCCCAGATCCCCTAGCCAGCACGCGGGCGTTGTGGCGGGTCGAGAGGCCGGAGTCGCCCGAGCCGGCCCATCCGAGCCGGTCGGCCCCCGCCTCGCGTTCCTGAGAAGGCTCGGGACGGTCTTTCGGGGCGGCGCGACGGCCGCTGCCGCCGGCGTACTCCTCCTCACGATCGGGTTTGTCGCCCTCCTCGCGGTGGAGGCGGGTCCCGCGATCGGGCGGTACGGGTTCGCCCTCCTGCTGAGCGACAGCTGGGACCCGTCGGCCGGCGCGTTCGCCGCGGTGCCCGCGATCGCGGGGACCCTGCTCACGAGCGGGCTCGCGTTGCTGTTCGCGGTCCCGGTGGCTCTCGGCGTCGCGTTGTTCTCCTCGGAGATCGGACCGAGGCGGCTCCGCGCCCCGCTCGCCTACCTGCTCGACCTCGGGGCGGCGATCCCGTCGATCGTCTACGGGATCTGGGGGCTGCTCGTGCTCGTGCCGCTCATGCGGCGGTCCGTCGAGCCCGCGCTGATGGCGCTGACGGGCGGGGCCCCCCCGTTCACCGGCCCGGCGCTCGGGAGCGGGTTTCTGACCGCGAGCGTCGTGCTCGCGGTGATGGTCATCCCGACCGTCGCGGCCCTCTCCCGCGAGGCGCTCCGAGCGGTCCCGCGGTCGCAGCGGGAGGCGGCGCTGAGCCTCGGCGCCACCCGATGGGACGCGACGCGGATGGCGGTCTTCCGCCCCGCGCGGCCGGGGATCCTCGGGGCCGTGATGCTCGGATTCGGCCGGGCGATCGGCGAGACGATCGCCGTGGCCCTCGTGATCGGGAACATCCCGCTCCTTCCGACCTCGTTCCTCTCCACGGGCGTGACGATCCCGAGCCTCCTGGTCGGATCGTTCAGCGACTCGGCCGGGCTCACGCTCAGCGCCCTCGTCGAGCTCGGACTCATCCTATTCGGACTGTCGGTGGCGGTCAACCTGGCCGCGCGCGGGATCGTTCGGTGGCTGTCGGCACGCGACGCGCCCGAGTCGGCGGCCACGCGCCCCCGGCGTCGCACCGTGCGGCCCAGGACCTCCCCGACCGCGACCGGCGGCGACCGGCCGCTGGGGGGACGGCCGTGGTGGCCCCGGGTCGCCGCCGGCCGGGCGGGACGCGTGCGGCGTCGCCGCGCGATCCATCTCGCGATCGGCGCTCTCCTGGTCGTCGCCCTCGGGCTCGCGTTCCTGCCTCTCGCGAGCTTGGTGGATACCGCCGTGGCCCAGGGGGGAGCCGCGGTCGTGCGCCCGTCGTTCTATACCTCCGAACCCCCGCCGCAGTGCATCACGAACTGCACGCTCGGGGGGATCGGGCCTGCGATCCAAGGCACCCTCCTCCTCCTCGGGCTGGCCTCGTTGATCGCGGTGCCGGCCGGTCTGCTCACGGGCATCTACCTCTCCGAATACGGGCGGAACCGGTTCGGGCAGGCCGTCGGCCTGCTCGTCGACGTGATGACCGGCGTCCCGTCGATCCTGATCGGTGTGTTCGTGTTCACGCTGTTCCTCCGCTACGACCGGCTCGACGCGGTCAGCGCGCTCTCCGGCGGCGTGGCGCTGGCCGTGCTGATGCTGCCGATCATCGCCCGCGCGACCACGACGGCCCTGGGAACCGTGCCGCGGGGGGTCCGGGAGGCCGCACTCGCCCTCGGGTTCCCCCGGCACCGCGTGACGCTTAGGGTGGTGCTGGGCAGCTGCCGGCCGGCGCTCGTGACGGGCAATCTCCTCGCGCTCGGGCGGGCGGGCGGGGAGACGGCCGCACTCCTCCTCACGGCCGGCTCGAGCGTCTACTGGTTCTCCGGCCTCCACGCCCCCGTCGCGACGCTCGCACCGTTCATCTACGATGCCCTCCTCAACTCGACGGGGCCGAACCTGATCGCGGACGCGTGGGGCGCGGCGCTCGTCCTCCTGCTCATCATGGCGGTGATCAGCCTCGCGGCCCGCCTCGCGCTCCGGAGCGCGGCGACCTCGGAGGCGGACTGACCCGATGACCGCGAAGATGGAGGTCGCGGAGCTCAGCGCGTGGTACGGGCCGCGCCAGGCGCTCTACGAGATCTCGATGGACGTTCCCGACCGGGCGACGACCGCCATCATCGGCCCGTCCGGCTGCGGCAAGTCGACGTTCGTACGGTGCCTCAACCGGCTCCACGAGGAGATCCCCCGCGCCCGCACGGAGGGAACGATCCGCCTCGACGGCGAGGACCTCCGCTCGCTCGATCCGGTCGAGGTCCGCTGCCGCGTCGGGATGGTCTTCCAGAAACCGAGCCCGTTCGCGAACATGTCGATCTACGAGAACGTCGCCGCCGGCCTCCGCCTGCTCGGGGTCCGCCGCCGGGACGAGCTCGACGAGGGGGTCGTCGACGCCCTCGTGGCCGCGGGGCTGTGGGAGGAGGTCGAAGGCACGCTCGACGCCCCCGGGACGAGCCTGTCGGGAGGTCAGCAGCAGCGCCTGTGCATCGCGCGGGCGCTCGCGGTGCGGCCCGAGGTGCTCCTGCTGGACGAGCCGTGCTCCGCCCTCGACCCGATCGCCACGGCGAAGATCGAAAACCTCCTCGCGCGGCTCAAGACCGAATACTCGGTCGTCATCGTGACGCACAACATCGCCCAGGCCCGCCGCGTCGCCGACTTCGCGACGTTCCTGTATCTCGGCAAGCTCGTCGAGACGGGACCGTCGGCGACGTTCTTTGACCGGCCGAAGGAGGCGCTGACCGAGAACTACGTGAACGGCCGCTTCGGCTGACGGCGCACCCCGGGAGGCTCGGTTCACGGACCCCGTTTTATGGCGTTTCCCCGTTCCAGCGGCATGCAGGCGATTGCCGTCCGCTCGTTCCGTGCTCCGCCCGAGCTCATCGAACTCCCGAAGCCGGTCGCCGGCCCGGGGGAGCTGCTCGTGCGGGTCGGTGCCGCCGGGGTCAATCCGTACGACGCGAAGATCGCGGAGGGGATTCTGGCGAGCGTGATGCCCCACCGGTTTCCGTTGGTGCTCGGAGTCGACGGCGCCGGAACGGTCGAGGCGGTCGGTCCGGGGGTGACCCGGTTCGATTCCGGGGACCGCGTGTTCGGACAGTTCCTCCACGCACCGGTCGGCACCGGGACCTACTGCGAGTACACGACCGTCCCCCAGTCGAACGCGGTGGCCCGCATCCCCTCCCGGACGGAAGCGGTCGAGGCCGCGGCGATCCCCACCGCGGGGATGACCGCGCTCCACGCCCTCGACACCCTCGGGCTCGCCCGGGGCCAAACCCTCCTGGTCATCGGGGCGTCGGGTGGGGTCGGCTCGTTCGCGGTCCAGTTGGCCGCGTCGCGGGGGCTCCGCGTGATCGCCCTGACGCGGGCGGCTTCGTCGGATTACGTCCGCAGCCTCGGAGCGACCGAGGTGATGGCGCGGGACGAGCCCGACGCCGTCGAGCGGATCCGCCGGAGTCATCCCGACGGGGTCGATGGCCTCCTGGACCTCGCCAGCAGCTCCGCCGCGTTTCCCGCGTACGCCGCGCTCGTTCGGAGCGGCGGGATCGCAGGAACGACGGTCCATGCCGCACCGGACGAGGCTCCTCCGGGCGCCGGTACCCGGACCCGGAACATCGACCTCACCCCCTCGGCCGCTCTCCTCGACAGGATCGGCACCGAGGTCGCCGCGGGTCGGGTCAGGGTCCCGGTCCGCGCCGTCCGTCCGCTCGCCGACGCACCGCAGGTCCTCACCAGGATCCGCGGCGGAGGCGCCGAGGGGAAGACGGTGCTCACGATCGGCGCCGGCGCGGGCCGGGATGGCCCCGGGGATGCGGGGCGCGACGCCTGAGGCGGCCGCGAGCGACGGGCGGACGCCGCCCTCCGCGGGTGTACCGCCTTCGGTGCCGCGCTCGGCACGCTGACGGGGAGGATCGCAGGGGACCCCTCCCTCCCCGGGCCGCGAAGTTCCTCGGCTTCCGAAGGTCTCGGGGTCGGGCGCCGGCGCGGGGGCCCGGCACCAAATCCTCGACCGCCCCGTACCTCCAGGACGACGAGGTTGCGCGGGCCGGGACCGCGGCGCCCCCGAGGCCACGCCCTCGCTCCGTCGGGCGATGTCGGGGGCCGTCCCCGGCGGACCGGACGGTCCGGTCGTCTCGATCGTCGGCAGACTCGGTATACCCTAATAATTAGGGGTGTGTTTATATCGGGTCGCGGACTACCCTCGAACGTGGAGACCCTTCAACGGCTCACGCGGCGCCAACTCGAGACCCTGCAGGCCGTGCTGGGCCAGGAGACCCCCGAGCGGGGCGTATCGCTCAAGCGCATCGCCGCGGTTCTCCGACTGAGCCCTCCGTCGGCGCTGGGCCACCTGACGCCGCTCGAAGAGCTGGGTCTGGTCGCCCGGCACCGCGGCAAGAGCCGGATCACCGTCAAGGGACGCCTGACGCTCGGCGAGTATCGGCGCCACCACCGGATCGCGGAGACGCTCTTCGGGAGCCTGGGACTCGGACCCGCGGAAACGTGCGCGGCGGCGCGCGAGATCGACCTCGCGATCTCGCATCGGACCGTCGAGGAGATCTGTCGGGTCCAGCGCCATCCGGTCGAGTGCCCCCACGGCGAACCGATCTCGCCCTGCACGACGTCCAGGACGTCGAACTAGACCGGGCATCCGAGGCTCCCACGATGGCCAAGAACCCCCGGATGGCACTGACCCTGATCGTGGCGATCGCGGTCGTGGGCGCGGGCGGGGGAGCGTACCTCGTGATCACCAGCGCCGACTCGGCGTCGCCGTGCGCCGGAGTCGCGTTGGGCCTTCCGACCAACAACTCGACGAGCCCGTCGGTCGCGACCCAGGGGGGGGCTTCGGGCGTCCCCGCGGCCCCGGCCTCCCCGGCATCGGCGGCGACGGTCCCGGAAGTGCCCGTCTCGGGGGTGTCGCCCAACGTGGCGAGCCCGCCCTTCTCCCCCTCCAACCCGGTCCAGGTGGTCGCGGCCGAGAACTTCTGGGGAAGTCTCGTCGCGCAGATGGGCGGCAACCTGACCCACGTGGTCAGCATCATCACCGACCCCAATACCGATCCCCACGAGTACGAGGCGAACGCCACCACGTCCGTGGAGATCGCCGACGCGAACTACGTGATCGTGAACGGCGTAGGGTACGACCAGTGGGCGATCGATGAAGTCGCCGCGGACCGCACGGCGGGCCAAGTCGTGCTGAACGTGGGGATCCTGAACGGCGTGAACGTCACCGGGGGGATCGTCACCGGCAACCCCCACATGTGGTACAACCCCCACTACGTCTACGACACCGTGGCCGCGATGTACCAGGACCTCGTGTCGATCGCCCCGGCGAACATCACCTACTTCCAAGCGCAGTACGCGGCGATGAACGCCTCGCTCGCGACACTATACGCCCAAGCGAACGAGATCCAGAAGTACCACGACGGGGCGGTGGTCGCCTCGACCGAGAGCATCTTCGTCTACTTGGCCAACTACACCGGCCTGGATCTCATCTCGCCGCCGGCGTTCATGGAGGCGATCGCGGAGGGCAACGATCCGCCGACCCAGAGCGTCGTGACGTTCGAGTGCCAGCTCGAGAGCGGGAAGGTCGCGATGTTGGTCTACAACATCCAGACCGTCACGCCGATCACGACCGAGATGAAGGCGATCGCGGCCGCCAACAACGTCACCTACACCTACGTCAGCGAGACGATCCAGCCGCCCGGCGACTCGTTCCAGCAATGGATGGGCGGCGAATTCTCCAACCTACAGGACGCGTTGAACGCCTCCGAGCTCGGTTCGTAGCGTCCCGGGAGCGGACCACCGATGCTCACGTCGGAAGCCTCCACCGAGCCGGTCGTCATCCGGGCGGACCGGTTGGAGGTCGCCTACGGCGACAAGCGGGTCTGGCGTGACGCGACCTTCGACGTCCGTCGAGGCGAGTTCGTCGCCGTCATCGGTCCGAACGGGGCCGGTAAGACGACCCTGTTCCGCATGCTGCTCGGACTGCAGCGTCCCCGATCCGGCTCGCTGACGATCTTCGGCGGGAGGCCCCGGCGGGGAAGTCCGAGGATAGGATACGTCCCCCAGCGGCACAACATCGACAGCGAGACCCACATCGAGTGCGAGAACCTCGTCCGCATGGGCGCCTCCCAGAGCCGGTGGGGGCCGGGGTTCGCTTCCGAGGATGGGGGCGATCGGTCCGTGCCGACCCTCCGGAGCGTCACCGGGGGGTCTCCGCGGCTCTTTCTCGGCGTGGCCGCCGTCGGGGTCGCCGGGTTGGCCCTGACGTTCACCGGATTGGCCCGCGGGACCGTCCCTCCGCTCGGATCGATGATCCTCGCCCGGTTCGTTCCGTGGGCGGCGTTGGGACTAATGGTCGGGCTGACGGCGTTCGGGCTCGCCCGGTCCCGGGCCCGGGCGGGGGCTCGAATCGGCCAGGCGGCCTCCCAGGCCCTCGCGGCGGTCGGCGCCTCCGACCTCGCCCATAAGCGCCTGGGTTCGCTCTCCGGCGGGGAGCTGCAGCGGGTGTTCCTCGCCGAAGCGATGGTCGGGAACCCCGAGATGCTGTTGCTCGACGAACCGCTCTCCAACCTCGATCTCCGCCGCGGCCGGGAGCTGGTGGACCTCGTCGACCGGCTGGTTCGATCGCGGAACGTCACCACGCTCCTCGTGGCGCACGACATCAACCCGCTCATCCAGTGCCTCGACAAGGTGATCTACATCGCCAACGGCAAGGTCGCTACCGGTGCGCCCGAGGTCGTCCTGACCTCGGAGACCCTGAGCCGGCTCTACGAGGTGCCGGTCGAGGTCCTGCGGGACTCGCGAGGCAACCTGGTGATCGTCGGGACCGAGGAGGCCCAGGGAGGCGAGGCGGGTTGACGTACTTCAGCTGGAATTTCGTCACCGATCTCCGGATCATGTGGCAGTTCGCGTTCATGCAGAACGCGTTCGAGGCGGGGACGATCATCGCCGTGGTCGCCGGGATCGTCGGGTACTTCGTCGTCCTGCGCCGGCTGGCCTTCGCCACCCACGCGCTGGGCCATGTCGGCTTCTCCGGAGCCGCCGGGGCGGTGTTCCTGGGATTCAACCCCGTCTACGGCCTCCTGCTCTTCACGACCTCGGGGGCAGCGGGGATGGCGATGCTGGGTCGGAAGGCGTCCACCCGCGACATCGAGATCGGAACGGTCCTGGCCTTCATGCTCGGCCTCGGCCTGCTCTTCCTCAGTCTCTACAACGGCTACGCCACCGAAGCGTACTCGATCCTGTTCGGCGAGGTGCTGGGGATCAGCACGTCCGGGGTGATCCTGACCCTCGAGGCCGGGGTGGCCGTCCTCGTGGTACTGGCCCTGATCTATCGGCCCCTCCTGTTCGCCTCCCTCGATGAGGACGTGGCGGAGGCCAAGGGACTGCCGATGCTCGGCCTGGGGCTCGTCTTCCTGCTCGTCCTCGCGGTCGCGATCTCGATCGCCGTCCAGATCATCGGCGTCCTGCTGATCTTCGCCTTGATGGTCACGCCCGCGGCGACGGCGGTTCGCCTGACGAGGCGGCCTGCGACGGCCGTCCTCGTCTCGGTGTCCGTCGCCGTGTTCAGCATCTGGCTGGGACTGTTCGTCTCGTGGTACGAACCGTACCCGCCGAGCTTCTTCATCGTCAGCACGGCGTTCATGGTCTACGTTGCCGTGCGCGCCGGCATCGCCCTTTCGACCCACCGGCCCAGGATCCGCCGGATCGTGCAGAACGCCCTCGTCGGGCGGGCGGGCCGGCTGCGGCGCCGCGAGCCGGCCCCGGCCGACCCCGCGGTCGTCCCGTCCGCTCGGCCGCTGTCGACGCACGGTTCCTCGACGGACGAGCCGTAGCCCCGAACGGGCCTGCGACGCGGGTCGAGGCCGTAAACCCGCGGCCGGGCGTCCCGGTCGCTCGCGGGGCGTGGACCGAGCTCGTCCCTCCGGGAGAGCTTCGCCCAGCCGGGCGTTCGTCGCCCTGACGTTCACCCGCCTCGGCGAAGTCGCTCGAGGACCGAATCGGCAAAGCGTACCGGGGCCCGGGGGTCGGTCCGGAAGTAGAGATCCGGTTCGATCAGCTCGAGTTCGCTGACGAGCCAGCGGTCGCCGGGGGCGGGGAGGAAGTCCACCCGAGCGTACAGCGGGGGGCCGGGGATCTGCGCGACGAGCCGGACCGCATCGTCGCGCGCGCCGGTCTCCGCCGGGCACGATCGCCCCCACCGCGCGCCCACGTCGAGAACGAATCGGTGCGCCACCGCGTGGCTGAGCGCCCCGTCGAGGAAGACCAGCGATCGCTCGCCCACCGTCCGGACCCGTTCGAGAAACGGCTGAACGATCGCGTCGCCGGCGGCCAGCACGGCCCGGAGGTGCTCCTCGCCGGCCGGGACCTCGCCCGGCGGGACGACGCGCAGCCGGTACGCGTCCGCTCCTACGGCGGGTTTCACCACGGCGTCCGACCATCCTCGCGATCGCAGTACCGACTCGAGCGTCCGGGGGTTCGCGCGCGGGATCAGCTCGAAGGGGACGGTGGGTACGCCCCAGCGCTCCACGTCTGCCAGATAGGACTTGTGGGAGTTCCAGCGAACGACCGGCGCGGGATTCCAGACCGTCGTCGCCGGGAGCGCCTCGACCCAAGCGAGAAACTCCGCGCGACGCCGGTGGTAGTCCCAGGTCGATCGCAGGATCACGGCGTCGAAGTCGGACCATGCGACGGTAGGGTCGTCCCACCTCACCGGAAGCACGTCGATCCCACGACGCTCGAGTTCCGCCGCCGCGAGCCGGTCGTCAGGACTGAACCCGGGCGCGGTCGCATACGTCGCGAACGCGACGCGCTCGGAGTGCGCCAACGGCATCGCCGGGGCAGGGCTACGCGCCGGGTCACTTGAGGGGGTTGGCGGGCCGGACCCGTCCGAGCTCGGAGGCTGGGCGGCCGTTCCCCCCCGGGTCAGGTTGCCGACCGACGCGTCGCCTTCCCGGCGTCGTCCGGCCGGAGCCGAAAGGCGGCCTTCAGCACCGGTCTCAGAAGCGGCGGTGGGCGGAGTCGCTCGACGGCGCGCGCACCGGCCCACGTGAACGCGACGTGCTCCACGGGATCGGGGCGCGGGGCTCGCGTTGACACCGACGTGCAGAGGAAGTCGATCTCCACGGTCGGCACGCTCCGGCCCGAACTCTTCCGATAGGCATAGATCTGGGAGTAGAACGGGGGGCCGACCTTGACGTCCAGGCCGGTCTCCTCGCGGACCTCCCTCCGCAGGGCCTCGTCCAGTCGCTCGCCGACCGACACGTGACCTCCGGGAATGTCCCAGGTATCCGGGGCGTAGCTCACGGTGGGCGCCCGGCGGAGTAGGAGAAGCCTCCGGCCGCGGAACAGGGCCGCGCCCACGCAGACCTCGAATCGGACGCCATCCCCCATTCCGGTTCCGAAGCAGGCCGCAGACTTGAAGGCCGCGCGTGGGGGAGAACCTCCGCGCACGGCTCGGGAGAACCGATGCCGCCTTCCGTGGCCCCCCAACGGCGCCGGACTGGACGCGGAGGTTCGTCCCTGCGTCCATCGGTTCCGGGCGATCCGAGATCCCTGCAGGATCGTCGGCTCGGGGTCTCGCAACGGCATGGAGGTCGGATGCGATACGCCCCGGGGCGGGGGCGAAGCGATATTTGCGCGGCTCGGGTGGCACCGCTCAAGAGCCGAGTCGGGCCGCCGCCGCGGTCCCCGCGGCTCCCGACCCACGATGACCGAGTTGGACCAGAGCTGCGTCAACACCCTTCGCTTCCTCGCGGTCGACTCGGTGGAGAAGGCCAAGTCCGGTCATCCGGGCCTTCCGCTGGGTGCGGCCCCGATGGCCTACGTCCTGTGGGATCGTTTTCTGCGGCACAATCCGGCCGATCCCGGCTGGCCGAATCGCGATCGGTTCGTCCTGTCGGCCGGTCACGGGTCCGCCCTCCTCTACGCCCTCCTGCATCTCACGGGCTACGACCTCCCGCTCGAGGAGCTCCGGCGGTTTCGACAGTGGGGAAGCCGGACTCCGGGCCACCCGGAGCACGGCCGGACGCCGGGCGTAGAGGCCACGACGGGGCCGCTCGGGCAGGGGTTCGCGATGGGCGTGGGGATGGCGATCGCCGAACGCCACCTCGCCTCGACCTGGAACCGTCCCGACCGGGTGCTGGTGGATCACTTCACGTACGGGATCGTCTCGGACGGCGACCTGATGGAGGGGATCTCCGCCGAGGCCGCCTCGCTCGCGGGGACGCTCGGGCTGGGCAAGCTGATCTACCTGTACGACGACAACCACGTCTCGCTCGAGGGACCGACCGCGTGGGCGTTTACCGAGAGCGTCCCCGCCCGGTTCGGGGCGTACGGTTGGCAGGTACTGGCCGTCGCCGACGGGAACGATCTCGAAGCGGTCGACGGCGCGCTGCGGGAGGCGAGGGCCGAGACCGGTCGCCCGTCGCTGATCTGCGTCCGCACCCACCTGGGGTACGGAAGCCCGGTCCAAGACACGCGCGAGGCGCACGGAGAGCCGCTCGGCCCGGCGAACCTCCGCGCGACCAAGGAGAAGCTCGGGTGGCCGCTCGAGCCGTCGTTCCTCGTGCCCGAAGGGGCCCGGGTCCACCTCCTCGAGGCCCGCGAGCGCGGCGCCCGCTGGCAGCGCGAATGGGAGACGATCCGAGCTCGGCTCCGGAGCTCGGACCCGGAACTCGCGCGCCGGCTGGACGGCCAGCTCGCCGGGCAGCTTCCGACCGGATGGGACGCCGACGTTCCCTCGTTCCGACCGGGCGAGGGACCGATGGCGACGCGCGACGCCTCCCAGAAGGTCCTCAACGCGCTCGCGCCCCGGCTCCCCGCCCTGATCGGAGGCGCGGCGGACCTCTCTCCTTCGACGAAGACCGCGATCGCCGGGGTCCCGGACTACTCGGCCTCGGAGGCGGTCGGTCGGAACTTCCACTTCGGGGTCCGCGAGCACGCGATGGTGGCGTGTCTCAACGGCCTGGCCCTGCATGGGGGCGTGATACCGTACGGCGGCACGTTCCTGGTCTTCTCCGACTACGCGCGCGGAGCGATCCGGCTCGCCGCCCTCCAGCAGACCCACGCGATCTTCGTCTTCACCCACGACAGCATCGGCATGGGGGAGGACGGACCGACGCACCAGCCGATCGAGCAGCTGGCCGGCCTGCGCGCGATCCCCGGTCTCACGCTCCTGAGGCCCGCCGACGCGAACGAGAGCGTCGCGGCGTGGCGCGTGGCGATCGAGCGGCAGGGCCCGACCGCCCTCGTCTTCACGCGGCAGAAGCTGCCCGTCCTCGACCCCAACCGGTTCCCGATCGCGAACGGCGTTCCCCGCGGGGGGTACGTACTCTCGGAGTCGCCGGGCGGGACGCCCGAGATCGTGCTCGTCGCCACCGGTTCCGAGGTCGCGCTGGTTCTGGGGGCCCAGGAACGGCTCGCGCCGCAGGGGATCCGGGCCCGGGTCGTCTCCCTGCCATCCTGGCAGCTGTTCGACGAGCAGCCCGCCGACTACCGCGACTCGGTCCTGCCGCCCGGCGTGCCGAGGATCTCGGTGGAGGCGGCGGCGACCCTCGGATGGTCGCGCTACGTCGGCCCGCCCGGCGAGTCGATCGGGATCGACCGCTTCGGCGCCTCGGCGCCCGGTCCGGTCCTCGAGAAGGAGTTCGGATTCACGGCCGAACGGATCGTCGCGTCCGCCCATCGGGTGCTGGGCCGGAAGGTGCCTCCGTGACCGCCCTCCGCGCGCTGCTCGACCGGGGCCAGTCGCCGTGGCTCGACTACATCCGGCGCAGCCTGATCACGAGCGGCGAGCTCGGCCGCATGGTCGACCGCGACGGGATCACCGGGGTGACGATCAATCCGACGATCTTCGAAAAGGCGATCGCCGGCAGCCACGACTACGACGAAGCGCTCGCGAAGCTTCTGGCCCGCGAGCCGGGGCTCGGACCCGCCGAGCTCTACGAACGGCTGGCGGTGGAGGACGTGCGCCTCGCGGCCGACGTGCTCCGGCCCGTCTACGACCGAACGGCGGGAACGGACGGCTACGTGAGCCTCGAGGTCGCTCCGGCGCTCGCGCACGACACCGCGGGCACGATCGCCGAGGCGCGACGGCTGTGGGGCGAGGTCGGTCGTCCGAACCTCCTGATCAAGGTCCCCGGCACCGTCGAGGGGGTCCCGGCGATCGAGAAGCTCCTCTCCGAGGGGATCAACGTCAACGTCACGCTCCTGTTCTCCCTCGCCCAGTACGAGGCGGTCGCCCAGGCGTACGTGCGCGGTCTCTCGGCGGCGCGGGACCCGTCGAAGGTCGCGTCGGTCGCCTCGGTCTTCGTGAGCCGGATCGACACCGCGGTCGACCGCGCGCTCGACGCATCCCCCGGTCCCGGTGGTCCGGAGCTCCGGGGCACGATCGCGATCGCCAACGCCCGTGTGATCTACGCCCGGTTCCGGGCGATCTTCCACGGACCTGCGTTCGACCCCCTCGCGCGCCGGGGCGCCCGGCCCCAGCGCGTCCTCTGGGCGAGCACCAGCACCAAGGATCCCCGCCTGCGCGACACCCTCTACGTGGAGGAGCTGGTCGGTCCGGAGACGGTCGACACGATCCCTCCCGCCACCCTGACCGCCTTCGAGAACCACGGCGTGGTCCGGGGCGACACGCTCGCGGAGGACCTCGCGGGGGCCCGTCGCCGGCTCGACTCGGCCGCCTCGCTCGGGGTCGACCTCGGGAAGGTCGCCGACGGGCTGCAGATCGAAGGGGTCGGACTGTTCGCGGATTCGTATGCCAGCCTGATCCGGTCGCTCGCGGCGAAGAAGGAGACCGTGCTCGCCGCGACGATCGACCCGGAGTCGTACGCGCTCGGCGCCGACCGGGACCGGGCCGCCGCGCGCTGGGAGAGCTGGCAGGCCGCGGGCGTGGGGCCGCGCGTCTGGAGACGGGACTCGACGCTCTGGCCGGCGGCGCCGCCGCAGGACGTCGCCGACCGCATGGGCTGGCTCGACCTTCCCGCGACGATGCACGACACGGTGGCCCGGCTGACGACCCTCGCGGACTCGATCCGCGCCGAGGGCGTCCGGCACGTCGTCGTGTTGGGGATGGGAGGTTCGAGCCTCGCGCCCGACGTCCTCCGAAGCATCTTCGGGAGCCGTGCCGGCTACCCGGAGCTGGTCGTCCTCGACAGCACCCACCCCGACGCGGTGGGCGCCGTGCGCCGGCGCATCGACCCCCGGCGCACGCTGTTCGTGGTGTCGAGCAAGTCGGGGACCACGGCCGAGCCGCTCGCGTTCCACCGTTACTTCGCGCAAGAAGCGCGTTCCGCGGGGGTGGCCGCCGGACGTTGCTTTGTCGCCGTGACGGACCCCGGGACCCCGCTCGAACGGCTCGCCCGGGACGAGCAGTTCCGGGACGTGTTCCTGGCCGTTCCGACCGTGGGGGGGCGCTACTCGGCGCTCACCATGTTCGGGCTGGTCCCGGCGTCGCTGGCCGGCATCGACGTGCGCGCCCTCCTCGACCGGGCCTGGACGATGGCCGAGGCGTGCGCGGGTCCGGTCCCGGTCCGGGAGAACCCGGGCCTTTCGCTCGGGGCGGTGCTGGGCGAGCTCGGAGCCCGGGGCCGGGACAAGCTCACGTTCTACGCCTCCGGCGACTTCTCGGCGTTCCCCGCCTGGGCCGAGCAGCTCGTCGCGGAGAGCACGGGGAAGATCGGCAAGGGGATCGTCCCCGTCGTGGACGAGCCGCGCGCCTCCCCGGACCGGTACGGACCGGACCGGGTGTTCGTGGAGTTCCAGGGCGGTGGGACCGCGGACGGGGCGCTCGCCGAGCACACGGCGCGACTCGAGCGAGCCGGCTTCCCGATCGTGCGGATCCGGGTCCCGGATCGCCTGGCGGTCGGCGAGGAGTTCTTCCGGTGGGAGATGGCGGTGGCAAGCGCCGGGATGATCCTCGGCATCAACCCGTACGACCAGCCCGATGTCGAGCTCGCGAAGGAGCTCGCCCGGCAGGCGATGGCGCGGCCCGGACCGGGACCGGGGGACCCGACCGTCGACACCGTCCCCGCCGACGGCTCGGGGGACCTCGCCACGGCCGCCCGCAGCTGGATCGCCTCGTGCCGGCCCGGAGACTACGTCGCGATCCAGGCGTACCTTGAGCCGACCCCCGGGGCCTCCGCCGCGCTCGAAGCGCTGCGCCGTCAGCTCCTCGAGCGGCTGCGCGTCGCGACCACCTTCGGCTACGGGCCCCGATTCCTGCACTCCACCGGGCAGCTGCACAAAGGCGGGCCCAACTCGGGCCTGTTCCTTCAACTGGTCGACTCGCCCCGCCAGGACCTCGCGGTGCCGGGCGCGGAGTTCTCGTTCGGCCAGCTCATCCGCGCCCAGGCGCTCGGCGACTACCGGGCGCTCCGGCAGAAAGGTCGTCGCGTCCTGCGGATCGACCTCGGGTCCGACCCGGACGGCGGGCTCGCCCGGCTGGCGGAGGCGCTCCGTGGCTAGCGTCTCCCTCCTCCTCTGGGACCTCGGCGGCGTCGTGCTCTCGAACGGCTGGGATCGCGAAGCCCGGGCCGCCGCGGCCTCCCGGTTCGGTCTCGACCCGGTGGAGTTCGAGCGGCGGCACCACGACGTGGACGCCGCGTTCGAGACGGGGCGGCTCGACACGGCGGGCTATCTCGCCGCGACCGTCTTCTACGAGCCCCGGACGTTCTCCGAGGAGGCGTTCGTCCGCTGCATGCGCGACCAGTCCCGCCTCCAGGCGTCGGCGTTCGCCACCGCGCGCGCGCTGAGGGCGGAGGGTCGATGGGTGATGGCCGCCCTCAACAACGAGTCGCGCGACCTGAACGAGTACCGGATCCGCACGTTCGACCTCCGCACGGTCTTTCACGTCTTCCTAAGCTCCTGCTATACCGGCTACCGCAAGCCGGACCCCGCCGCGTTCGAGAACGCGCTCACCCTCACGCAACGCGTGCCCGAGGAGGCACTCTTCCTGGACGACCGCCCCGAGAACCTCGAGGCGGCCGAGCGCCTCGGCATCCGGACCCTCCGGGTGACCGATCCCGCCCGGCTCCGGGACGAGCTTGCGCGCGTCGGGATCGCGTCGGGGTAGGAGGACGACGATGGAGCTCGGGATGGTGGGACTCGGCAAGATGGGGGCGAACATGACGGTACGGCTCGTCCGGGGAGGACACCGGGTGGTCGGGTTCGCTCGGACGAAGTCGGTCGTCGACGCGGTCGTGGCCCAGGGCGCCGTCGGAGCGAGCTCGCTCGCGGATCTCGTCCGGCAGCTCGCGCCGCCGCGCGCGGTCTGGTTGATGATCCCGTCCGGGGCCCCGGTCGACCAGACGCTCGATCAGCTGCGGCCGCTGCTCGCCCCGGGCGACACGATCGTCGACGGGGGCAACTCGTACTACCGCGACACCCTCCGCCGGTCCGCCCTCGTCACGGGGTGGGGGTTCCGGTACGTGGACGTCGGCACGAGCGGCGGGATCTGGGGGCTCACCGAAGGGTACTCGATGATGGTCGGCGGTGACGAGGCGGACGTCGAGCGCCTCCGCCCGATCCTCGAGACGCTCGCCCCGGGACCGAAGCTCGGATGGGGTCGGATGGGCCCGGTCGGCTCGGGCCACTTCGTCAAGATGGTCCACAACGGCATCGAGTACGGGCTCATGCAGGCGTACGCCGAAGGGTTCTCCGTCCTCCAGGGGAAGACCGACTTCGCCCTCGACCTTCACCAGGTCGCCGAGGTGTGGCGTTACGGCAGCGTGATCCGCTCGTGGCTGCTCGAACTGACCGAGGCGGCCCTCGGCGAGAACCCGACCCTTGCCGGGATCGAGCCGTGGGTGGCGGACTCGGGCGAGGGGCGCTGGACCGTCGCCGAGGCGCTGGAGCTCAACATCCCCGCGCCCGTGATCACGCTCGCCCTCCAGGCCCGGATCCGCTCGCGCGAGACCGACCCGTTCGCCGAGCGCCTCCTCGCGATGATGCGCAACAAGTTCGGCGGGCACGAAGTGAAGCGGGAGAGCTAGGCATGGACGGCGCGGGGCCGGAGCCCCACCTGTTCGTCGTGTTCGGCGCGACCGGGGACCTGATGCAACGGAAGCTCCTCCCCGTCCTCCACCGGCTCGGCACGGGGGGCCGATGGCCCGCGGGGAGCCTCGTGCTCGGCGTCGCGCGCCGGCCGATGGACGACGCCGCGTTCCGGGCGATGGCCGTCGGTTCCCTCGGCTCCGACCCGTCCCATCCCCCGGCGTCGGCCCGGGCGTTCTGCGACGCGACCCTCTACTACCAGTCCGTCCCCGACGAGACCGCCGCCAGCTTCGCGCAGCTCCGGGCGCGGATCGAGCGGCTCGAGCGGGAGCACGGGCTCCGCGGCAACCGGATCTTCTACCTGGCGCTGCCGCTCGAGGCGTTCGGCCCGACGCTCACCGGCCTCGGGGACGCCGGGCTCCACGCCGGTCCGGGATGGACCCGGGTCGTGGTCGAGAAGCCGTTCGGCCGGGACCTCGCGTCCGCGGAGGCGCTCAACCGGATCGCGCTCCGCTACTTCGACGAGAAGCAGATCTTCCGGATCGACCACTACCTCGGCAAGGAGACCGTCCAGAACCTGATGGTGTTCCGGTTCGCGAACATGTTCATCGAGTCGCTCTGGAACCGGGAGCGGATCGATGCCGTGGAGATCACGGTGGCCGAGTCGCTCGGCGTCGAGGGCCGCGCCCCGTACTACGAGGCGTCCGGGGCGCTGCGCGACATGGTCCAGAACCACGTGACCCAGATCCTGACGCTGGTCGCGATGGAGCCCCCCGCGACGCGGGACGAGGACTCGATCCGCAACGAGAAGGTGAAGGTGCTCCAAAGCGTCGTCCCGCTCGCGGGGGACGACGTCGTCCGGGGGCAGTACGCCGCCGGGGCGATCGCGGGATCGCCGGTCCGGGGCTACCGCGAGGAGCCGGGCGTCGCGCCGGGCTCCTCCACGGAGACGTTCGTCGCGCTGAGGCTCCGGATCGCCAACTGGCGCTGGCAGGGCGTTCCGTTCTACGTGCGGACCGGCAAGCGCATGCCGGCGAAGTCGACGCGGGTCGTCCTCACGTTCAAGGCGCCGCCGGTCACGTTCTTCCAGACGGCGCAGGAGTACCGCGCGAACCCGGACCGGATCTCGATCCTGATCCAGCCGGACGAGGGGTTCGAGCTCGCCTTCGAGGTCAAGGTCCCCGGCCGCGAGCTCCGCGTCCAGACCCACCGGATGAAGTTCCACTACGCGGACGTCTTCGGCGAGCTCCCGGACGGCTACGAGACGCTCCTCATCGACGTGATGCTCGGCGACTCCACCCTCTTCGTCCGCGCCGACGAGGTCGAGGCGTCGTGGCGCCTCTACGACCCGATCCTGAGAAACCCGCCGCCGCTCCTCCCGTACCCGGCGGGCTCGTGGGGACCCGACGCGGCCCAGGCGCTGATCGCCGCGTGGGGGCACCGGTGGTTCCTCGAGTAGGCCCCCGCCGCGTCGAGGTCCATCCCGATCTCGAGGGGGCGACCGCCGCGCTCGCGGCCCACCTCGCGGCCCGGGCGAGGGCGTCGGTCCGCGAGCGGGGCCGGTTCTCGATCGTCCTCTCAGGAGGGCGGACGCCGCTCGGCCTCTTCCGGCGGCTCGCCCGGCACCGGGGCGGCGGCTGGCCGTGGCGCGCGACGGAGGTGTTCTTCGCGGACGAGCGATGCGTCCCGCCGCACGGCCCCGAGAGCAACTTCGGCGCGGCGTGGGCGGAGCTCCTCGCGCACGTTCCGGTCCCACGGCACCAGGTCCATCGCCTCCGGGGGGAGCTCCGCCCTCCGTCGCTGGCCGCGACCCGCTACGCGCGCCGGATCGGACCGCTCGGCCCCCGGCGGGGTCCGTCGGCTCCGCGGTTCGATCTCGTCCTGCTCGGGATCGGGCCGGACGGGCACACGGCGTCCGTGTTCCCGCGGTCGCCGGCCGTCCGCGAGGTGCGTCGGTCGGTCGTCGCGGTGGCGCGTCCCGGCCTTCCCCCGTTCGTCCCCCGGCTGACGCTGACCCCGCCGGCCCTCTCCTCGGCGCGGGAGGTCTGCTTCCTCGTGGCCGGCTCCGACAAGGTCGGTGCCGTGGCGGGGATCTTCCGGGCGGGCACGCGCGGCGATCCCCGATACCCCGCGAGCTGCGTGAGGCCCCCGGGACTCTCGGTCTGGTACCTAGACCGCGCGGCGGCGGCGGGGCTCCCGGACCTCCCCGGCTGACCGTCGGGGGGCCCGACGGGCGACTCCCCCGTCGGGTCCGCCGGCCCGGACCGGCCGCCAGAGCCGGACGCCTCCGACGATCGCGTTGCGGTTGTCGCCCGGCTCGGCCCGCGGAGGGAGCTGCTTCAGCTTGCGGACGTTGCCGCCCCCGAGCACCACGTAGTCGGGCTCCAGCGCGTCCGAGAGCATCCGGGCGATGGCCAGGACCTCCTTCTGCCACCTCTTCCGACCCAGGCGCTTCAGCCCGGCCTCGCCCGCGTACGCCTCGTAGGTCTTCCCCTTTTTGTACGGCAGGTGGGCGAGCTCCATCGGCTCGAGCCTCCCGTCGACGATCATCGCGGTGCCGAGCCCGGTACCGAGGCCGAGGAACAGCATCCTCCCGCCGTGGTAGCTCCCCAGCGCCTGCATCGCCGCGTCGTTGACCACCCGCGTGGGTCGCCGGAACGCCCGTCCGAAGTCGAAGCCTACCCATCCCGTGCCGAGGTTGGGGGGCTCCCCGACGATCCGACCATGCACCACGACCCCCGGGTAGCCGATCGACACGACGTCGTACCGTTCGCCGCGCAGCCGCCGAGCGACGCTCTTGAGCATCTTCGAGGGAGTGAGAGCCGGGCCCGAGGGGATCCGGATCTCGCTCCTCCGATCCGAGAAACCGACCTTGACGTGGGTGCCGCCGACGTCGAGCACCAGGACTCGGCTCTTCCCCGTCATGCGCCCCGTACCGGTTCCCGGCGGTGTATTCCCGGGATCGCTTAAGGTGCGCCGCCTCGCCGGGCTCCCCGGCTCCGCGCCCACGCGCCCTCCCGTCGACGTCGCTTCCTCCGGCCGACCGGTGGCTCGGGCGATGCGATGGCGGGTCGCCGGGCGATCCGGCGTCCGCGGCCGATGCCGCCCGACCCAGCGGAGGCATATTGTACGGGATGGAGGTCAGAGCCGCGATGAGCCCGCGCAAGGACGTCGTCCGGACCCTCGCCGCCTGCTTCAACCGTCAGGACTGGTCCGGCATGCTCCCGATGCTGACGGAGGACGTGGAGCGCTGGGAGGTCGGCGCGCCGAAGCGGTCGCGGGGCAAGAAGGAGTTCGAGGCGGAGATGGCGGCCGGCCCGGACGTGGCCCGGCTCCGCAACGACATCAGCCGGATGGTCGAGGAGGGCAACGTCGTGGTCTCGGAGGGAACCGCCCAGGTGTTCAAGAAGGACGGGGGCGTCATCCGCGTCCAGTACTGCGACGTGTGGGAGTTCGAGGGAGAGAAGGTGAAGCGGATCACGGCCTACACGCACGTGCTGTAGGGCGGAAGCGGTCCCGCGTCCCAGGCCTCGCGTTTGGAAACCTTGCGGAGAGGGGCCGGTAAACTATGGTCT